>NZ_JAWXXL010000001.1:0-485255 GCF_034334985.1 Acutalibacter intestini | reverse complement strand
GTAACCGACCATCTGTCTGCGCTCAAAAAGATTATGGCAGATGGAGGCTACACCGGAGAAACATTTGCAAACTCAATCAAGGATCTTTCTGGTGCGGAGGTTGAGGTCGTTAAGCGCAATGAGCTCCATACTTTTGCTGTCCTGCCAAAGCGCTGGATTGTGGAGCGCTCTTTTGCCTGGCTCGACAAATGTCGGAGACTCTGGAAAAACTGCGAACGTAAATTACAGAACTCTTTTCAAATGTTTTCTCTTGCCTTTATTCGTCTGCTCTTAAATAGATGCTAAACAGATTCTAAGGTTGACTAACGATTACTACGCCCGCAATACTTCCAAGAAGCGCCGGATCGTGAACAAGATGAAAGGCTATTCCAGCGCACCGCTATCTCCGCCTCCCTATGGCTACATCAAGAGCCCGGAGGCCCCCCGCTTTTGGATGATCGACCCGGGGGCCACCGAGGTTGTGCGGTGTATCTATCAAATAGCCCTGGACGGCTGCGGGCTGGCGGAAACCGCCGCCGCGCTGGAGCTCAATCCCACCTACTACTGGCGGAGTAAAGGGACCAGCCGGGGCGGTTCCAAGAGCACCGTGGAGCCCACCAAATGGGGCATACCACCATCAAGAAAATCCTCACCTTGCAGGAGTATTGCAGGGACGTGATTAACTCCAAATCCTACTTCAAGTCCTACAAGATCAAAAAGCGGATTGAAAACCCGGAGGAGAGCCGGGCAATCTTCCGCAACGTCCACGAGGCCATTATAGACCGGCCCACCTGGGAAAAGGTGCAGACCTTGAAAAAGGGGACCCGCCGAAGGCGGCCCACCGTCACCCAGGAGCCAAGCGCATTTTCCGGCGTTCTCAAATGCCCGGAGTGCGGCGGCAGCCTCAACTTCCACTTTAACCAGGGCAATCACGCTATTAAATTCTTGAGCTGTCAGAACCAGAATTCCGGCCTGCGGAAGTGTTCCAAGCCCCACTTCCGGCTGGAATTTCTGGAGCGGGTGGCGCTGTACGAGGCAAACCGGCTGGCCTGTTTCGTCAACGAGTACGAGGACGATTTCATCAAGGCCATGATGGGCCGTTTTGTGAAAGTGACGAGAATGAGCGGGCCAGGAAGCAGCAGGAGCTGGACGGGCTTTTCGAGAGGCTTTACGAGGAGAACGTGAGCCAGAAAATCAGCGACGCCCGATTTGCAAAAATGTCCCAGCGGTACGAGCAGGAGCAGGGGGAGAACGCCAAGCGGATCAGGGTGCGCGGCTGGAGCTGAAAAAGAGCGAGGTCCAGCGGGTGGACGTTGACACATTTCTTGAAACGGTCCGGCGGTACACCAACACCACCGAGACCACCCAGCGCATGGTGGCGGAGCTGACCGACCACATCGACGTGTATCATGCGGAAAAGCAGGACGGTATTACCACCTAGCACATCACCAACTATTACAACTATATCGGCACTTTCTCCGTCCCTGACCGCCGGAAAAGTCCCGGCTGAGGAGATTACCATGGGGACGAGAAAGGGAGTAGCCGTCAACTACTCCCCGGAGCGGATTGCCGTATAGGATTTTGAGCAAAAATAATGCGGAGTGTCCCCCAAGGACACTCAAATCCTATAAGGACACTCCGCATGGCCTTACCAAGCTTAAAAGATGCCATCGGCCAGGGCCAAAATTCCTAGGGCAATACCGCAGAATTCTAAGTACCGTATTGGGCAGTCAGATTTTTCTTCAGAGGGTACAGATTGAGCGCCGTCCATCTCACCATTGACAAGCGAAAGCTGTGCTCTATCACGGAAAATCTGCAAGCAAGACGGTGCTTAGAATGGTGCGGTGTTGCCCTAGTAGTTATGCGGCTTTACGGGGTTTTAAAACACCCTCATTGGAACTCTGACTTATAAAGATGCCACTTTTATAAGCGGCCGTTTCGCAGGATGATATCCTACTCATCTTCCACGATTTTTTTGACTTCATCCAGATCCAGGGCACAAATATCGGCAATTTCTTCCAGAGATTTATGCCGCTCCAGCATCCGTTTGACTATACCAGTCTTAGTATCACTTGTGCCCTTCTCAATCCCTTCCTGCCGCCCAATCCACCGTTCATCCTTCAATTTAGCCGCCAGCGTCATCAGCCTCTCCACCTTTCCTTTGTCGGCTTTTATGTCCTCCACCGCCCGGTCTATTTGCGATAAATACTCCGAGCCTGAAATGTCAATTGCCAGCTTTCGATACCTCGCGTTGACATACCGCAGAAACTCCAGCGCCGGTTCGCTCATGTTCCTAACCGTAAACGCGGCATTCAGAATGTAGGCATGAGAGCCGTCCTCATACGACAAATCTTCAGCGCCGTCGATCACAGACTTACGCATATAGAGTGCCAGTCCCCGGCCATAGTAGTCGTCCGTGCAGATGAAAATAATGTAACTTTCTCTGAGCTGCCGGTAGCTCTCAGCAGGTTCCAGCGTCCTGCGGTCTGCTGCTCTGGTAGAATCGGATGCGCCGCTCTAAATCATAGGCATGGCCGGTCTGCATTTCGATATCATACCGGGTTTCGTCCGCGTCCGCCAGAACCACATCCAGCCGGATGCCATGCAGGTTGATGCCGTCCTTAATATCCTGCTGTTTCTCGATATAGGTGATCTCCGCAATTTTCTTCTCCAAAACCGCCTCCAGCAGCGGCTTGACGTTCTCAGGCTGGCGCATCACCTCGCCGAAGATGAAATCATTGGCAAGCGAAAGCTCCGCCGCAGCTTTGTTCATGGCGTCCACCTTCTTTCTGTTATCATTATACCCGAATCCGATCTAAAAAGCAACTGTTTTTGCCTACTCACTGCCCCCCTCCGGCGCGGCGATGTCATCTTTTTCCACCTCCGCCTGTACCAGCCGGGTGACAAAATCCTTCTGCTTGAGCTGATGGCGCTTGAGATAGGCTTTCAGCCGCTGATAGGTTTCCTCGGGCATCTGAATGGCCATTGTCCTTATGTTTTCCATTATAATTTTCTCCTTGTCTATCTATTTTTTGTTTGCGCCATCCTTGTTGAGTATGCTATACTTAGCTCAACAAGGAGGCTTTATCTATGAATATTATCGACGCGATTTCCACCCGACGCAGTGTACGCCAGTTCACATCCCAGCCAATTTCTGATGAGGACCTGCATACCATTCTCACAGCCGGTATGTCCGGCCCAAGTGCGGTAAACGCCAGGCCGTGGAGTTTCCTGGTAGTCCGCGACAGGGATACTCTCTGCAAAATGGCGGACGGCAACGGCTCTGCTGCCCAACCTCTAAAGGGCGCTGTCCTTGGAATTCTTGTGCTGGGCGACATGACCCGCACTTTTGAGCGCGCCCCAGATTATTGGGTCATTGACGGCTCCATCGCCGCACAGAACATGATCCTCGCCGCACACGGCCTGGGCATAGGCTCAGTATGGCTGGGCACCTGGCCCCAGGCGGAAAAAATTGCCGCCCAGCGCCAGCTTTTTGATTTGCCGGAGAGCGCCGTGCCCCACTCCATTATTGCTTTCGGCTACCCGGAGGAATCCCAGAAAAATCTCCCAGCCCGCGGAGGTTATGAGGAAGACCGGGTCCATTATGACAAGTGGTAGCCGAAAGCATTTTAGAACAGATTTGGCGTTCCATACCCCAAAATCTGGTAGTTGCCGATGGGGTAGCTGTTCCTCTCGCAAGCGTCGCCGGAGTTGCCCTCGATGGTGTAGACCCTGCCGCCCTCCACTTTTTCCACAATGCCAACATGGTCGAAGCTGCCGTACTGGACACCGTACTCATCCGGCCAGTCAAAGAAAATGATGTAGTGCCATTGCCCAAATAAACGGGTTCTATGCAACCGCCCACAGCTCGCTGTAAGGACTTCGGGTCATTGCCCACCTCGCAGGTAAACGGTGTTCGGTTCGGTTCCACATAGACAATCTGTAGAAGATTGTCCGGCTTGTGGGCTTTAATCCTCGTTAAAATGAATTTCTTTAAAGCCAATGGTGTCGCAGAAGTATGCGCCGTCCTCTGTGAGCACCACGTCTGAGACGGAGAGGGGATGCCCGCGGTACAGATGGCGTCCCCTGGTGTTGAGCATGGTGAACACATCCTCCAGGTTCTTACAATCCACATCTCCCCTGAATACCTGGTCATAGATGCTGGAATCAACCGGCGCTTTCTTCTGGGACAGGCCCATGAATTTAGCTCTGTCAGGGTCACGCTCGGATTTGACTTGATAGATTTTGATATGCACGGTGTCCTCCTTTATGTCATTTTCTGCTCATTGGTCTGCTCTTGTTTCTCCGCCTGCTGCCAGGAACAACTGGTAATCAGGCGTTTTGTATGTATCCTTGAGTATTGTGGGGTTCAGCACCAGCACCCTGCCCTCAAAGTCCTAATTCTTGCCAGTGTAGTGGCTGGCGCCGAACAGGCCCATCTCCTGCCACGCCTGGCGAACAGTATCTGTAAACAAATTCACCAGTCGCGGAGGATGTTCGCCAGCACCCAGTTTACCCAGTCGACGCCTTCAGCTTGGATTCAATTTGGTATCGTATTTTCATCTGCGCCGGATATGGGTCTATGGTGGGGCAGCGCTTTCCGTTGCGGCATACAAACCTCTTTTACTATCATTTGTGTCCGGCTGACTGGATCACTTCGTTATGCTATACTTTCCTGAAAGATACTTACCCATCACAACGATGCAAACTGAAAAATTAGAATTTTAGGCTCGGTTTTATGGCTGAATCATTGGAAAGCAGGATACAAACTATGTTTCATATAAAAGCGGAAGAAGAACATCACATAGCAAAAGCGCCCTTTGAATGCAAAAGGGGACATCTCACAATTCGCGGAACGGAATATAGGCCAGCCGGTATTCATTTACCAATAGCGATCGTCTGCCATGGTTTTATGGCGTTTCAGGATACTGTAAGACAATATGCCATTGAATTAGCGGATATGGGGTACTTGACCTATACTTTTGACTTTTGCGGAGGCAGTGTCATAAAAGGGAAAAGCGATGGCTTAACTACTGAAATGTCTGTATTAACGGAAGTTGACGATTTAGAAAGCGTAATCGCTTACGCTGCGGGCCGGGAATATGCAGACCAAAATCACATTTTGGTTATGGGGTGCAGTCAGGGGGGATTTGTTTCCGCGCTGGCCGCGGCAAGGGAAACATATCCTATAAAGAAATTAGTTCTCTTTTATCCTGCGTTTTGCATGCCGGATGATGCCAATGCGGGAAAGATGATGTTTGCAAAATTTGACCCTGAGCATTTGCCGGAAGTCATCCGATGCGGCCCCATGAAACTTGGAAAATGCTACGCCGCAGATGTTATGAAAATGGAGCCGTTTGATGAAATCAAAAGCTATAAGAACGATGTTTTGATTATTCACGGAGCAGAGGACAAAATTGTAAATGTCAGTTATTCAAAAAAAGCCTTTGATGCATACAGAAACAGTAATCCCAGCAGGAATATCAGACTTGAAATCATAAAAAACAGCGGACATGGCTTTTCAAAAAAGATCGATAAAACCGCCATAGAAATATTGAGAGATTTTGTGGCATCATAAGATTGGAGCTGTTATTTAATTTCGCGTTTATCAGATAATCATATCTCACCTTTGCCTGGCGTATTTTGAGCGGCCCTTCCAAGCCCATCGCTGTTCTGACCGCAAATCCAATCATGCAGTTTTTTTCTTCTTTCTCCGTCATAAGTTCGGTCAAGCGGATATCAAATCTGCCGTATAACGTATCTTCAATATCCTCACCCCCCAATCGGCCAGGAGCAGTTTTTCTGCGCCAGCCCCATCATAGTACACTGACATATTGTTAATATCCCTATGAGAATACTTGGAGAATTCATCAGCGATTGCTCCCCACTGACCCAGCAGGAACCGTTCACCCGCCGGGAGTTCTCCCTCGTATTCAGTGTCCCAAATCTTGCCGGTGATCGGGAAGTAGTAGAATTTCCTTTCACTTCCCGCGTCATAGGTCATTTTTCTAATACCGTCACGCAGCTCCTGGGCCGTGCGGTACTGGTCGTAGAGGATGTTCTGCTCCAAGTCCTCCTTGATGAGATCGTTTGCCTGAGTGACGATATGCGCCATGTCGTTGGCGTCCTCCAGAGTGTACTCCTCCGGGTACAGGCGCATTAAGTGCTCGCCAATCTCGCCGGTGGGGATCAACTCCCCCCGGACAACATCTCCGCTGCCATCTATAGAGATATGCTCCGGCCGCAGGCGGGCGCCTAACGAGGCTATCGCTTCGGTCAACCGCGAATAGTCCTGAGGCAACTCTATTATGACGTTTTCCCCGGTATCCTTTGTCAATTTTGCTTTGAACATCTACATCCCCCTAACTCTATTTCAAGGCTACTTCCATGGAGAATCGTTTCCAAATCGCAGCGATCCTCCATGCAGATAAAACAACTGCCCATAAACATCCCATCGCGCTCCCGCGCAATGTATTCGCCCAATTTTGAATAGTCTGCAAAATCGTCCATATATTCTCCAATCTGATAGCCGCGCTCATGCTGAGCTATGTATTCTCCCACATCGGTATAATTTTGCGCTTCGTCCATGATGATAAAGTTATGAAAATGGTCCGCCAGTTTTCTGATTTCATCAGCAATATACAATATGCTGTAGAGGTCTAAATCTTCTCTGCTAAGTACCCCGGCAAGCGTGTTGGCGGCAGCGAAACCTGCTGTATCAAAGGCCTGCTCCAGTATATCCTCCCAGATGTCATCCGGATAGGATAAGATTTCTATCTCCATCGTACAGTCGTCCCGGCATGGTGTGCCTAACCTTTTTAACGCTTTCTTATTGAGACGTCTTCCTCCGGCAGATACAGGTATTCGGACTTTCCCTGGTAGTGCATATGCACTGTTGCGACCTCGTTGTCGTTATAGAGATATGGTGGGAATGTTGTGCCGTCGTAGACCTGCTGAAACGGTACTTCTTCATTCTCAAACAGCAGGCCGTATTCCGTGGGGACCCCTTTGCCGGAGGACAGCAGATCACGGCCAACTTTGGCGAAGTCAAGTGTTTCCTGTTCTGTTTTAGTCAGACAGCCACGGATATTTAGGAGATGATATTCTCCTATTCCAGCAAAGTTGGAAACGTCACGGAACACCGTGTAATGGTTGATATTGAAGGAGAGATTGATAAGCCTCGCCAGGTCTGGGCTTTTCTCAAGGCTTGCCGCCACCAGGAACTGGTCGTATTCGCTGTCATCAACGCGCTCGATGTTCTTGGCGGGAAAGTTCATTTCCAGGTAGTCCCCGGCGTCGATATAGTTCCGTGAGAACCTGTTCAGGTCCTTGCTGACGGCGCAGTCGATGCGCTCGGAACGCATATCCTGGATCATCCTCTGAAAGCCGGGACGGTCCGTGTTGCTGCCGGTCTCCCCATCGTCGATGTAGGTGTCCACCAGTTCAAGGTCGTCGTGGCCCTCTATGTAAGCCAGACAGATGGCCCGCTGGCTTTGGATGCTGTTGGACTCCAGCCGGTCAGCATCCTCTCTGGACAACCGGGCATAGATGCCGGTCTTATAGATTTTATTGGACATTTTGAACCTCCTTGTCATCTGTGTGTCAGAAAACCGAAGGCCCTGTCCCGTATGGGAACGGAATACAAAGCCGCTGGCCTTGTGATGCAGTTCCTTTTTTTGACCCAGCCATATTGTAGCGCCGGATCGCCCGGTTTGTTAAGGATGTCAGGCCCCGGCAAGGTAAAGGGAGTTGATACGCTCCTCGATGGTCTCGCCTTTGTCCGCAAAACTCAGCTTCACGACCACGCCGCCGTCCAGATAGCCATAGGGGTTGCCAAGCTGTTCTATCCATGCCCGGATGCGCTCCTCCGTGGGAGCCTCCGGGTCAATGCGGACTGTGCTGCGGTCACGGAGCGTCGATCTGTCCACCTTGCGGAGGTCGATGTCTTTCATCGCTTCTGTCATGGCAAAGCACCTCCAACTGTTCTGTCCTTTTCAACATCTTATGGAAAGGACAAACTTTCATAGAACAGAGAAAAGCGCCCGCCCCAAAGGGCAGACGCTTCTCCCAGGTTTTTCAAAACTTCATGGGCAGGGCGGTCTTTGCGCTGGAGCCGTTGTAGATGCGGTACACCTGGTAGAGATACCGCTTGTACCCCGGCAGGCTCGTCATGGCCCGGCCCTCCCGGAAGATCACCACCGGGTCTACCTGGCGCAGCCGCGTCACCAGCCGTTTGCGGCTGTACTCCCCGTGATAGAGGTCCACGAACTCCACCAAGCCCTGCACCGTCTCAGCCCGGAGGGAGTCCGGGTCGCCCTTCCAGGCGTCCACGATGGCCTGCATCGCCTCCCGGTACACCCCGCCCCCGACCTTCTGGGACAGGCCGAAAGCGGTGCTGATGCAGGCCAGCCGCTTCGCACCCCTGGTCTGCTTGTAGTCCACATAGAGGCCCACAGCTTCCGTTGCTTTCAGGAACGCCATAGCGTCCTCATCGCCGCCGTAGACCAGCGCCCGGAACCTCGCCCCGGCGGTCAGGCTGGCGGAGGCTCCCGTCTGCTGGGCGAACAGCAATGCCTCATCGCTCTCGGTCAGGCCGTAGAACACCTTGCAGCGGATGGACAGGTCCCGCCCACCATTGAGCAGTTTCCGGGCGGCGATGGTGTGCTGGCCATCGAACACATAGTAGCGGCCGTCCCGGCAGCTCACCTTCGGCTCGTTGGCGATGCGCTCATCGAACTCGGCGGCGATCCTGCGGACCCGGTCCTCGTTCAGTTCACGCTGATAAGTAGTGCGGGGTATCTTCAGCTCTGCGCTGTTGATGGGAAGCTCCCGGCAAAAAAGGTCCTTGCTGTTCATTCTGTGCGTCCTCCTTCGATGTCTGCGATATACTGCTTCATTTTCTGCATGATCTGGATGAGTTTCGGCCTGTAATGGCTGTCCGACAAAAGCCGGGGATACTCCTGAAAGATGCGGTCAAAAAGCTCCATGAACGATACGATCTCGCCATCCAGGGAACAGAGTACATTCTCCTCGGTGCTGGGGGCTTTGTCCCGCTCCATCTCAGCCGATATTTCCGCGATCCTCTGCATCTCGGCCTTCCTGGAAGTGGTCGGCGGGGCTTTGTGGTAGGCAGTCCGGGGCTTTTTGCCTTTATCATCCTTGGATTTCTTCAAATCGGCGGCCAGTCTGAGGCGCTCTTCCGGGTCAGCTTTTGCAACAGCGGCTACTGCCGATGCTGTCGGCTTGATTGTGCCTGTGAGTATTTCCTGCTTGATACCGGGAAGGGCTTCTTCGGCGGCATCCACACCTTTAGCAAAAGTCCCGGCCTCCCTCACATAACTTGCGGAAGTGTTTGTCTCTTTTGCAATGCGGGATTGTGTAACATGGCGGCTATTCTGGTGCGGACATTTTTTGTCCGCACCACTTTCACCAGATGCAGTATGCTGGTTTCCATGAAAGGCAACCGCCTGTTTCTCTGCCTCATACCGCTGCCCGATCAGGTATTTCTTCTGCTGGGGCGTCAGGTTGCGCCTGCCGAGTTGGTTCTTGCATATCCACGAAAGGGCTTCATAGCGGTTGGCAAAGTACAGCTTGTGGACTGCGTAGGTCAGCTCCGGGTGCTTCTGGATGATCTCATAGCGGTTGTGGCCGTCCAGGATCGTGCCGTCCCAGACGATGAGGGGCGAAAAGACCGCCCCATCCGATAGGATGTTTTCCTCCAGCAGGGAGAACTCGTCCTCCGTCAGCGGCGGTATCTTGTCCCGGAACTCCGGGTCGATGATGAGCTTGTCCATCAGGATGCCTCCATTCCCGCAACAGGAGCGTAGTCCTTATCAAGCCCGACACTCACCAGGAGGGCGGCGTTGACCCGCCTCATCTGCTCCCCGGTGAGCCTGCCCACATAGCTCTGCACCCGCCGCTTGTCGATGGTGCGGATGACCTCCGACATAACCAGGGACGGCGCAAGCCCCTGGGCATCATCCAGCACCACATGGGTCGGCTGCTTGGGTTTCTTAAAGGTCCTTCTGGTCACGGCGATCACAATGATGGTCGGGGAGTGGTAATTGCCCGTGTCGTTCTGGACAACAAGCACCGGGCGGATGCCTCCCTGCTCATGACCGATCACCGGGTTCAAGTCGGCGTAATAGACCTCGCCGCGGTGGAAATCGTGAAAATTACGGTCCATATGGATACCTCCTTCTTCTGGTATGTAAATGGGCGGCCCAATACGGTAAGCACCGCATCCAGACCGCCCACAAAATTTCATAAAGCGTGTTTTTGATCCCAATTTGTCCTCGACACCCCGGAACCGTGGGAATCATCAGGCTCGTCAGCTTGCGAAGCTGCTCTCATAGGCGTCTAACCTCCCCGCCTTCTTTGTGGCCGGGCCGCGAGTTACGGAAGTATCATTATCGCTGTCTGTTGTCATCGCCGGGCCAAGAGCAACTTGGCATTTTCAGTCGGATGGATCGCTCCTCCCGGAACCGGGGATCGTGGCGCTCCGCTGTGCAGGCTATTCCAGACAGTAACGTGGTCTTGTCTCCAAGACTTCCTGATGACTGCATATTCAGTTTTCAAAGTCCACACCAGCGGGTCGCCCCGGCTGATGGTTCCAGTTTAGTAGAAAACGGGTGATATTCTTATGGCGCAGGAGTACCAGCCGCTGGTCTTGTTCCGACCAGTCACATATCCTCCCACAGAGCCGCCAAAGTTCGGATAACAGCGTCCAGCCGCCCCCGCACCTCGCTGTCCGAGACCTTCCCCAGCACCAGATAGTCGAGGCTGGCATTAAAAAAGGCGGCAAAGTCAATCAGAATATCCAGCGAACAGCCGCGCTTGCCAGTCTCGATCTTCGCCAGATGGACGGTGCTGACATTCAGCCGTTCCGCCAACTGCTCCTGCGCCAGCCCCGTTTCCCTGCGGAGCTTCTGGATGCGTCTGCCGGTCTCTAAAGTGTCATAGCTCATAAAAAGTCCTTTCCCGAACACAGCGGGGAAGGACTTTTTGCATGGTTCAGACTGTTTCCCTGCCGTGTTCGCCGGCCTGGGACAGCACTTTGGCAAAGGAACTCCGACAGCCCCTTATATACGAAAAAGGCGGAGCCATGTGCGGAAATGCACATAGCCCCGTAAACGCCTGACAGCACAGGAGAGCATGGCACTTCCTACGGCCAGCCCATCTATCCGCCCTTATCCGGCGTTGATGGACTGCCATATGAGATACCCTTGCCCTAATGCATAACAGGCACGATATTTTTGTGGATAGACCGTGAAGCCCGTCCTTATGTGCCTATTCTATCTGGCGGTCTCCTGAAAGGACAGGCCAGACTATGGCACTTTTAGCAACGCATAAATTTAGGAAAATCGCCATTATCCCGGCTTTCATACTCTGTATCTCTGCTCCCGACAGACGCTCGGATAGATCATCAGGCGGGATCATGGACGTGATACAATGACATATCATGGCACTTTCTATCCCCCAAAAATTTCTGGCAGAGCTGCCTTAACCGCCAGAAAAGAAAAAAGCGCCCACCACACGGTGAGCGCATCAGATGAAGTATCCTATTCAGTTTTATCTTTTCAGGTGGTCCGGCACGATAATCTCTCCAGCCGGGATTTCCCGCAGTTCTTTTTTCAGTGTATGGGTAAATCGGATGGTTCCCGCAGTACCGCCCTCTTCCCGACCATCGTAGACAGCGATCACCCGATCGGAGTGTTCCACCATGTAGCGGTTGCGATGAGAGTAAACGCTGGGCTGATACTCCTCCCGGATGACAACAACATCTACACAAGCCTCCAATATCTCATAGGTCCGCTTCTTTTGCCGCAGATTATCAAGCCGCTTCTGGTAGGGGATCACGGCCACAAGCTCCAGCGCCGGATTTGACTTCCGCATTTCCAGCACGATCTCGGCAAAATACTGGTCCACGCCCTCGGCAAAACCGCTCATAAAGCAAGTAAAGCCGTCAGCGACTGCCTTCTCGATCTCCTTCTGTAGAGCCGCCTTTACGCGGTTAATCTCCTTTTGGGGCAAATCCCTATGTCCTGTGACACAACAAGTCTTTTTCTGCATCTGTCTTTCCTCCGTTTGATATTGATGGGCTGACCTGCTACTGCTGTTTGGAGTGGCTCTGTTTCAACATACCCGGCCACAGCTCCAACGGTCAAGGATGTCGCAAGACGACACACAAGGATAGATATAACCTTTTATCCATTTCGATAATAGTAGATATAATTTAGTAAGTCAATGATAATACCCTTTTTCAATTTGCGAATATGGCTATCACATAAGGTACAATCTAATACAAGGCGGAGGTGAGGGCGATGTATGAAGATTTTCTCCCAGAGCGGCTGGCAAAGCTACGGACGCAAAAGGGTGTATCTGCCCGTGATATGTCCCTGTCGCTGGGGCAGGCGAACAACTATATCAACAACATCGAAAACAAGAAGTCCCTGCCCTCCATGCAGGCTTTCTTCTACATCTGCGAGTATTTGGATGTGACGCCCCAGGAATTTTTTGATGAGGGGAACGCCCACCCGGAAGCACTCCAGGCATTTATTACGGAGGCAAAAAAGCTGGACTCCGAATCGCTGGAATACATCCTCGGTATCATGAAAAAGCTGAATAATACAAAATGAAGCGGCCAAGCGACTGGCCGCTTCATTTTGTATTGTATCCGATGATATTCAGGATATCTCCTGCTCCTATACTGGTGATAATCCAAGAAATGTCCAAGCCGTTAGCGCAAAAAGAGGGGCATAGCTGCTTACTGACAGCTATGCCCCTCTTATCATGCCTCAGCGCCGCAACACGGCTGCTGAACGTCCAGCCCGTCTAAGTAGTTCGCTCCCCATTGGCACATCGCATCCAAAACCGGGATGATACTCTCTCCAAATGCGGTCAGAGAGTAAACCGTTTTAGGTGGCTTCTCCGGGATCACTTCTCTATGCACCATACCACATCCCTCAAGCTCGTGTAAATGCTGGGACAACATTTTAGGCGTTGCGCCTGGGATTTTTCGCTGCAATTCCATATAGTGCAGCGGCTGTCCCACCAAATGCCAGAGGATCAGCGGCTTATATTTCCCGCCGATCAGCGAAAGCGTAGCCTCAACAGGGCAGTTGAATTTTGTTTGCTTCATAACCTCACCTCAACAAAAAGTATATCACGATATGTTCATTCGGAAAAGGACTTACATTTTGGGTAGTACCTTACAAAAAAGTGCAATCTTGCGTACATTTCTAACTATGCTAAAATTGTCTCAGATGGTTGCCTTGACATGGCCCATGATCAATTTATCAGAAAGGATGTTTTACTATGGACTTTATCACAATTGCAAAGATCCGCTGCTCCATCCGCAGCTACACCGACCAGAAGGTGGAGCCGGAAAAGCTGGAAAAGATTCTGGAGGCCGCTCATGTGGCCCCCACCGCTGCCAACCTTCAGCCGGTACGCCTGATCGCCGTCCAGAGCGAGGACGGGCTGTCGAAAATCGGCAAAGCCGCCAACATCTACGGTGCGCCCCTGGCGATCATTGTCTGTGCCGACCACAACAAGGCGTGGGTACGGCCCTTTGACCAGAAGCAGATCAGGGATATTGACGCTTCCATTCTGACCGACCACATGATGCTCCAGGCCACGGAGCTGGGCTTGGGCAGCGTATGGGTGTGCTACTTCAAGCCGGATGTGTTGAGCAAGGAGTTTGACCTTCCCGCCAACCTGGAGCCGGTCAATATCCTAGCAATCGGCTATGCCGGTGAGGACTTCGCTGACCCGGAGCGGCACAGCGAAACGCGCATCCCGGTGAGTGAGCTGGTTTCCTACGAAAAACTGTAAGTGAATCCTGCGGGCGGGTGCATTGGGGGTGTGTCTCCTAATGCTCCCGCTTTTCAACAGGGACTATTGCTCCGAAATATGATCGTAGGTCTTTTCCAAAATCCATCTAACGTGTTCATCGGCCAGACTGTAAAGCACATTCTTTCCCACCTTATGCCCAATCACCAACCGGACGCTCCGCAGAATACGGAGTTGATGGGATATGGCCGATTCCGTCATCTTCATTTCCCCCGCCAGTTCGCTGACGCACCATTCCCGCTCCATCAAGAGCCACAAAATCCTGATACGGGTATAGTCACCCAGTGCCTTGTGAAGCTCGGAAAGTGCGTCCAGTTCCTTTGCGGCAGGCTTTGATATTAAATTTCCTTTGTTCATGACTATCCTCAATCTTCGACCATTTGACAGATACGGAAGGACAGGATATGATAGAGGCAGAAATGGAGGTAATAGGATGTCCCACTACCATCTTCCGCACAATCACGGGCAGAATATCGAGCGCGTCCTGGAACGGATGCCGCCTCCTGACGGGTTTCAGACAACCGCCGCTATTTTCCAGCAGCTTGGCGACCCGTCCCGCCTGCGTATCCTCTGGCTGTTGTGCCACAGCGAGGAATGTGTGTACAACATCGCTGCCGCTGTTGGAATGAGCGACCCCGCCGTATCCCACCATCTGCGGATTCTGAAAAAGAGCGGGATCATTGAAAGCCGCCGGGATGGAAAAGAGGTCTACTATACTTTGGCGGACACCACCCAGGCGAAGCTGCTGCACCGAACCATTGACGCGCTGTTTGAGATCACCTGTCCTACCGATTGATAGAAGAAATGCGCCGCGCTTACGAAAGTGCGGCGCATTTCCTGTTATAGCTTTACTCCTGCGCCGGAGTTTCAAACTGCTTGACCCGCATGGCGCGAATGGCGTTCAGAATGGCAATCACCGAAACGCCCACGTCCGCAAATACCGCCGCCCACATATTGGCGCGGCCCACCGCCCCCAGGATCAGCACCAGGAATTTGACCCCCAGGGCAAAGACGATGTTCTCGTTGGAAATGCGGATGGTCTTACGGGCGATCTGCATAATAGCGGCGATCTTGGACGGTTCATCCGTCATCAGTACCACATCAGCGGCCTCGATCGCCGCATCGGAGCCGAGAGCGCCCATAGCGATACCCACATCGGCCCGCGCCAGCACAGGAGCATCATTGATACCGTCACCCACGAAAGCCAGCATCCCCTTATCGCTTTTCTGTGCCAGCAGTTCCTCCACACGGTCTACTTTGTCGGCGGGGAGCAGTTCGGTGTAGGCTCGATCCAGACCCAGGCGGCGGGCCACGTCCTGCCCAACTGCATCCGCATCGCCGGTGAGCATGACCGTCTGGCGAATACCGGCAGCTTTCAGCGTCTTAATGGCAGCGGGCGCGTCTGCCTTGATTTCATCCGCAATCACAATACACCCTGCGTATCTTCCATCAAAGGCCACATAGACCACAGTACCAATAGCGTTGGAGGCCGTATAGGGAATATGCTCCCGCTCCATCAGCTTGGCATTTCCGGCCAGCACCGTCATACCATCAATCACCGCCTGGACACCATGCCCCGCGATCTCCTGCACATCGGTAATACGGCTGTTGTCAATTTTCTTGCCATAGGCTTTTTGGATGGACAGCGAGATCGGATGATTGGAGTAGTCCTCCGCATACGCCGCCAGTTCCAGAAGTTCCTCGTCCGTCATGCCATTTGCTTGAATTTCTGTAACAGCAAAGGAGCCTTTTGTCAAAGTGCCGGTCTTATCGAACACAACGGTTTCCGTGTAGGCCAGTGCCTCCAGATAATTGCTGCCCTTGACGAGTACGCCGATTTTGGACGCGCCGCCGATGCCACCGAAGAAACTGAGCGGAATGGAGATCACCAACGCACAGGGGCAGGAAATCACCAGGAAGGTCAGCGCCCGGTAAATCCAAATACTGAACGCCTGTCCCGTTACCAGCGGCGGCAGGACTGCCAGAGCGAGGGCGGCGAATACCACCACCGGCGTATAGTACCGGGCAAAGCGGGTGATGAAGTTTTCCATGCGGCCCTTTTTGTCGCTGGCGTTCTCAACAAGGTCAAGGATTTTGGCTACGGTGGATTCTCCAAATTCCTTGGTGGTCTGGATGGTTAAAATGCCGGTCTGATTGATGCACCCGCTGATAACCTCCATGCCTGCCTCCACCTCACGGGGCATGGATTCTCCCGTCAGAGCAGAAGTGTCCAGCGTGGAGCTGCCCTTGATAATTTTGCCGTCCAGCGGGACGCGCTCACCGGGCTTGACAATGATGGTGTCACCGATTTTCACGTCCTCCGGGTCTACTTGGATCAGCTTGCCGTCTTTCTCAATGTTGGCGTAGTCCGGGCGAATATCCATCAGGCTGGTGATGGAGCGGCGGGACTTGGAAACAGCATAGGACTGGAACCACTCGCCTACCTGATAGAACAGCATAACGGCCACGCCCTCGGAGTGTTCACCCAGAATCAGTGCGCCAACTGTTGCGATAGTCATAAGGAAATTCTCGTCAAACACCTGACCATGCAGGATGTTGGTGATGGCTTTCCAGACAATATCCCAGCCGATCACCGCATAGCAGACCAGGTAGACACCCAACTCCGCCCAGCCCTCCAGATGGAGCAGGCCACCGGCGGCGAACAGCACCGCCGCCACGATGATGCGGGCCAGCAAATGTTTTTGTTTTTTTGTCATGTTGATACTCTCCTTCCTGCAAAAGCACCGGCTACCAAACGGCAGCCGGTGTTTTCGCACAGTTACGCTTTGACCGTCACATCCGGCTCGATCTTCTTGATGAGTGCCTTGGCCTCGGCCAGCACGCTGTCAAACTTCTCGTCCGGGGCCTCCAGCACCATCTTCTGGCCCAGGAAGTTGACGGTTACACTGGTAACGCCGTCGATCTTCTGGACGGCGTTCTGGATTTTGTCGGCGCAGTGGCCGCAGTCCAGGTCAATGAGCTTAATGGTCTTTTTCATAGCGTTAAGTTCCTTTCTTTGTTGAAATATGTGGTTTGTGGTTGGTTAGACATGGCCGAACGATTAAAAGTCTGTTTAATCGTTTCGCTTTGCAGTATAGCCGCCAGCCCCCGTAAAGTCAATGCTTTTTGGCCCGATATTCCTCTTTGGAGCGCAAAACCTCCTGATTGGATTTCTCCCGGAAAACAAAAACCATTTGGATAAAAAATGCTCCACAATGGAGCGGACAGCGGAGGTGAAAACCGTTTATAATAGCCCTCGGTCAATGCCATTCCCCTACCGGGGATGGGTATTGATACAAAACATAAGAAAGAAGGGATTATTTTGCGTAAGGAGCAATTTGACATCACAGGCATGACTTGCTCCGCTTGTTCAGCCAGGGTAGAAAAAAGTGTTGCCAAGCTCCCCGGCATCCAGGAGGTGTCTGTCAATCTGCTGAAAAACAGCATGGTGGCATCCTATGACGAAGCTGCACTTGACACGGGGCAGATCATCCAGGCGGTGGAAAAGGCTGGGTACGGAGCGATCCCCAAGGCTGGGCAGAACAAGCCCGCTGTCGAGCGAACAGCCGCTTCTGTCCCTGCTGGTAAACCGGCGGTCAGCACCGCCCAAGCGGAGTACAAACAAATGAAGGGCCGACTATTGCTGTCCGCCATCTTCACCATTCCCCTGTTTTACATCTCAATGGGCCACATGATGGGGTGGCCGCTGCCCAGCGGTCTGCTGGGAATGGAGAACGCCATCACCTTTGCGTTCACCCAATTCCTGCTGCTCATTCCCGTGGTGTTCGTCAATGCGAAATACTACCGCATGGGCTTTAAGACCCTGTTCCACGGTTCGCCCAATATGGATTCGCTGATCGCCATCGGCTCCGGCGCGGCTATTGTCTACGGCATCTATGCCATTTTCAAGATCGGCATTGGTTTCGGTCACGGCGATATGGAAACGGTACACAGCTTTATGATGGATTTGTACTTTGAATCCGCTGGGATGATCCTGACCCTTATCACGCTGGGCAAAACTCTGGAGGCCCGCGCCAAGGGCAAGACCTCGGATGCCATCACCAAGCTGATGAACCTTGCGCCCAAGACGGCCACTGTGGAGCGGAACGGCATAGAACAGCAAATCCCCGTGGAACAGGTACAGCAGGGGGAAACGCTGATTGTCAAGGCCGGTGAATCTGTCCCTGTGGACGGCGTGGTGCTGGAGGGCTTTTCCTCCGTAGATGAATCGGCTTTGACCGGCGAGAGCATCCCCGTGGAGAAGCACGTTGGCGATACGGTAATTGGTGCGACCATCAATAAGACTGGCTATTTCAAAATGCAGGCCACTAAGGTGGGGGATGACACCACTCTGGCGCAGATTGTCCGGCTGGTAGACGAAGCTACCAGCTCCAAGGCCCCCATCGCAAAGCTGGCTGATAAGGTTGCTGGGGTATTCGTTCCGACTGTTATTGCTATCGCACTTGTGGCGGCGACGGTCTGGCTGGTGCTGGGCTATGGTGTGGAGTTTGCCCTGTCCATTGGTATCTCCGTCCTGGTGATCTCCTGTCCTTGCGCCCTGGGACTGGCAACGCCCACCGCTATCATGGTGGGAACGGGTAAAGGAGCCACCAATGGCATCCTGATAAAATCGGCGGAGGCGTTGGAAACCGCCCACAACATTGATACTGTCGTGCTGGACAAGACCGGCACGATCACCCAGGGCAAGCCGGTGGTAACGGACATTTTGTGTGAAGCTGGGGCAGACCGCCTGGGACTGCTGAAAATTGCCGCCTCGCTGGAAAAGCTGTCAGAGCATCCTCTGGCGGACGCTATCACCGCCGAAGCGGGAAAGGCAAAGCTGCCGCTGTCCCCGGTTGAGGACTTCCAGCAGATTCCCGGTCAAGGCATCGTAGGCCGGGTAGACGGCGAAATGTGTCTGGCAGGCAACCGCCGCATGATGGACGCCCACAATATCACGGGCGGGGAACTGCTGCGCTCCGGGGAAACTCTGGCGGCAGAGGGCAAAACACCCCTGTTCTTTGCCCGCGCCGGGAAGCTCATGGGCGTGATCGCTGTGGCCGATGTAGTCAAGCCTACCAGCGCCCAGGCTATCCAGGAATTGTCCGGCCTCGGTATTGAGGTGGTCATGCTCACCGGGGACAATGCAAAGACCGCTCAGGCCATCCAGCGGCAGGTCGGCGTAGACCGGGTAGTGGCCGAAGTGTTCCCCCAGGACAAGGAAAAGGAAATACGCCGCTTGCAGGACAGCGGCAAAAAGGTGGCGATGGTTGGGGACGGCATCAACGATGCTCCCGCGCTGGCCAGGGCCGATGTGGGTATCGCCATCGGAGCGGGAACAGATGTAGCGATCGAATCCGCCGACATTGTGCTGATGAAAAGTGATCTGCTGGATGTGTCCACGGCCATTCAGTTGAGCAAGGCCGTCATCCGCAACATCAAGCAAAACCTGTTTTGGGCCTTTATCTACAACATCATCGGCATCCCTATCGCCGCCGGTGTATTCTTCCTCTCTTTCGGCTGGAAGCTCAATCCCATGCTGGGGGCGTTCGCCATGAGTTTCAGTTCTGTATTTGTTGTGTCCAATGCACTCCGGCTGCGGTGGTTCCAGGCAAAGCATGAGGTTTACCCTGAAAACCACCAAGCCGAAGTGGATATAGGCAAAAATAATCAAAAAGGAGTGTTTCAAAATATGGAAAAGGTACTGTTAATTGAAGGTATGGTATGCGGAAACTGCGTCAAGCACGTCCATAAAGCTCTGACCGGGCTGGAGGGTGTGCAGGAGGCTGTTGTTGAGCTGGAAAGCAAGACCGCCAAGGTGTGCCTGGACAGCAGCGTGTCCGATGATACGCTGAAAGCGGCGGTGGAGGATGCTGGGTACACACTGGTCAGCATCCAGGAAACAGCATGAAGGCCAAACGGGGCGATGTTGCCCACAAGCTGAAGATAGCGAGGGGCCAGTTGGACGGTATCCTGCAAATGATCGAGGCTGATCGCTACTGTGTGGATATATCCAATCAGATCATGGCAACCCAAGCTCTGCTCAAAAGCGCCAATCAGCAGATTTTGCAAGCCCATATTCGTAGCTGCGTCCGGGAGGCTCTGCAAACCGACGCCGCAAATCCAAAACTGGAAGAAGCGTTGAAACTGCTGGAAAAAATGGCGCAGTAGTAACCGGGAGCGGAAAGGCCTTCATCTTTCCGCTCCCTTTCTCATTCCTGTTCGGATTGCAAATGCTCCGTTTTGGAGCGGACAATGCCGTTTGATTTCGCTATACTTACAAGTGGTTAGATGTGGCTAATTTCAAGGAGGTGCGATTATGCAAAAAACGCTTGACACAAGAACGAAACTGCTGACAAAAAGCCCGTTTCCGCTGATGATAGAGCTGGCTATCCCCGCCGTTCTGGGCATGGTAGTCGTGGGACTCTACAACATGATGGATTCCATCTTTGTCGGCCAGATGGTCGGGGATGTGCAGATGGGGGCTGTCTCTGTGTCCTATCCCTTTACCCTCATCAATGCCGGTTCCGCCGCCATGATCGGCGTCGGTTCCGCCTCGGTGCTGTCCCGCGCTATCGGGAAGAAAGACCAAGACACCGTAAAGAAGATCATGGGCAACCTGGTTGCCGTAGTGTTGCTGATGTCCGTGGTTTACATGGCGATCGGTATGGTGTTCACCCGGCAGCTCTTATCCCTGGCCGGAGCCAGTGACAACATCCTGACCTATGCAGAAAAATATCTGCGGATCGTGTTCGCCGGTTCCCTGTTCGTGAATTTCTTCCAGAGCGCCAACATGGTCATTCGCGGCGAGGGCCAGCTTAAAAAGGCAATGGCCATTATCGCCAGCGGTGCAATCCTCAACATTATCCTCGACCCCATTTTTATCACCCTGCTCAAACCCTACGGCATGGGCATTGAGGCGGCAGCATACGCAACGATTCTCTCCCAATTTATCCAAGCCGCTGTGACACTGTGGTACTTCAAGAAGAAAAGCCCTAACGTGAAGATCGGACGTATCCGCATTGACGGAATTTTATTGCCGCAAGTCCTCTCGGTTGGTATCTCCGCACTGCTGATGCAGGTTTTGACGCTGGTGCAGCAGACAGTGATCTACCGTGTAGCCTCGGCCTATGGCGGCGAAACCTCCCAAATCCTTCTGGGAGCCGCTCTGCGGTTCTGGAATTTTTCGTTTGTGCCGTTGTGGGGCATCAGTCAGGGATTTCAGCCCACCGCCGGTACAAACTATGGTGCAAAGGATTACGACCGGGTGAAGAAGCTGACGGGCGTATTTATCACTGCCGCCACGGTTCTGTCTCTGCTGTTCTATATCCCGGCAGAGTTGTTCCCGGACAAAGTGCTTTCCATGTTCATTACAACGCCGGGGGTAGCAGCTTCGGGAGCAACTAACTTCCGCATCATGTTCAGCACCTACATCCTGCAAGGCAGCTTTCTGATTGCTGTGACGCTGTTCCAGTCACTGGGCAAGGCAAGCAAAGCCACTTGGCTGGTGCTGTTTAGACAGATCATCCTGTTTATCCCTTTGTGTGTAGTGTTGCCGATGGTGGGCGGCATGGGCATCCGGGGCGTATGGCTGGCAATCGCTCTGACGGACGCAATCCTGGTCGTTATCACAATCGCCATGATGCTTTCGGAGTTCCGCAAAATGCCTACGACCTCCATCGTAAACAGGTAAGGATTTTGGCAGAACTCGAAAGAAAAATAGCACAGCAAAAGGGCCAGTGCTTTTGCGAAGGCGCTGGCCCTTGACATATTTGAATAGACCATCCAAATGGTATATAATAATTGATCGGAGCTGAAAAACTACCAAATGGAGCGGTCTGTTATGGAGAGAAAATATATAATCAAAGATGCCAGGGAGATTCTGTCCCACGAACTCGAAAACCTTGGAACGAAGGAGAGCGCATCAATGTGTGAAAACTATATTACAAACGCAACAAGTCTGGTTTCGGCCATTCCCAAAGACAGCGAGGGATATTGCACTGTCTATAAAATGGATTGTGCCGATGGTCTTGGACTCATGACTGTTTATCAGGTCTACCCTGGCATTCAGCTTATTTACAACGATTTTGAAGCGGCAGGCTGTCAATGGGACAGCCTGATCAGCGGCGATGTGCTGGAGATCAACCATTGCCGTGAAGGACGGGAGGGCAGTCGCTTATTGAGCGGTACTTGTCTGTATCTCGGTGAAGGTGATCTATCCATTCACACGATGGATAACTGCGCCCCGGAAATGTCCTTCCCGCTGCGGCACTATCGCGGAATTACCGTAGCACTCAATTTAACATTTGTATCGGAACATCCCCCGGAAATTCTTTCTGAAACGGGAGTTGATATTTCCTCTTTCAAAGAGAAATTTTGCGCCAATGGCAGTTGCTTTATCATGCGGGCCAAAAATGAGATCGAGCATATCTTTTCAGAGCTGTACTCCGTACCGGATCGTTTGCAAAGGCCATATTTTAAGCTGAAAGTACAGGAACTCCTCTTATTTTTAAGTATGGTGGATGTAGCCGAGGAAAAGCAGCGCGAATATTACACCTCGCCCCAAGTCGAAATTGTGAAACAAATCCATAAGCGGCTTATTTCAAATTTGCAAGAGCGTCCCACAATCGAGGAACTTTCCAAAGAGTTTCTTATCAATACGGCCACTTTGAAAAAGACATTCAAAGGCATCTACGGACAACCCATTGGTACTTATATGAAAGAGTACCGTATCAGACAGGCAGCAACTCTGCTTCGTCAGACTCAGGCTACGATTGCGGAAATCGCCAACAAGGTCGGATATGAAAATCAGAGTAAGTTTGCATCTGCATTTCATGACATAATGAAAGTGCCGCCTGCTGAATACAGAAAAGAAAATATGAGTGAGATGCGAGGGGGTGATCTCTTGGGAAATTAGCTGTTTTGGATATAGCGGAGTCTGGCAAGCAGATTGGTGAAAAGCTGTTTGCCCTGCTGGATGCCAGTCAGCAACAGGAGCTGATGCAGTATGTTCTTGCACAAAAGCAAGGAGGCAGTCCCGATACCTCTCTGCACAGTATCCCTCCTCATATTATCCCGACCGCCCCTATTACCAGATTAACGGAAGTCCAGGCGGAAGATTTATATTTCTGCTTGGAAAACCGATTGGTATATATCTGCGAGACCGAGGTCATGCTGACAGTGAAAGAGTTTGACATCTTTGCCCTGCTCATCATGAATCCCCGCCGCGTACTCACCTATGACATGATAATAGACCTTGTGTGGCACGAAAGTCTTGACTACTACTCCCACAGAGCAATCAACAATCATGTCAGCAACCTCCGGCACAAGCTCAAGGTCACGCCCGAAACGCCGGACTACATCAGGAGCGTTCACAGCATCGGGTACAAATTCAATCCGAATATCGAACTTCTTTGAAGCCCCGGACGCATTTTTACGACCGGGGCTTTTCTAAAGCGGGAAATGGGACTTGACATGAGCGGTTCTTTTTGCTATAATAGAACCACAGTTCAATATTGGAGGGCGCTATGGCACAGGTACTGAAGGACGAGATACGGGAGAAAATTCTTGTTGCGGCTCTGGACGAATTTTATGATAAGGGTTACAAACTGGCTGCTATGCGTAGTATCGCGGCCAAAGCGCAGATCCCTACCGGCCTTATCTATTCTTACTACAAAAACAAGGCCGACTTATTTGATGCCATTCTCCGCCCTGTTCTGTACGATTGGGAGCGGGTATTGACCGCTGGCGGAGCAGACGAAAGCAAGCACAGCAATACAGAAATCTATGGGTTAAGCAAGGCTGAAACGGAATGTCTGCTAAACTTATTTGACCATCGAAAAGAATTTATCATCCTGATCGACAAGAGCGGCGGCACAAAGTATGAATGTGAGAAAGAGCGTTTTGTCAAAGACATAGAAGCTCACTTGCTGGAGCATCGGGACGATACCACCGCAGACGCAGTTTTCATCCACATTATTGCAAACAATTTTGTGGATGGCCTCATGCAGATCATGTATCACTACAAGGGAAAGGAATGGGCGATTATGATTTTACACAAATTATCCAAAATGTATTTGTCGGGGATCGGTCTTTAGACCGGTTCCTTTTTTTATTGAACAATAATAAACTATCGTTCAAAATTAGGGCTTGTTTGAAAAATCGAAAACGTCGTCTTTTTTGCCAGAAGAGGCCACTTTCTACGTCGAAAATCCTCGTCAATCGCGAGATTGCCTTGCGGTTTTCTCCTTGAAATTGTCCCCTTCTGGCCCAAAATTCGTCATTTCCTCTATTTTCAAACAAGCCCTAAAGGAGGAACAGCCTATGATGGCTCAACTAATCAAGCTGTATTTCAAAGGAAAGCCGAACACATCCAACACCGCAGTAAAAAAAGCGTATGCCTCACTGTCCAGCATCGCAGGCATTATCCTGAATCTGCTCTTGTGTACGGCAAAAATCATGACCGGGTTTTTCAGTCGGTCGGTTGCCATATCTGCGGACGGATTTAACAACCTGTCAGACGCAGGAATTTCACTTATGACGCTTTTAGGGTTTCAGATCGCGAGGTATGGCAGGGGAAGTACCCACCCGTTCGGTCATGGACGCTTTGAGTGGATCATGGGGATTTTTGCATCCCTTGCCGTGGTGCTGATGGGCGGAAAACTCGTACAAACCTCTTTCCAGTCCATTGTCAGCCCTCAAAAGCCGCTGTTCAGCGTGGCAAGGCTGTCGTTTCGGAACATCCGTCTTTCACCCCAACTCCTGGGCGAAATTTTGAAAATTGGTATCCCTGTGCTGCTGTTCCAGCTTCTTGCCAGTGCGTCTATGGGACTTACCAACAGTGCTGTCATGATGGCCGGATCCGTTACGCAGGATGCGCTCGATCTCCTCATCGGAGATAGCCAAGGCGGGGGCGGGCGGCTCTGCCGGGGACTGTTCCTCTTTTTTGGGCATAGCAAAGGCGGAAGGCTTCTCGCTCTCCGCCTGCCGGTCTATCATTGTGATCTGTTCCATCTCGGAGGGGAACAGCCCCTCCAGCGTCAGTTGTTGATAAGCTCCGCCGTCACGATCTCCTCCGCCTGTGCTTTCAGGGCGTTCATGTGCCGCACCCAGTCCATCTGCCGGGTCTTTTTGTCCGGCGCCGGGTCCGCCGCCAGCAGTTCCTCCATCAACTGCCCCATCCGGGCGGTGGCCGTCTCCTGCACCTCCCACAGGTGCGGGAACAGCTTCCCGGTCAGCGTCAGGTGGTTGTAGAGGAGCTTGTTGTTCTCCTCCAGGTACGCCCTCCGCATCCTGCCGTACTTGCCCAGCGGACGCTCCTCCGTCTCCTCCAGCCTAATGTCCGGGATCAGGTAATCCCCGGCCTTCGTGTAAGTCAGCTCTGCCATGTCCCTTGCTCCTTTCCTCGGATAACTCTGCCTGTTTTGCCCTCTCGTAGGTGCGGATCGCCCGCTCGACCTCACGGAACACCTGGGAGGACGCCTCGCTGACCGCCGTACCCAGCACATTGGACGCCGCCTGGGTATTGAAGTCGAACACGTCCATGAAATCTTCCGGCTCAAAACAGCTCTCCGGGTCCTCCACGCAGCGGGAGCAGAGCATATACTTGATGCTGGTCTCCGCCGCCCTCCGAAAGGACACCCCTACGTTGAACTCATCATACCCGTAAAGGAAGGAATCGTCAACAATGCCGAGGATGCTGTCCTTGTTCTCCGCCCAATACTCGGCGGCGAGGCGGGAGGCGATGTCCCCGATCTGCTCCTCCAGCCCCGCGCCGGCCCCCACGCCGTAGGCCCGCTCCAGCGCGTCCTGCACAGCGGGGACATACTCCTCCCGCATGGACCAGAGGTTGACCGGGCGGGAGTTCTCCCGTTCCCCGGTGTCCGACACATCGAACACATAGCGCAGCTTCGGGCGGCTGCCCGTGTTGTCCACCAGGGCGATGCCCTTGGAGCCGCGGCGCACATAGCGGCGCATGGTCTTGTTCCAGAGGTCGTACTCGGCGCAGGCCGTAGCGTCCGGGCGCTGCTTGTAGATCATGAGCTGCTCATTGTAAGGGTATTTGTAGAGCCGGGCCGCAGTGGTAAGGAAGGCTGTCCACTGCTCCCGGCTCCCGGTCACTTGTCTGGCGGCTTCTTCCGCCATCTGGGTGTAGTAGGCGGCTTTCGAGGGGAACGGTATGACCGCCGCCCCGTCCGCCCGTAAAGGCTCGTTCAATGCCATAGGTTGCCTCCGTTTCTTTCAGATTTGAGTGCGTGGGTCAGATGTCCGGGTACAGGTCCAGGCTGTCAAACTCCGCGTCCGTCATGCCGCCCAGCTTGTCGAGGACGCTCCTGGAGAGGCGCTCCAGCCGCCGCTCCGAAGGGGTGAGCTGGAGGCGCATGGCCTCCAGCTCCGCGATCAGCCCCGCCCGTGTGCCGGGGTTGTAGAGCATCATCATGATCCGCTCGTCCCGTGTAAAGTCCTTCATCTCTCGTCCCGTCCGGCCTGCTTCTGGGGGCGCGGGTCGCCAGTGGCGACCTCTCGGTCGGAGACCGAGAAGCGCCGACCGAGCCGACAGGCGAGACCCGGCCTGCGCTCCGGCTGCTCCGCGCCGGAAAGGGCTTTCAGCGCGTCCAGGACGGAGTGCCGCTCCGTTTCAGGCTCATCCTTTCTCCCGTTGTTGATGATCCCATCAATGGAGTTGTAGTCGTCCTCCATCGCCATCTCAGCGTTTTTCAGGTAGTTCTCCTGCAGGGCGAAGTTTTCCAGCTCCTTAAAGCCGATGGAATCCACATAGTGGCAGGATACCACGCCGCCCACCTTGAGTGCCACGATGTCGCTGACCGACAGGCTGTGTCCCCGGAAGTCCTCCGGGTGGGCGGCGTTGAACTGCACATAGAGGGCCTCCAGCTGCGCCATCACCGCATCCGGCGTGTCGGGCGCCTTCGGGAGATCCCCGTGGTAGACCACCTCATATTGGCCTCCGGCTATGAGGACGAGAAAGCGGAGTTTACAAAACGGATGTCGGAGCTGCGGAAAGAGATTGACACCGCCGCCGAGCGTGGGGCGGATGTGAAGCGGTTTGTCGCTTTGGTACGCCGGTACTCGGAGATCAGCGAACTGACCTATGAAAATGTCCATGAGTTTATTGACCGCATTTTAGTCCACGAGCTGGACAGGGAAACGAACACCCGGAAAATCGAAATCTTTTACAACTTCGTGGACAAGGTGGACAGCGGCGAGGAACCGACGGAAAGCATATCCTATTTCCGGCAGATTGGCGCTGATGTCAAGAGTTTTGCCGTCTGATAATACAAAATGCTGGGGTAAGACAGCGCACCATCTTTTATGGTTACGCTATCTTACCCCAGCAAAATTCGTACCAGAAAATCCGTCGTCCACGTACTCGTTGACAACTAAAAAACTCTGCTCATTTACATAATCCCTGAGGATTTGTTTCTGCGTGGAAATGCTTGCGCTCTCCCCTTCCAGTTCGTCGACACGGCTTAAACGCATATATAACGCTGTATTGCTGCTGTTTCACTTATCTTAACCTCCTGTCCTTTGGAAACAGCCCGCCACAATACACTGCTTGCATGAATCTATTATAGCATAGAGGATAAAATTTTTCCACTGGTTTCCCGCCGGTCATGGGGTGTCTATGCTGGTGCTGCATGGACACCCCCTCCGCAAGCCCGTTACCCTTGTGCCGCGCTCTCGTCTGTGCCGCCCTCCTGTGCTGTCTGGGCGGTTTTGGCGGCGGATAGGGTGTTACCCTGCTCCGCCGTTCCTGCGCCCTGTGCGGGGGCTGCGGCGGCATCCTGGGCAGTTAATCCGTCCAGTATGCGGCTGTGTTCGGTGGCGATGGTCTGCTCCACAAAAGTCTTGAACTGCTCCTCGGGCAGCGGGATGGTGTCGGGCAGCAGCTTCTCGATAAACCCCATGCGCTTGCAGAGGCGGTTCGTCCTGTCCTTGCGCTCCTGCTCTTTCTGCTCCTGGATAAGCCGCTTTTTCTTGTTTTCAAAGGAATAAAATCAAAAATCTCAAATTCCCCCTTGACAACATCTTTAGAAATCCCCCTACAACGAGCAGCTCATGATCTACAAACAGCGCCCGGACGCTACGGCCTGCGCCGAGTACGACCTCTGGAACAAGACCATGCGCCGCTATGTGCGCCGGGGGTCCAAGGGCATCGCCCTGGTGGACAACACGGGCAGCCGCCCGAAGCTGCGCTATGTGTTCGATGTGTCGGACACCGGGGAACGGGAGAACTCCCGCCCGGTCAACCTCTGGTCCATGCGTGAGGAATATGTCCCCGCTGTGCAGGATGTGCTGGAACGGGCCTACGGCGTGGGGGCCGGCGCGGGGCTGGAGGAGCAGATCGGGGGCATCGCCTCCCGCCTCGCCGCTGAATATTGGGAGGAGAACAAGGACAGCATCCTCGGCATCGTTGACGATTCCTTCCTCTACGGGTATGATGAGTTCAACGTAGGGGTGTCCTTTCGGAGGGCGGCGGAGACCAGCATCAAGTATATGCTCTGCTCCCGCTGCGTGGAGGACCCGGAGAGCTGTTTTGAGCCGGAAGATTTCATGGATGTGTTCGACTTCAACACCCAGGCGGCCTCCAATGTGCTGGGTACGGCGGTCAGCGAGGCATCCTCCCAGGTGTTCCGTGAGATAGAGCGGGCGATCCGCACCTACGAGAGGACAAAACAGGCAGAGTTATCCGAGGAAAGGAGCAAGGGACATGGCAGAGCTGACTTACACGAAGGCCGGGGTTTACTTAACTTAAAGATGCTGATACATTGCTTGCAGATACCCCGCAGAAACCAAAGTATACAGAAAAGGAGTTTTTGCAGATGAAATCACTATTTGAACAGTTAGGCGGCACATACCACGAAGAAAATGGGTATCTTATTCCAGATTTAAGATTACCCGCCGAAGAAGAACAGCCGATAGTCATATGGGGGTAAGCGAGTGCCAGTGGCACTCAAGCAGCGAACTGACCGAGCCGGCAGGCGAGAAAGCGGCACTTGGACTATCTGAAACAGTGCCATAAGGTTACATACACCAATCTTCTCACAAGCGGCAAGCTGAATACATACCTTGCCGACATCGACAGGCAGGCACAGGAACGCTCCCACAGGCTCATAGAGGGCATGAAACAGGCGCAGGGCATAACGGGAACGCCTAAAGGAAGAAAACGCCTTAGAATGGGTACAACGCCTTAATAACATAAGGGCGTGTGCGAGGGAGATTGTGAACGAGGAAATTATTTTTGCATAGCTACACACGGGCGGTAGAAAGTGATTTCTGCCGCCCGTATGCAATGTTCTTGATAGCAATGGAGATAACGGGTATAATTATAATCACTTGGCATGAAATTGTCGAAAATTTGTCTTTTATCGGCTACGATAAAGGGATTAACTGATAAGGAGCATTGCCTATGAAATACAAGATACTGATTATTGATGATGAAGAAATGATATTATCCATGATGGAAAAATGTTTAGGAGAAGAGTTTTCCGTATATACAGCGGAAAATGCAAAAAAAGCGTTAGAACTATTAAACGTAATACCAGATATTATATTGTTAGATATAATATCTGAATAGATTTTTGATTATCTCTTTAGAAGTTCTTAAATGCCGGAATAGCCCGTAACTTCGGGCTTTCCCGGCGTTTTCTGTAACGGAAGAAACTCACATATACCCTCATAACTCCCCATGTCTTTGCGCTGAAAAGTAGTAGAACGGGTAGTAAAATACCTGTTTACTACTAAGCGGCAGCCCTGGTTTCCATTGTGGTTTCCACTTTGGGTTCCAGCCTGTCCATCTCGGCCTGTGCGGAATGGAACGTGGCGTGGGCGTAATAGTTCAGCGTCATTACGATGTTGGCGTGTCCCATGATGTACTGCAACGCTTTGGGGTTCATGCCCGCATTTGCTTTCTTGGTGCAGAACGTGTGCCGCATGGTGTGGGGCGTCATTACCTAGGGCAACGGCTCCTTATGGCACTTGTTAAACTTCTTGGCAAGGCCCCTGAACATGGCGTCATAGTTGGCCGCCACTTTCGGCAGGCCGTCCCGGTTCAGGAACAGGAAGTCGGTATGCCCGTCAATCTGAACGGGCTTTGCACCTCTGCGGTTCTGCATCACACGCTTAAACGCTTCACAGGCTGCTGCGCTCATTGGCACTTGTCTGAAACCGCTGTCCGTCTTGGGCGTTTCGATATAGAAGCCATCCTCGGTACTCCGTAAGAGCTGGTGGTCTACATTGATAAAACGCTTCTCAAAATCCAAATCGGCAACGGTCAGGCCGCTAAGTTCGGAAATCCGAAGCCCTGTTTCCAGCAGGATAACAACCTCGTCGTAATACTTGCAATAGACTTTATCTTCCTGCATGAAGCCCAGGAGTTCTTCTTCCTGTGTTGGGGTCAATGGCACCTTTGGTTCGGTATCGTCGCTGATTACTTCATTGATCTGGAAGTCAAACGGGTTTTTGCGGAGGCAATCATCCTGCACAGCCATATGAAAAGCTGCTTTTAAGGAACGCTTGTTGTTGCAGATGGTGTTGTAAGCAACTCCATTTTCCTGCATACGCAAAGCCCATTCTTTCGCATCGGACAACTTCACGTTTTCGATGCTGGCCGCCCCCAGCTTATCTTCGGAAAGAAGTTTTATCAACTGCTGGCGTCCTTTTTTGGTTCCCCGCTTCACGTTGCCCCGCTGCCGGATGTACTTGGCATAAAGCTGGCAGACCGTCATTTTCTTGCCTATGGTATCAATGCCATCGTCAAGGTCTTTCTGTATCTGCTTAACTTTCTCGGGGAGTGAAATATCAGCCCGCTTCCCGGCAGGGATTTTGTCAGTAGGAACCAGCTTCCATGAGTAAACAAACTTGGTTTCTCCAAAGGCGTCGGTATATTTGTAAGCATATCTTCCGTCTGCTCGCTGGCTCTCTCCAGACTTCAAAAGGCGGCCTTTGCTGTCGCGCCTTTTTTCATCTCGTTCTTTCTTCGTCATTCTCGTCATGCTCCTTTCATGACGGAAAGAGCCTTGATACGCCTATAAGATATTATAGCACGTTCAAGGCTCTTTTTCTATATTGCATCCAAAGTGTCGATGATTTTTTCAAACTGCTTCCGCTTGATTTGAATGCGGTTGCCGTTCATAATCAGCCAGCCAGCGGTGGGGTTTTCCTCGGCCAGCTTCCGCAGTTTGTTTTCACCGATGCGGAAATATTTAGACGCTTCCTCAATCGTCAGCGTGTATTTTTCCCAAATAGGCACATCTAAATTATTCATTATGAAGCCCCCTTTCTCTTGGCTAAAAATGATAATAAAGAAAAAAGGGCAGTAAAACGGACGGCTGCTGGCACAGCTCCACGGGACTTTCACCCCCGGCGTGGTTCTCACCCGGCCCTGCTCGTTGCCTGCGACGCTTTGAACGCTCGGACTACGACGACAAGGGAGTATCATTGTCCTGCCTGTACGTCGTAGCCCGCAAGCTGCCGCGCTTGCATTGCGGCAAGGTGTCGGTCGCTCCGCTTTCCCCGTAGGGGAAAGTATCCTGGCGCACCCGCCGTCCGGCTCGGTACAGATAGAATGTATCCGTCTGCCCTATGACGCGCCGCCATTATCCTGCGGGCGTATTTGTCAAAGTGCGGCCCTGCGGCCTCCGGGGTCAGATCAGCGCGGAAAGGGTAAGACGCTTCACTGGCCGGGGGCCGGTATCGTTAATTTTTAACGATAGCCTGGATAAGCCTGATTTCCAGACAGCGTTTCATGTACTCGTCAACGCACACATGGGGCTGTCCGTCCTCGTCATAGAGCGTCCGGGTACACAGCTTTCTCATGTAGCCGTCATAGTGCCGCAAGACACTTTCCACGGCTCCGGCGTCACCGGCGCTGGCCGCCTGGCTCAACGAAAGGGGCAAAAGTTCTTTGCCTCTGTGGATAGGCTCTTTCATCCGCGTCAACCTCCTTTCGGCATGAACGCCATCAATTTTTCTCGCAACTCTTTCAGGGTCTTTGTCCTGTGACGCTGGACGGCGCTGCGGGATAGTCCCATAAGGCTGCCGATCTCGCCGTCCGCCATATCCAGGACACAGTGCAAAACCAAAATGCTCTGCTCCGTCTTTGGCAGGCTGGCAAAGGCTTCGGCCACAAGCTCGTTGTCGATATGTAGGTCATGCCCGTGGGAACTAAAGATATGGCTGTCGCTGGGGTAGTGATCTACCGTGCAGAGCTTGTCCAACTCCACCTGCGATAAGTCGCTGAACATCGTTTCACGATCTCTCTGACGCCTCATGTTCCGCAGGTAAGCCCTGGCTTCATTCCGCAGTACCGTTTTACAGAAAGCGTCAAAACGGCATTGCTCGTAATAGTCGCGGGGGGTCGTTTCCATCTTCTCACCCCCTTTCCCTGGGGGATTTAGGTGGTACTCTCCCTTTCCGCTACTACCAATCCTGCGATACCGTCTGCTACCCGCTGAATGCCTCCTTTTTTGAAAAAAGTTGAATTTTATTTCGGCCCGCAGCGCAGACCGCAGGAAACGACAAAAAACGCCCGGCTGGACGCAGACGCATACCAGCCGGGCGCAGAACGAAGCGATATGAAGCTTATTTACATGATATAGTTCACACTCATAGCCGAACCTATCCCACGGATGGGACAGGCTTTTTTGATAAGGCGGCTTTTGTTAGATTGTGTCGGTTCGATATTCGCAGCATGGCGGCATCCTCCTATATGCCGCCGTAGCTTTTACGGTGTTAGGGTCGTCGTAAGTTTCTGATAGGCAAAAAGAAACGGCGGCTCTGAAAAATCAAAGCCGCCGTCTAAAAGCATATAATCTGCTCTAATGGCCCCTTTTCCTCTTGCGCGATCAAGCAACTCCTTTGACTGCGGCTTATTATGAACCATTTATGCGTTTTTCCTCTGATGTACGGAAAGGCCAATATATAACAGGAACCATCCAATACAATGAGCTAAGAGAATAAAAATATCTTTTACTGCTGCTGTCCCGCTGCCTGTTGATAAGTCCATAATACCCTCGAATGTTGCCTGCGAAGGGACAAGGTAGCAAACTGCGGAAAGAAGCGGCTGACTTATTCCCACAAGAAAGCTCAAGATTGGTACAGCCATAAATAGCAGCATAACGATTTTGATATAAACCACGCCGACCATCAGCCCATTGGAAGCTCTGCCAATGAATAAGCCTATCAATGCTGCCACAAATGCGGAAAGCACAATAAGCACCAGCATGAGAGCCGCATTTTGCAGAGAAAGCCGGAAGCAGATACAAACCGTAATAATGGAGGATAAGCACCCGCAGATAAATCCAACAAAGAGCTTTTGCATGATATATTGGCTGCGGGTCATTGGCAAAATCTCGTTGATAAACGCAACGCCGTCCTCCTTTTCAGAAATCATGTTCATTGCGTTAAAGGTGCATCCCATAAACATAGCGACAATCAATGTAACAGCAATGAACATATCTTGAAATCCAGCCATCACATTGGGGCGCTCTAAAACGTGAACCTTTGTCTGTCCTGCGGCATTTCGCTGTTCGTATAGGTCAGGGAGCGTGTCAGCGGTTTGGCGAAATATATCCAACTCGTCGCCGGAAAGAATTGTTTTGATGCTGCTTCCATCAGCTTCCACACCGATTAGATTGGTAGACGGCTCTTTGATTGCGTCCGTCAGTTCTTCCATCGTCGGATAAGCTGTCACCGGGCCATAGCGTTCCAGCCATGTAACGGTTTGTGTCGGCAAATCGCCTTTCAGAACCCCAAAATGCAACTCGCCCAACGTAGAAAAGTCGATTGCACCGACAAAGTTCAAAGCTACCGCAACGACAATAGGTAAAAGAAAGGTCATCAGGCAAAACTTGTCATGCAACACGCTTTTCAGTTGGTAGCGTAAACCTTTCATATTCAGCCCTCCTTTCCCATTTCTCTGCGGAACACACGCTGTACGCCTGCAAATAATACCACGATTGCAGCCAGACACCCCAAATAATAGGCAAGGCTATTCGAGGGATTTCCAAAGTAAGCGTTTTTCAGGCCCATATAAATATGATAAAATGGATGAAAGTAAATCCAATCTAACTTTACCGCCGTATTTGCAGCCAAAAACACAGGGGTTGCAACAAAAATGGCAATCAGAAGATAGGCCAATGTAAACTGCCGGAAGTCTTTTAGAAGCAGGGCGCAAATCAGGCCGGTCAAGGCCATAATCAAGGACAGAAGTGCCGTTTGAAGCAACACCGCAGGCAATATAGAGGCGGTATCTAAAACTCCAACATTCAGCACGGTAAGCAGTATTGCAAAGACCAGATCGGACAGCAGAAAGATTGCCAGTTTGGACAGGATAAACAGATTTTTTTGCAACGGCAAAATGGCATGAACACGGATAACGCCCATACTTTTTTCCTTGAACAGCACAGCGGCAATCCCTAAAAACCCGACAGCGGCAATTTCAAAAAACAGCAGTTCACAGGTGATCTCTTTCCTTGCCTTTTGCTCCGGCGTATTGGAGCCAATCACCTCGGCGCTGTAATGCCCTGACGGTTGCAGGAGAGAAAGCGCGTAGTCGGCCCGGTGACGGTCAGCATTTTCTGTTCCCTCATAGAATACAAGCTGTGGCTCTCCGACGCTGGCATCAATGCCGACACCATTGGTATCATCAAGCAAAACTGCGTCAAGTGCCTCTTTTGAAGAAACTTGCTGAACCAGCGTGGAAACCGTTTTCTGTGTTCCTGTCGGGTCATACAGGTACACGTTGTATAGACTGGCATCCATGAATTTGATATATCCAAAGTTCACATACAGAGTGTAAAGAACCAAAAAGCCCAACGACATGAGGAAGAATTTCCCGGAAACCATTATCCGACAATCCTTTTTGAACAGGGAACAAAGACTTTTCCACATCAAGACAGCCCCCTTCCCGTGTACTGGATAAACATATCCTCCAATGTCGGTTCCTGGGAATGGATACTGATGATCTCGTCATGCGCAAAAGGAATACCTGCTTCTAATTCCGGGGCCTCAATCGTCTTTTCTTCCCGCTTCCCCTGATACAAATAGTCGATTACAACGCGATGATTGCTGTTACGCTCTTTCAAATTTTTTGGAGTGTCCAACGCCTTGATTTCGCCGTCCGCGATAAATGCCACCCGATCACAGAGTAGGTCGGCATCCAGCATATTGTGGGTCGTCAGAAATACCGTTGTGCCTTTTTTACGTTCTTCCTCAATGATCTTGCGGAACAGGACAGCGCCGGAGGGGTCAAGCCCGCTGGTCGGTTCGTCCAGAAACAGCAACTTGGGATTGCTGATTAGCGCCCGCGCCATGCTTGCCCTTTGCCGCATACCCTTTGAGTAGGACGAAACCGGCTTTCTCAAGAAGTCTGGCTTAAATTCCAATTCCTCCAAAACTTCCTCAATACTGCGTATTTGCTCTTTCGGATAGAACGAAGAAAAATATTTAAGATTGTCAACGGCGCTCAAATTGGCATACAGATAGGGAAACTCAAATAAGACGCCGATCTTTTGAAAAAACTCCTGCGTGTGTGCCGCAGAAATATCCTGCCCGAACAGCGACACCTTGCCGCCGTGTCCTTTCAAAATCCCGGTCAGTATTTTTTGGGTCGTTGATTTCCCGGAGCCATTTGGCCCCAGGAAGCCAAAGATTTCCCCATCTTCTACAGTGAAGTCCAGGCCGTGCAGCGCCTGTTTGTCTTTGCCGTAGGAGAACGTCAAATCCTTTACTTCAATCATTCATCATCACCCCATTTCCCGTGCTGCTCCTTTTTCTTTTCCTGCTCCCGCTTGCTCCACCACTTCATAACCTTAATCTTGAACGGGATAGAGATTGCCAGCACCGCCACGATTACCAGCCACCAGTACCATTCCAAACCTAAAAACGTCATAAAAATCACCTCCTTTGTCTGTGAGGACTGACCGTCCTCTTGTTGAGGTAAACTTATGAAAATGCGGTGAAGTCGGTGTGAGGCTGGTGTGAAATTGGCGTGAAATCTTCAAAATAAAACAGCTCTGCCTTTGAGTAAAGGCAGAGCCATTTCATAGAAAACACGGTTTAACTGACGGATGGAATAGAAAAATAAAACTCCACGCCATCGGAACAGTTTTTTACGCCGAAGTCCAGTTCCTGCATGGACAGAACTTGTGCGACGATGGCAAGCCCCAGCCCGGAACCGCTGTATTTGGAATTGCTGTCCCGGTAGAATTTCGTCCAGATTTTTGACAAGTTCTCCTGTGGAATTGTGGGGCCTTGATTGTAGATGGAAAATTGCAAAACACCCGGCTGTTCCAGCAGGGATAATTTCAAAGTACCTCCCGGCTGGACATTTTTCTTTGCATTGACGATCAAGTTGTCTAAAACCTGCTCCATACGGGTCTTATCCGTATGGACATAAACCTTGTGTTCGGGAAGCTCATAGTGCAACTCAAAGTTAGCGTCTGGCACGTCGATTAACAGCCGCCCGGCAACAGTTTCAAGAAATTCCACAAAATCAAATCGTTCCGGGACAAGCTGGGTAGCGCCGGTTTCCAACGCGGATAAATCTAATAGCGTTGTGATTAGCCCGCTCATTCGTTCCGTTTCGGTGATGATGATTTCCGAATACTTCTGTTTTTTGGCCTCGTCGGTTTCGTCCTGCAAGCCCTCGGCGTAGGCGCGGATCACGCCCAGCGGAGTTTTCATTTCATGGGAAAGCTGGTCTACCAACTCTTTGCGCTCGGCCAGCAGCCGCCGCTCCTGCTCCACATTTTTTTCAAGCCGTGTATTTGCCGCTTCCAGTCTGGCAAGGGCCTGTTGAAGATTATCAGCCATCGTATTGAGGCTTACAGTTAGTTCTCCGAATTCATCATTAGTCGTAATGGCGCATGGAGCGGAAAAGTCCAGTTTTGCCATCTTCCGGGCCGTTTGATTGAGTTTTGAAATGGGTTTTGAAATAAAGTGCCCCATTAAAAAATCGACAACAAGGACAAGGGCAATGACAAAGGCGAACCAAAGGGCAAGTGAAATATCAGGATCAATTTCCAACTTGGTCGAAAGGATGTATGAAAGGATAAGCAGAATACCAGCTAACTTAGAAACCATCAATATCTTTTTACGGACGGTGCGGAACGTAAAATTATCCTTTATTTTCATACTGTTACCTCGAATTTATAGCCGGAGCGAATAAGAGTGACAATGTGTTTTCCCTCGTCGCCTAATTTCTGCCGCAGGGTTTTGATATGCGTGTCTACCGTCCGGGTAGTTCCCTCAAAGTCATAGCCCCAAATCCTGTTCAGCAGTTGGTCACGGGTGAAAATCTGTCCGGGATTTACCATGAAGAAATACAACAGTTCGTATTCCTTATGGGTGAGCGTGATTTCCTGCCCGTCTATAAATACTTTGTGAGAGGACGGCACTACTGTTATTTTCCCGAAGCTCAATGCGTCCAACGGAACGGAGGAAGAACGGCGGAGCAGTGCGTTTGCCTTTGCAAGCAGCACCTTGGGGCTGAAAGGTTTTGTCATGTAGTCATCGGCCCCATACTCATAGCCTTTTAGTTTATCGTCCTCGCCGCCCTTGGCGGTCAGCATGATAATGGGCATATTACTCATTTCCCGCGCCATTTTACAGACAGAAAAACCGTCCAGATGGGGCATCATCACGTCCAGTATCATCAAATCCATCGGATTATTTTTCAATACCATTAAAGCGTCCACGCCATCGTCAGCGGTAAAACAGGTATGCCCGCCCCGCTGCATATATGCGGCAATGATGTCCTGCATATTCTTTTCATCTTCAACAATCAAAATATTCGCCACAGAAAATCACTCCTTTCCATCGTTAGTGCTTTTATAGCGTCTGTCAACTGGCTTTTCCGCGTCCTTTGGCACAAGCCAGATCGTCGCTATCTTCACAGCGCCGGGAATACGGCCACCAGCGCAATAATAATTCACCCGGCGCGGGGTCACGCCCCATTTCTCGCCAGCTTCTTTCAACGTCATATATTCCATTTCGCACCTCCAACGGATATATTATAATTCCTTTGCCCGAACAATACAAGGCATAAGTTGTGAATTATAAAATGCAGTTAAAACGCATATGCCATCATTCCCAACCCATACTATGAACTATAAAATGTAAGTGTTGGAGGTGAAGCGTATGGCGAAAGTCAAAGACTGCCCCGGTTTTGAAACCTTTGGAAAAGATGTTCAGACGGCGCGTGAGGCGGTGGGCCTGTCCCGCAGGGCGTTGGCCGAACAGGTAAATATAGACCCGCGCTATCTTGCGAACATAGAACTTGTCGGGGATATACCGAGTATGCCCGTAGTGATACAGCTAATCAAAATTTGCAGGCTACCCTTTGAACGGTATTTCAATCCTGAACTTGTCAAAGAAAGCAGCAATGACCGGCAGCGCATAACCCATAAATTACAGCTCTGCCCTGAAAAGTATCTGCCCATCGTTGAGGCTACCATTGACGGAGCAATCAAACTGGAAGAATAGGGGGCGCTTTGTGAGAGCGAAGCGCCCCCTAGTTTTTGCGCTCTTTTCCCGAAAATGCCTGCCTTTGGTGGGCATTTTTGCTTCTCCCAGGTGTCTTGTTAGTACGGAGGACGGGGGAAGCGGAACGGGGGGAGGGGTAACGTAGCAAGCATATGGGTGTTAAGCACATTCCATGCTGCATCAAATACTTCTTGGCTGATGTCAAATCTTGTAGAGCATAAATGCTCTGCCATTTTTTGTGTCATACTTTCTGCACCATATGAAAGCCGAAAGCTTATAGATCCTCTGACGTTCCACACCGACCGAGGTACGAACTATAAGAGCGAAAGTATTTTGTGTTTATCTAAAATCTTTGGGAGTTACGCAGTCGTTTTCAAGAGTCCGCGTTCTATATGATAACTCCATGATGGAGTCGTTCTTCTCCAACCTAAAGCGGGAAGAACTGTATCGATCAAAATACCGCTCTGAAAATGAATTCAGGGCGGCGGTGGATAAGTATATGACTTTTTACAATGAGGAGCGGCCCCACGCCACGAATCAATACAAGACGCCTGCACAGAAGGAGGCTGATTTTCTTAGTAATCATGCCGGCCTAGCAAGGACTTCAAATTAGACATGGGAGTTCGAATGTTAGGTTATTGAATTTTTTGAGTAGCCGTTTTAAGATTTTCCAATGCTTGTGTCCAAGTTAACCGGATAACGCGCGTGCCCGAAGTCTTACGAGGAGCCTAGGAAAATGGAAATCACCTATTTGCTGTCCAAACCACAGGGGGGCAGATTGCAATAGGTGATTCAGCCTATCAACTCTCATGTAAACCTCAGGTTGATATTTCACACCCACCTTCAACCATCTATATATTGTTAAAAGGTTCCGATTCCCCTATAATATTCTGGAAGGGTAAACCTGCCCTACCCCAGCAAAATGGTAAGGAGAGTTGATATGTTCGATAACGTAAAAGCTGGCCAGAAAATTGCAGATTTAAGAAAAAGCATGGGCCTGACCCAGGATGAACTTGCCAGCCGGCTGAATATCAGCCCACAGGCAGTCAGCAAATGGGAGAACGGCCGCGCCATGCCGGAGCTGTCTCTGCTGGTGGAATTGGCGGAGATTCTCGGCAGTACCATTGACGCCATTCTTTTCCCAGACAACGCTTGTCCCGTGGCAAACGCGATCTTTGAGCATATCCTGTTACCTTACGCCCCCATCGCGGACTTCTCCGGCAGGACATGGCCCCGGAGCATGGCCTACCCTGCTATGCTCCAAGCGGTCAAGCTGTTTATGGGCCTTGAGGAGCATAGAGACCCCATGGGGCGGCAGATAAACGATGACACGGAATATGTTCTCCAGTCAGCGTTTACCTCTATCTGCTTTGGGTATTCCTGGGGCGCGGATGACGCGCTGGACACCGGCCTTTCTATATACGGCCTGACCGGTAAGCTCTGCCGGGGAACAGACTGCACGGAGGAGGATTTCATCCGTTTGGCAGTGGAAAACATCCTAAGCGGGTACCCTGTCATCCTCCTCCCTCGGGAATACTCGGATATGATACTTGCGACCGGATTCTCCCATCAGGGGAAGGTGCTGAAGGGCCTTTCGTTCCTGGACGGTGACGATGAGAAAAATTCTGTGATGTCCTTTCAGCAGTTGAAAAGCTTTCCGGAATGGTTCGCGAAAAAGCCGGATATCCTGTTGATAAAACCGGGCCCCAAGCCTGTTTCCATCCAGGAAAAGTGCAGGGAGGCCATGAAAAAAGGGCTGGCGCTCCTACAAAATGAGCGCGATATTTCTGACGAGCCGATGGTTGGGTACGGAGTTGTCATATATGATAATTGGCGCCAATTACTTCAAAAAGAGAGCAACCAGGGTATGGTGGATATAGAGTGCCTGTCCCCGCATATTTTCATTCATTATGAGGGAAAACTTCGTATCAAGCAATTTCTGGAGCTATGCGTGCGGCTGATAGACGGCTTAGACCACCGGCCTATTACAACGGCGATTTCCAAATATGAGGAAATTATCAGTATGTGCGAAAAATTCCTGCAAGGACTGCAAACTCCTGAGACCGCCGGGGAGGCCAGCGAAAAGCGACAAATACTGATCGCTATTCTGCAAAGGAGCAAGGAACTGGAGATGGACGCCCTGAAAGAGATTTCATCTGTCATGCTGTAAAAATGTTTTTGAAAAGGGCTTGACTCTGCCGTTGGGGAAGCGTGTAAAATCGTAAACGCGGTACAAGAAAATTTTTCGATTTCCTTGTACCAGGCGGCAAAAAGCCGGCTTGAAAACTAATAACCAGTTTTCAAGCGTGTTAACTATCACACTCAAAACCACGGAAAGGGTGTTTTACATGACAGATTTAATCAAAATCCGAGAGGTCACAGAGCGCTACAATATCCCGGCCCGTACGCTGCGGTACTATGAGGATATGGGGCTGATTGAGAGCGCTCGGGTGGCAGACTACGCCTACCGCCTGTACGACCAGCGGGCGCTGAAACGGCTGGAGCAAATTCTTATCCTCCGCAAGCTCAATATCAGCATCAAGGACATCCAGCTCATTTTCCAGTCTGCCGGGTCGGATGTGGTTTTGGATGTGCTGGGAAGAAAGGTGGAGGACATCAACGACGAGGTGGACCTGCTCCGGGATCTGCGGGACATTATTTTGGAATTTATCGAGCAGATCAGGAAGATGGATTTCAGCAGCGACGCCGATGTGAAACTGCTCTATGAGCGGGCCGCGACCGTGGAGACCCGCATTGAGAATATTCCTTATGAGGGCAACGCCTCCAAGGCAAATCGACTGTTTGATATTTCGGAGAAGCTCAAAAAGGCCCCGGAGGTGCGGATTGTTCAAATCAACCCCTTCAAGGCGTTTTCCTCTGGCGCGGACTCTATCGAGAACGTGATGGGACCCTTCCAGGAGTGGCAGGAGGCACACAACCATCTGGTGAAGAAGATGATGTACGGTTCGCCGGACTTCCTCTGGTTCGAGGAGGACAAGGCCACCTGGATCTGGGCGGTGGAGGACGGCGTTTCGGGCGTATTTTTCGTTTTGCAGTATCGAGCACACCGTGGAGCGGTGCCATTTTCCTTGGCCGCTGGAGGTGGGTGCGCCCATCTCATCAAGCGTTTCCACAATCCTCCTCATGCTTTCCCCGGCCAGGGACCGCTCATAAATCATCTTGACGGTCTGACATATCTTATCTTGGCTCTCGCCGCCACGGTTCTGCATCATCTCCATCTGGTGGATCAGCGTACCCAGCAGGTCTGGCCGGTGAGAGGCAAGCTTATCTGCCATCAAGCAAAAAGTGTCGTACACAGCAGTTTTCCGCACAGGTCTGCTCTGGCAGTTTGCGGCGCCTGCCGCCTTATCACTGCACATCCAGTATACAGTTCCACGCAGCAGCTGCCGGCAGAAAGTACTCCCGCAGTCGGAACAGCGCAGGATGCCAGACAAACTTGAGTTGTGTTCGCGCCTTGTGGTTGTAATTCTGGATTTCTGCAGCCGTTGGGCCGCTTGAAACACCTCCCGGCTGACGATTGGCGGGTTGCTGTTTTCGATGCTTCCAACAAGCCCTACCTTGCGCGTTAAACGGAATACGGCTTTTAAGCGGCATGACGGCCCGTGAATTCTGGGCGTGTCCAAAATGAAGCTTTTAAAGGCGCAGCCCCGACGAACAAAGGGTAAAAGTCTCGCCCGCAGATGAAACCGGCTGGTGAGACTCCACTCAATCGTCATAAACTCTTCTTTTGAACGCTCCCTGAATTCTATACAATTTGACAAACTAAAATCATTGGAGTACAATATACTATTAATAGGTTATCTTAACAGGCACGAATGTTTTCCGCGTAAATCACACAACGTCCCTATGGCTATTCATTCGCCTAGAATAAAGAGGAGTCACTATGCCCATCCATAAAACCATGCTGGCAGCGCTTAGTCTATTATCATACCCTGATCTGGACATAGAAAGAACCTATCTGGTGGAACGCAAGCTGCAAAAGCTGACCGCCCGCCGTGCCAGAAAACCCTGGCTTTATCGGATATGGGAGCATAGCATCCCCTCTGGTGAGCACCATATTCCCATGCGCATTTTTACGCCCACACAGCGGAAAAGGAACTGTGTTCTGCTGTTTTTTCATGGCGGAGGTTGGGTAACGGGCTCCATTGACTCTTACGATGGCATATGCGGTGATATGGCTGCCCAGACCGGCTGCGTGGTGGCCTCAGTTGACTACCGTCTGGCCCCTGAACACCGTTTCCCCGCGGCAGTGGAGGACTGCTACGCGGCAGCTTGGGAGGTCTTTTTGCACAGTGACCTGCTGGGAGCCCCCCCTGAAAACGTGGTGCTGATAGGAGACAGCGCTGGGGGCAACCTGGCTGCCGCTGTCTCTCTTATGGCCCGGGATCGAGGGGAGTTTCTGCCCACGGGGCAGCTCTTGATCTACCCCGCGGTGGGAAACGACCATTCAGAAAACTCCCCTTTCCCTTCTGTACGAGAGAACGGGACAGGCTATTTGCTTACCGCCAAACGTGTGCGAGACTTTTTTTCCCTATACCGCGAGTGTGAATCCGACCTGGAAAACCCCTATTTTGCGCCGCTGGCCGCCAAATCCTTTGCAAATCAACCGAACACCCTGATAATCACCGCGGAATTCTGTCCCCTGCGGGACGAAGGCGAGGCCTATGGCGAAAGACTGCGGGAAGCGGGAAATCATGTGGAGATCCACCGAATTCCTGACGCTTTGCACGGTTATTTTTCTCTCCCTGTTTGGTTTAAGCAGGTCAAAAAAACGTATGCCATTATAAATTCTTTCCTGGAGGAAAATTATGAGCGATAGGAATTATCTGCCCTGGTGGCGGCTGGACAACGCCGCAAAGATATTTCCCTCCACCAGCTCGGCGCACGACTCTAAGGTATTCCGCTTTTTCTGCGAACTGAAGGAAGATGTAGATCCCGCCGCCCTCCAAACCGCTCTTGACAAAACCATGGAGCGGTTCCCTCTTTACCGATGTGTGCTCAGGCGGGGCTGGTTCTGGTACTATCTGGAGGAGAGTCCTCTGCCTGCTCTAGCGCGCCCAGAGCAGACGCCTCCCTGTTTTCCCATCTACCCCTCTTCCCGGCGCAGCCTGCTGTTTCGCGTGCTCTACTACCGTAGGCGCATCAGCCTGGAGGTGTACCACGTTTTGTCCGACGGAGCCGGGGCTCTTGACTTTTTGCGGGTCCTGGTCTATGAATATCTTTATGTCCGACACCCAGAGGATGGTCTTTCCGCTAGTGGCGTGCCGGTCTTAGGCATATCCGACCAGCAGAAGGAGGCGGATAGCTTCCAAAAGTATTATGAAAAGCCTGTACGCCGGCTGGGCCTTTCCCCTTCCGCTTACCAGATCCCTGGGGACCGCCTGCCAAAAAACCATCTGGCCATCCTGGAAGGAAGAATTTCCGTTAAAGAACTGCTGGCCTGCGCCCGCACCCAGAAAGCTACTATCACCGAACTGCTAACCGCTGTTCTGCTTCGCTCCATCTATGAGGGCATGTCGGTACGGAGCCGGAAAAAGCCAGTCGTTGTTACCATCCCTGTAAACCTGCGCAATTATTTCCCTTCATTTTCCTCACGAAACTTTTTCGCCATCATTCACGTAGGCTATGACTTCAGCAAAAACAGCACGGATCTGGCGTCTGTACTAGCCCAAGTGAAACGCGGCTTTCAAGAAAAGCTTGCTGTGGAAAAGCTAAAGGCCCATGTAGACAGCCTCTGCGCTTTGGAACACAATTTTCTCGCACGAATCGCGCCGCTGCCCCTGAAGGATGTTGTACTTCGGTATGCAAACCGTATTGCCGCGCAAGCCGCCACCGTCTCCTTTTCCAATGTAGGAAAGCTCTCCATGCCAGAGGGCGCGGAACAGTATATCCAGCAGTTCGGCGTTTTCACCTGCGCGGGATGCCTACAGGCCTGCTCCGTTTCCTTTGGAGACAGCTTTGTTATCACATTCGCCAGCCCTTACCGGTCTCGAGAAACCGAACGGATCTTCTTTCAGGAACTCTCCCGGCTGGGGCTGGATGTGACCTTGACTACGAATATGGAAGACGAGGTAGAACAAAATGCTGTTTTGTGAACAATGCAAGGTGCATATAAGGGGGGCTCTCCATTGCTGCCCTCTCTGCCAAAGCCCGCTCTCAGGCAAACAAGAGGAAACCGTCTACCCGGTTCTTCCGCCCACCCAAAAGACCATGCGGCTGTTTCTCCGGCTGGCCGCTTTGGCTACCATTGTGGTTGCGGTTATTTGCTCCGCTGTGAACTTCAGTTTACCCCAAACCGGCTGGTGGAGTGTTCTTGTCATGGCCGCCTTGGCCAGCACCTGGCTGGTATTGGGCGTTACCATCCATAAACGGGGCAGCCCCATGAAAGCCATTGTCTGGCAGCTGGGGGCCATCTCTGCCATCACCCTTTTGTGGGACCTATTCACCGGGTTTGCTGGCTGGTCCCTGAATTTTGTCCTGCCCATCTTTATCCCCTGCGCCCAGCTGGCCGCTTTCATTGTCGCCATGGCACTATGCCTGCGCCCGGCGGAGTACCTGTTTTGTATGACCCTCTGCATCCTTGCGGGTTTTCTCCCGCTGATTCTTTTGCTGTGCAGCGTACTGAAAATCATTTATCCTTCCGTGATCTGTGTGGGCGTCAGCCTGGTGGCTCTGGCAGGTCTGCTCTTGTTTAAAGGAAGGGAGCTAAAGGACGACGCCGTACGGCGGCTGCATCTGTAAACAGCGCGTTTTGGCCTTTGCTTAGCGCATGTCAATTGTAATGCTTGCAAAAAAAGCCCTTGACTTTCCGCTTGCGCCGTAGTATAATTTTTATGGAAAATGAAGTGGGAACGGTTGTCCGCTCTTCTTTAATTAGAGGTAAACCTTTCTCCACCCGTGCGGCAGGTCCGCCACAGGTCGATAAGAGCAGAGTCAGAACCGCCTTTTAATGAGGGGTGGTCTATACTTTGGCAAATCGCTTTTGTGGGTGGAGCTTTTCCGCCCGCTTTTTTCGTTCTCAAATGAGGATATTGCTTGATGGAGGTGCTGACAATTAGCAACAAGGAACTACAGATCAACGAGCAGATTCGCGACAAAGAGGTCCGGCTCATCGATGCCGACGGCTCACAGCTGGGGGTTATGCCCGCGCGAAAGGCCCTGGAACTGGCCGAACAGAAGAACCTGGACCTGGTGAAGATCGCTCCCCAGGCCACGCCTCCGGTATGTAAGATCATTGATTACGGCAAGTACCGGTTCGAGCAGTCCAAGCGGGAAAAAGAGCAGCGAAAAAACCAGCGAATTGTTGAGATCAAAGAAGTACGGCTCTCGCTAAACATTGACACCCACGACTTTGATACCAAACGCGGCCACGCGGCCCGGTTTATTGCCGAGGGAAACAAGGTAAAGGTGTCCATCCGGTTTCGCGGCCGGGAAATGGGACACCCAGAGCTGGGGCAGGACATTATGCGCCGCTTTGCCGAGGCCATGGCGGAAACTGCCAACGTGGAGCGCCAGCCCAAGCTGGACGGCAGGACCATGCTGATGTTCTTGGCGCCAAAGCCGACAAAGTAAGGCCCACCCAGCGGGAACATGGCCGGTCTTTCTATATTCTTAATAAATAAAAGAAAAGCCGGCGGGCCCGCTCTTTTGCGGGGCAGGGCCACAGGACGGCGCAGGGATATGGCCTGCCGCCGAAAAACAAGGAGGAATCATTATGCCGAAACTAAAAACCCATAGCGGCGCAAAAAAGCGCTTCAAGCTCTCCAAAAACGGGAAAGTCATCCGCGCTCACGCCTTTACCAGCCATCTGTTCAACGGTCACGGCAAAACCCCCAAGGTAAAGCGCCACGCCCGGGGCACCACAGTGACAGACAAGACCAACACTGCGGCTGTGAAGAGAATGCTGCCCTATAAATAAAGATTTGCAAAACAGGAATAAATAATCCGGCGGCGGCCGGGAAAGGATTGAATCGATATGGCAAGAGTAAAGGGCGCGATGATGACGCGCAAAAGAAGGAAAAAGGTACTAAAGCTGGCAAAAGGCTACTGGGGTTCTAAAAGCCGCCACTTTAAAATGGCCAAACAGGCTGTAATGAAGTCTGGCAATTACGCCTACATTGGCCGCAAGCAGCGCAAGCGGGACTTCCGCCGGCTGTGGATCACCCGCATTTCCGCTGGATGCCACATGAACGGGGTAAATTATTCCACCTTTATGAACGGCCTGAAAAAGGCGGGAGTCACTCTAAACCGGAAAATGCTTTCCGAGATCGCGATTGCGGACCCTGCGGGCTTTACCGCTCTGGTAGAGAAAGCCAAGGCCGCGCTGTAAGAGTTTTTTTATAGTTAAGAAGATTGCGCGCCTGGATTTTTGCGGGCCTACAGTCTGCCTTATAATTTTGTTGACCGCGCCAAAGGCAGCTGCCTTTGGCGTTTCCGTTTGCCGGGCGAACGCTTGGCCCCATGGCGCTTTACACTTTGTTCCCCTGTTTTTTCGCTGGTTCCATTATTTTTCAGGAGGTGCCCATCCTATGGAAATCGTGCCCATCACCAGCCGCCGCAGTCCGGTTGTTCGGGCAGCGGCAGCGCTTTCCTCTGCCAAGGAACGTCGGGAGCGGGGCGCTTTCCTTTGTGAAGGGGCGCGTCTCTGTCAGGACGCAGTGCTTTCCGGCATTCCGGTGGAGGCCTGCTTTTTTACCCCGGACGCCCAAAAAAAGTACGCCTCTTACCTGGACCTAATTCTAAAGGCTGCTAAGACCGTTTATCAGGTGGAGCCGCCTGTGGCCCAATTGCTGGCCTCCACCAAAAGCCCTCAGGGTATTTTTTGCGTGTGCGCCCGTCCCGCCAGTTTTGGCCAGGTAATCGGCTTTGCCCCCCGGCGCCCCTGTTTAGTGCTGGAAAATCTCCAGGACCCGGGCAACTTGGGGACTATTTTGCGTACCGCCGAAGCCCTGGGGCAGTTTCAGGTATTCTTGTTGGGAGACTGCTGCGATCCCCTCTCCCCCAAAGTGCTGCGGGCCTCTATGGGGGCGGTGTTTCGCCTAGCCCTCTCAGAGCAGCCCTCCGCCTCTTTTTTGCTTAACCTGCTGCACCGCCAGGGCTATACCTGCCACGCGGCCGTGCCCCAGCCGGCGGCTGGGGACGTTACTCAAATTGACTTTACCCGGGGCCTGCACGCGGTGTTTATCGGCAACGAAGGCAGCGGGCTCTCTCCTGCTGTTCAGGCGCTTTGTGACGGGCCCATTACGATTCCCATGCTAGGGCGGGCGGAATCTTTAAACGCGGCGGCGGCGGCCACTGTGCTTTTGTGGGAGATGTGCCGGACACCGAGAAAGGGGATGTGTTATGATTGACCATCGGGTGTACTGGATGTGGCTACAGCATGCTTTTGGCGAAGGAAGCCCTGTGCCCTGGATGATCTACAACTACTGCGGCGGCGATTTGGAAAGTTTCTTTCGGGCAGGTTCGTCCTTGTGGAATCGTCTGCCCTATATTAAAGAGCGCCACGCCATGGCCCTTAGCGCTCACGCTTTGGAGGAAGCCCAGGTACGGCTGGAATACGCCGCAAAAATGGGCTGGGGGGTTCTGACCCCAGAGTGTGAGAAATATCCCGACAGCTTCAGGAATATTTCAAACCCTCCTGCGGTACTGTATATAAAAGGAGCTCTGCCCAACCTGGAAGGTTCTCCGGTGGTCGCTGTGGTGGGTTCGCGAAAAGCCCGGGAGGAAAGCCGCGACGCGGCTAAGCGCATTAGCTACCAGCTGGCTGCCAGCCAGGCCATTGTAGTCAGCGGCGGGGCCGCCGGTGTAGACCAGGCCGCGTTGCAGGGAGCGCTTATGGCTTTTGGACGGATCATCTGTATTCAGCCGGTGGATCTTTCCAGTGAATATCTGGCAGGGACCGCTGTGCTGCGCCGGCAGGTGCTGGAAATGGGCGGCGCTGTAATAAGCGAATATTTCTCCGCCCGCACCCCTGGCCATGGCTGCTTTCAGCTTCGCAACCGGTTGATCTCTGGTATCAGCGACGGCGTAGTATTGGTGCAGGCTAAAGAGAAGAGCGGCACCATGATTTACTCCCGTCATGCCATTGAACAGGGCCGGGAAGTATTTGTATATCCCGGTCCTCCGGGTGACCCCGCCTTTTCCGGCAGCCAAACTCTCATTGATGACGGCGCTATTCCCATTACCAGCGGTACGGAAGTGCTAGAATTTCTCTCCAAATGCTTTCGGCCCTTTGCGCCCACTCCTGTTCACCCACCGCCGTCCGTTCAGCCGCTGATGCCAAAAGCTGCCCATCCCCCAGCGCCTCGGCTCGCAGACGTCTTTCAGCCAGAGGATGTCTTACCCGCCAGCACCGCCTCTCCTTTTTTGGCCCTGGCAGACTCTGGCGGACCCGGCCCAAAAGAGGCTTCCAGGCCAAAAGAGCTTCTGAATGCTAAGCAGCGGCAAATTGTAGAGGGGTTGGACGCGGGTGAGCAGACCTTTGGCCAGCTGGAAGAGCTCACCGGGTTAAAGGCCGGACAGCTGATGGCCCTGCTTACCGAACTGGAACTAGACGGGCACATTGCCTCTTGTTCTGGCAAACGGTACCGGTCCACAAAGAAATAACCGGGCGGCTGCCAGCCCCAGCCCGAAACTACCCGTCCATCCGTTGGGGCGGGGTTGCCCTCATGAGGGAGGAAAGGATTGTATTATGTCAAAATTAGTCATTGTGGAGTCGCCTTCTAAGGCGAAAACCATTCAAAAATATCTTGGGCCCGGATACAAGGTGGTGGCCTCCATGGGCCACGTGCGGGACCTGCCCAAGGCCAGGCTCTGTGTGGACGTGAAGGACCACTTTAAACCCAAGTATACCATTATAAAAGGCAAAGAGCAGCTGGTGAAGGACCTAAAGGCCGCCGCCGCAGACGCGGACGACGTGCTGCTGGCCACTGACCCGGACCGGGAGGGCGAAGCGATCTCCTGGCACTTGGCCTATATTTTAAACCTGGATGAAAGCGCCCCAGACCGGGTAACCTTTAACGAAATAACCAAGACCGGCGTGGCCGAGGGAATGGCCCACCCGCGCACCATTGACATGGACCTGGTAAACGCCCAACAGGCCCGGCGTATCCTGGACAGGCTGGTGGGCTATACCCTGAGCCCGTTTTTGGTCAAGACCATCCGCAAAGGCCTTTCCGCCGGCCGGGTGCAGTCCGTGGCTGTACGGATGATTGTGGACCGGGAAGAGGAGATTCGCGCCTTTGTGCCTAAAGAGTACTGGAGCCTGGACGCCAAGCTGACCGCGCCCCCCAGCCGCTCCATATTCCCCGCCGCCTTTTACGGGGATGAAACCGGGGAAATCGCCGTGGGGTCTAAGGAAGAGGCAGACGCCCTTTTGGACTACCTAAAGCAGCAGGAATTTGTGGTGGGCCCGGTAAAAAAAAGCAAGCGCAGCCGCCAGCCCGCCCCGCCCTTTATCACCTCTACCCTACAGCAGGAGGCCAGCCGAAAGCTGGGCTTTCAGGCCTACCGCACGATGCGGGCCGCCCAAGAGCTGTACGAGGGCGTGGAGATTGAGGACCAGGGCGCCGTGGGCCTGATTACCTACATGCGTACCGACTCTCTGCGCATTTCCGAGGACGCTGTCCGAGACGCGGCAGAGTTTATAGAGGGACGCTGGGGCGGCAAGTATCTACCCCCAAAGCCCCGGCACTTTAAGTCTCGGGCCGGGACCCAGGATGGCCACGAGGCCATTCGTCCTTCCACTATCAGTCTAACCCCCGAGCGGGTGAAGGACTCCCTGACCTCTGACCAGTATAAATTATACAAACTTATTTGGGAGCGGTTTATCTCCAGCCAAATGGCCAACTGCGTGCTGAACACCACCCAGGCCAACATTCTGGCCGGAAAATATATTTTTAAAGCCAGCGGCTTTAACGTGGCCTTTGACGGCTTTACCGCCCTGTATGAAGAAAGCCGCGACGAGGACGAAAAGGCCGGCAAAGATCTGCCTCCTCTGGAGGAAGGCATGAAGCTGAAGGTGCGGGACCTCTCTGGCAACCAGCACTTTACCCAGCCGCCCCCGCGCTACACCGAGGCCTCGCTGATTAAGACCCTGGAAGAAAACGGCATTGGCCGTCCCTCCACCTACGCGGCCACCATCTCCACCATTACCATGCGGGAGTACGTGACCCGGGAGGGTAAAGCCTTTCGTCCCACAGAGCTGGGAGAAGTGATTACCCAGCTGATGAAGGAGCAGTTTCCAAAAATTGTCAATGTGAAGTTTACCGCCCAGGTGGAAAATGACCTGGACGCCGTACAGCGGGGCGACGAGCAGTGGGTGGACACCCTACAGACCTTTTACGACGACTTTGACAAAACCGTGCAGAAGGCTAAAAAGGCCATGGACGGGGTGAAGATCCACCTAAAAGAGGACGAGACCGACGAGATCTGCGATAAATGCGGACGGCCCATGGTGGTAAAACACGGGCGCTTTGGCAAGTTCATTGCCTGCTCCGGCTACCCAGAGTGCCAGAATATCAAGAAGATCGTCAAAGACACTGGCGCGGAATGCCCCAAGTGCGGGGGCAAAATTATTGAGCGCAAGTCCAAAAAGGGCCGGGTGTTCTACGGCTGCGACCGCTACCCAGACTGCGACTTTGTCAGCTGGGATCCGCCCACCAAGGAGAAATGCCCGGTGTGCGGAAAAACCCTGTTGCAGAAGAAAACCAAGGATAAGCGCATCTACTGCGCCACCCAGGGCTGCACCTACCCGGGCCGGGTCCCCAAGGACTAAGGGTTGCTTATGGATAAAATCACCGTAGTAGGAGCAGGCCTGGCCGGGTGCGAGGCCGCCTGGCAGATTGCCTGCCGGGGCGTGGCCGTGGACCTGGTGGAAATGAAGCCCCAGCGCTTCTCCCCGGCCCACAAGAGCCCGGGCCTTGCAGAGCTAATTTGCTCTAACTCCTTAAAAGCCGCCCGAATTGAGAGCGCCGCCGGTCTGCTAAAAGAAGAAATGCGCCGTATGGGCAGCCTGCTGGTACCCATTGCCGAAAAGGCCGCGGTGCCCGCCGGCGGCGCACTGGCGGTAGACCGGGACCTGTTCTCCCGGCTGGCCACAGAGGCCATTGAGAACGAGCCCCTTATCACCCTGCGCCGGGAGGAACTGACCCGCCTGCCAGAGGATGTGGCCGTTATTGCCACTGGCCCCTTAACGGCGGAGGCCCTGTCTACCGAGATACAGTCCCTGTGCGGGGGCGGGCTAAGCTTTTTCGACGCCGCCGCGCCCATTGTCACCCGGGAGAGCATCCGTATGGAACGCTGCTTTACCGCCGACCGCTACGGCCGGGGCCAGGGGGACGGGGACTATATCAACTGCCCCATGAACAAAGAGGAGTACGAGGCCTTCGCCGCCGCCCTGGTCTCGGCCCAGCGCGCCCCTGTCCACGGCTTTGACCAGGCTGGGCCCAAGGTCTATGAGGGCTGTATGCCCATCGAGGTGCTGGCCAGCCGGGGCCGGGACGCCATGCGCTTTGGCCCCATGAAGCCCGTGGGCCTTACAGACCCCCGCACCGGCCGCCGCCCCTGGGCCGTGGTACAGCTGCGCACCGAAAATCGGGAGAACTCCCTTTATAACCTGGTGGGCTTTCAGACCAACCTGAAGTTCGGGGAGCAGCGGCGGGTGTTCGGGATGATTCCCGGCCTGGAAGAGGCGGAGTTCGCCCGGTACGGGGTCATGCACCGGAATACCTTTTTAGATTCCCCCCGGCTGCTGAACGGCGACTTTTCCCTTCGGCAGCGGCCCGGTCTGTTCTTTGCCGGGCAGATTACCGGGGTGGAGGGCTATATGGAGTCCGCCGCCTCTGGCATCCTGGCGGGGCAAAACGCCGTGCGGCGGCTGCGGGGCCAGCCCGGGCTGACCCTGCCCGCCACCACCATGATGGGGGCCCTAAGCCGGTACGTCTCGGGGTATGAGGGAAAAGACTTTCAGCCCATGGGGGCCAACTTCGGGGTACTGCCGCCCCTGGCAGAGCCCATCCGGGACAAACGGCAGCGCTACGCCGCCCTAGCCCAGCGCGCCCTAAACGACCTGGCGAAAAAAACAGAGAACAGCGCAGCGACAGAAAAAGTTCTTGAAGATTGTTAAGAAACTTCTTTCAAGAAGTTCCTTAACCCGCCGGAGGCGGCCTTGCCCGTAAAGGCGGCGCGGAACGCAAAAAGGAGCGGCAAGAAAACCACGTCCCACCCAGTTAAAATAGGACCTCGCTGGTACCGCGCCGCCCCCAAAAGTAGCGCCTTTTCCCATCATTTGTAAAAAATGATGGGAAAACAGCGGCCCTCCAAGACGCCGCAAAAAGCGCCATCCCAAGCCCAAAGCTAAGGCTTAATAAGCCCAGCCGTCGCGGGCCGGGCAAAGCCCGGAGCCGCAGGGGGGCGCGAACTTCGCCCCGTTTCTCCCGCAGGGAGAAATAGACGGCGGCCCCTCTTCCCCCAGGCAAAAATCCTGCGCCTGCCCGAAAGCCCCCGGCCCCTGCCCGCAAAAAAAGATATACCCAGCCCAATCTCCGGAGAAAACTACTTTCCGAAAGGATGATCCACCTTGAAAATAATTGTAGACGGCTTTGGCGGCGATAACGCCCCCAAAGAGATCCTGCTGGGCTGCGCCCAAGCCATGGAAGAACTGGGGGTGGACATCCTCCTCTCCGGCAGCAGGGACAAGCTGGCCCAGTGCGCGGCCGAAAACGGCCTGGAGGCCGCCTTTAGCAAAATGGAGGTGCTGGACTGCCCGGACATCCTGACCATGGAGGACGAGCCCAGCAGCGTACTGAAGGACAAAAGCCACAGCTCCATGGCCGTGGGCCTGCGGGCCGTGGCGGAAGGCCGGGGCGACGCCTTTGCCAGTGCGGGAAACAGCGGGGCCCTGACCATGGGGGCCACCATGATTGTCAAGCGGATCAAGGGCATCAAGCGGGTGGCCTTTGCCCCGGTAATGCCCAGCACAAAGACCCCCTTTATGATCGCCGACGCGGGAGCCAACGTAGAGTGCCGGCCGGAAATGCTGCTGCAATTCGGCCTGATGGGCTCGGTATACATGGAAAAGGTGATGGGCGTCAAAACGCCCCGGGTGGGCCTGGTGAACGTGGGCACCGAGTCCCATAAGGGCGACCCCCTGCGCCAGGAGGCCTATAAGCTGCTGGAACAGTGCGGCGCACTGCGTTTTGTGGGCAATGTGGAGCCCAGGGACATTCCCTATGGAGTTTGTGACGTGGTGGTGGCCGACGGCTTTACGGGCAACACGGTGCTAAAGCTGTACGAGGGCACCGCCCTGGCCATGATGGGCATGGTGAAGGATATTTTTAAGAAGAGCGCCAAAAACAAGGTGGCCGCCGCCATGATTTACGGCGACCTGCAAGGCCTGAAAAAACAAATGGACTACAATTCCTACGGCGGCGCGCCTATTATCGGCGCGGCAAAGCCTGTGTTCAAAATGCATGGCAACGCCACTGCCCTGGCGGTGAAAAACGCTCTTGGGCTGGTAAGGGACTGCGCTGGGTCTGGGTATGTGGAGGCTATCTCTGGCGCGCTGAATTTGTAAGGAACCTTGCCCGGCCCCTGTGGCCCCCGTCTAAACCGCTGGGGAATCTCCCCTCTCCCCTTCAAAACTCTGCCGCAAAAGGAGCTAGAACATGAGATCACTGGACGAATACGAAAAGAAAATTGGCTACACCTTTCAAAATAGAAAACTGCTGGAAACCGCCCTTACCCACTCCTCTTACGCCAATGAGCACAAGTGTGAAAGCTATGAGCGTCTGGAATTTCTAGGCGATTCGGTGCTGGGCTTTGTTACGGCGGAGTTTCTCTTTCGCCATTACGCCAGCCTGCCTGAAGGCCAGCTGACCAAAACCCGGGCCGCCCTGGTGTGCGAAAAGTCCCTGTGCGGCTTTTCCCGGAGCCTGGAGGTAGGCAGTTTTTTGCGGCTAAGCCACGGAGAAATGCATTCTGGGGGACGAGAGCGGGCTAGTATTCTGGCAGACGTGTTCGAGTCCACCACCGCCGCTATTTATCTGGACAGCGGCGACTTGGACCAGGCCCGAACCTTTATCCTGCGGTTCATCGCCCCCGCCGCTAAAAGCCGCAGCGGCAAGGCCTTTAAGGACTATAAGACCACCCTGCAAGAGATCATCCAACAGAACCCAGAGGAGCAGCTGGAGTATGTGCTCACCGGCGAGAGCGGCCCGGACCACGAAAAGCACTTTACCGTAGAGGTGCACCTGAACAGCAATGTGATTGGCAAGGGAGGCGGACGCAGCAAAAAAGAGGCCGAGCAGCAGGCCGCCCGAGAGGCCCTGGAACTGATGGGCTACTGATGGGCCACGTCAATATCGCTCTATTCGTGCCCCATCTGGGCTGCCCCCAGCAGTGCAGCTTTTGTGAGCAGAACACTATCACCGGCCAAAACCATACGCCCCCGCCCACCCCGCGGGACGTGCTTTCCGCTGCCCAAACCGCTGCCAAAAGTCTGGGGCCTTGCTGCTCCCAGGCGGAAATTGCCTTTTTTGGGGGCAGTTTTACGGCCATTGACCCGGGATACATGCTGGCCCTGCTGGACGCGGCCAAAGCCGCTGTGGACCGCTACGGCTTTTTTGGGGTGCGCTGCTCCACCCGGCCGGACGCTATAGATGAAGGGACGCTTGGGCTCTTAAAAGAGCGGGGCGTCACTGCCATAGAGCTGGGGGCCCAGTCCATGGACAACCGGGTACTTTATGCCAACCGCCGGGGCCACACCGCGGAAGCCACCCGTCAGGCCGCTTTCCTTATCAAAAAAATGGGCTTTGAACTGGGCCTGCAAATGATGACCGGTCTATACGCCAGCTCCCCGGAAAAGGACCTTTCCACCGCCCAAGAGCTAATTGCCCTGGGCCCAGCCACTGTGCGGATATACCCCACCCTTGTGCTGCCGGGCACCTGTTTGGCAGAGCTCTGCGGCCGGGGCCTGTACGCTCCCCAAACCCTGGAAGAGGCAGTGGACCTGTGCGCCCAACTGCTGGAACTCTTCCGGGGGGCCGGGGTGCGGGTGATCCGGCTGGGGCTGCATCCCGGGCCAGAACTGGAGCGCCGGGTACTGGCTGGCCCGTACCACCCAGCTTTGGGCCAGCTGGTGGAAAGCCGGATCTTTCTGGGGCGGCTGCTGAAAAGCCTGCCCGGCCCCGGCTCCTATCAGGTGGCCGTACACCCCCGGGACCTCTCCACCGCCCTGGGGCAAAGGCGGGGCAACCTGGCGGCCCTGGCGGAGCGGGGGTATTCTGTGGCCTTTGTCCAAAGCCCGGATACAGCCCGGGGCGAATTCTATTGGGAGGAAGCCTATGGCACAAAAGCTGATCATCATTAGCGGTTCCCCCTGCGTGGGAAAAACCACCGCGGCAAAAGTTTTGTATGAGCAATACCATAATTCCGCCTATTTGGACGGCGACTGGTGCTGGTGTGTCCATCCTTTTTCCCTCGATGATCCCCGGCTGCGGGAGGGGGACAAGGCTATGTCTGCGGTGCTTTCCAACTACCTGCGGCTGGGCTTTGACTATGTGGTGTTCTCCACTGTAGTGGCCATGTATGAGAATATCCGGCAGGGCATCCTGCGGGACATCACGGCCCAGCAATATGAAGTCATCGGCTTCACCCTGACCTGCACGGGAGAGACCCTCCGCCAGCGGCACAAAGCCCGTGGGGACCAGACCCAGTGTTCCTTTGAGTGGCTGAGCCTGCCCCCTTACCCTGGGGACCACGTGATACACACCGACGACCTTACCCCCGCCGAGGTGGCGGCGAAGATGAAGGAGATCATCGACACGCCCTGCCTGACGCTTTCCGCAGGGCCGCTGATCCTGCGGGCCCCGGGTCCAGAGGACCTGCCGGAGGTAGCCAGGATCTGGGACATGGACCAGGGGCCTATCCCAGAGGATGAGGCCAGGAGGGTGCTGGCGCGGATAGAGGATAACCACCGGAAGAACCGCCCCGGATCTATCTACCACCTGTGCCTGGCAGTGACAAAGCGGGAAAACCCGGGTTTCCTCCTCGGCTGGTGCGGCCTGGATGGGACCAACGGCCATGAACTACACATATTCTATTCCATTGTGCCAGAGTACCGAGGGCGGGGCTTTGCCACCCAGGCGGTCCGGGCCCTTTTGGACTATGCCTTTACCCAAGCCGGCGTGCCCTTTGTAAACGGCGGCTGCTACAAGGATAACCTGGCCTCTGCCAGAGTGATGGAAAAGTCCGGCATGCGCCCCGCGGGGACTAGCGAATGCGGCGACCCCCTGTATTACCTAGACCGAGACACGTGCCTAAGAGATTGTGCAAGTAACCCCTCCGCTTATACCCGCGCAGCCGCTATTTGTGCCAGCACAAGCCCTCATGAACAGGAGTTAACGGAATGATTCTGAAATCTCTCGAGCTGCAAGGCTTTAAGACCTTTCCCGACAAGACCACGCTTTCCTTTGAGCCCGGCATCACTTCCGTGGTGGGGCCCAATGGCAGCGGAAAAAGCAATATTAGCGACGCTATGCGCTGGGTCATGGGTGAACAGTCTCTGCGTACTCTGCGCTGCTCTAAAATGGAGGACGTGGTCTTTGGCGGCACCCCCCAGCGCAAGGCTCTGGGTTTTGCCGAGGTGACCCTCACCATTGACAACAGCGACCGCCGCCTGCCCTTTGACAACGACCAGGTGGCCATTACCCGCCGGTACTACCGCTCGGGCGAAAGCGAGTACCTGATTAACAAGAGCACGGTCCGCCTGCGGGACATTAATGAGTTGTTTATGGATACGGGCCTGGGCCGGGACGGCTACTCCATTATTGGCCAGGGCAAAATTGACAGCATTGTGGCTGCCCGCAGCGAGGACCGCCGGGAGATCTTTGAGGAGGCCGCGGGCATTTCCCGCTACCGCTACCGCAAAGAGGAGGCCCAGCGCCGCCTAACCAAGGCAGAAGAGAATCTGGTGCGTCTGCGGGATATTCTCAGCGAACTAGAGGGCCGGGTGGGCCCCCTAAAAGAGCAGGCTGAAAAGGCCGAAAAGTTCATCCAGTACGACGCGGAAAAGAAAGAGCTGGAAATCGGCATTTGGCTGGAGACCCTGGAGCGCAGCGGCCGCACCCTGCGGGAACACGAAGAAAAGCTGGGGGTTATGCGGGCCCAGCACCAGGAGATCGAGGAAGAAATAGAGGGCGTCAACCGCCGCACAGAAGAAAACTACCGGGAGACCAACCAATGCACCGCCAGCATGGAACTGGCCCGGAACCAGGCCGCCGCCCTGGACGAACAGGCCCTGCGGGCCGAGGGGGAAATTGGCCTGTTAAACAGCGAAATTTCCCATAACCGCCAGGATGTGGAACGGCTGAAAGGGCAGATTCAGGCCGCCCAGCAGTCTCACCAGGACACCCAGCAGGAGATGGAACGAAAAACCCAAGAGCTGGCTGCCCAAGAGGCCCGTATCAACCAAAGCCGTCAAAAGCTGGTGGACTATACCGCCCGGCTGGAAGAGCTGCGCCAGGGGGCGGACCAGTCCACCCGAGAAATTGAGCAGGCCGCGGTGGAACTGGCGGGCATTAACGCCAGTCTCTCTGAGGAGCGGGTACGGATGACCTCGGCCCAGTCCTCTATGGGTGAAATCCGCCTGCGGGCCCAGGCTGTGGAAGAGAGCCTATGCCAGGCGGAACAGCGGGAGGCCGCCGCCCGGGAAGAGGGCCGGGAACTCTCGCAAATGCTGGAAGAGGCCGGGGCCGCCATTGTGGCCAAGGAGAATGAGGTCAGCGGACACCAGCTGCGGCTGATGTCCCGAAAAAAGCGGGCCCAGGCCGCCCGGGAACAGCTGGATAAACTGACCCTGGACGCCAACGAGCAGCTGCGCCGGGCCCGGCTTCTAGAGGACCTGGAACGAAACCTAGAGGGCTTTGCCCAAAGTGTAAAAGCCGTGATGAAAGAGGCCCAGCGAGGGATGCTGAAAGGTGTATGCGGGCCGGTGACCAGGCTTTTGAAGCCTCCGCCAGAGTATGCCGTAGCCCTGGAAACCGCCCTGGGCGCGGCCATGCAGAATATTGTGGTGGAAACCGAACAGGACGCCAAAAGCGCCATTAGTCTTTTGAAACAGCGGGATCTGGGCCGTGCCACCTTTCTGCCCTTAACCACCATCAAAGGCCATGTGCTGGACCCCCGGGAAATGGAAAACATGCCGGGTTTTGTGGGGGTGGCGGCCCGGCTTTGCCAGTGCGAGGAAAAGTACGGCGGTATCCGCGACTCCCTTTTGGGCCGGGTGGCCGTGGCGGAGGACCTGGACAGCGCGGTATCCATTGCGAAGCGCACTGGATACCGGTTCCGGGTGGTGAGCCTGGACGGCCAGGTGGTCAACGCCGGGGGCTCCCTAACCGGCGGCTCCCGGGCAAAAAATTCCGGGCTGCTCAGCCGCGCGGGGGAGATCCAGCGCATAAAAGAAAAAGCGGCGGCTTTGCGGGCACAGGCCGAACAAGCTAACCAGACCTATAAGGCCAGCCAGGGGGAGGTTTCCGCCTGCGAGGCCCAGCTGAACGCGGCCCAGGGCGAACTGTACGCCTGCCAAGAGGAACGCGCCAAAATCTCAGCCGAATTAACCCAGGCCCAGCGGGAACTAGACGCCATTTTGGAGAGCGCCCAAACCCTGAGGGCGGAACGGGAGGGAACCAACGCCCGGCTGGAAACTCTTTCCGTTCAAGAGGCCGCCAGCCGGGAACAACTGGACAAGCTGGAAGAAGCGGCCCGGGTTTGGGAGGAAAAAAGCCAGAGTCTCTCAGGCAGCAGAGAGATCCAGATGGCTCGCTGCAACGAGATTGGCGACACCATTCAGGCCCTGCGCATGGAAGAGTTTTCCGCCCAGAAAGACCGGGACACCCTGGCAGCGGGTCTGGAGGAGCTAAAAGCCCGCCAGCAGGACGCCGCCGGGCTCCAGAGCCGCCTGGCGGCTGAAATTGATGGGCTGGAGGAAAAGTCCGGCCAGCTGGCCGAGGAAATTCGCGGCCTAACCGCCCGGGTAGACGACCTGCGGGCCCAGGCCCAGGCCCAGCGCCAGTCTGTGGAAGAGGCCGCCCAGCACCGGGCAGAGCTGGAAAAAGAGTCCGCCCAGCTGCGCACCCAAGAGCGGGAGGCGGTCTCCCGCCGGGAAAGCGCCGGCCGGGAGCTGGCCCGGCTACAGGAGCGCTCGGACAACCTGCAAAAGGAGTATGACGGCATTATTACCCGGCTGTGGGAAGAGTATGAACTCACCCGCCGGGAGGCCGAGGAACAGGGCAAACCCATTGAGGACCTCCCCACTGCTCAGCGGCGCTTGCAGGAACTGAAAAACAAAATCAAGGCCCTAGGCGCGGTAAACGTGGGAGCAGTGGTGGAGTACCAAGAGGTAGCGGAGCGCTATAACTTCCTAAATACCCAGGTAACCGACGCGGAGACCGCAAAAAAGGAGCTGCTGGATCTAATCGGCGACCTAACCGGGGCTATGCGGGAGCAGTTTACCCAGCGGTTCGGAGAGATCAACGAAAACTTTGGCCGCATTTTCCGGGAGCTCTTCGGCGGCGGCGCGGCAGAGCTGAGCTTTAGCGACCCTGCGGACGTTCTCACTTCCGGCATTGACATCAAGGTACATCCCCCGGGCAAAATTGTCACTCATATCGAGTCCCTCTCCGGCGGAGAGAAAGCCCTGGTGGCCATCTCCATCTACTTTGCCATTATGCGGGTGAATCCCCCGCCCTTCTGCGTGCTGGACGAGATAGAAGCCGCCTTGGACGACGTGAACGTGGCGCGGTTTGCCCAGTACCTGCGGCGCATGACCAGCCAGTCCCAGTTCATCACCATCACCCACCGCCGGGGTACCATGGAGGGGAGCGACATGCTGTATGGAGTGACCATGCAGGACCAGGGGGTCAGCAAGCTGCTGGCCCTAAAGACCGACGAGGCGGCGGAGTTTTCCGCTTGACCGGCCTACCCTCTACCTTCCGGCCAACAAACAGGAAAAGTTTTTCCGTCTCGCCTGCCGGCCCGGTCGGGTCGGTCCCATTCCTTGGCTTTGCCAAGCAACCGGGGAACTTCCTCGACTCGGTCGGCGCCTGCCGCTCCCCCACTGGAAACCAGCGCCCTTTTCGAAAGATAGCCAACACATCGTCAAAAGCCTTTTCCTCCCCAGCTTTCAAACAAACTCTAGAACATAAGGAGGCCCCTTGATGAAAGACCACACCATCATCCAGGTAAACCGGCAGTACTGGAACGACCACGCGGACAAATGGTTTGGTACCACGGCCCTGCCCGTGTACGGTGTAAACTGTGTCACCGAGGAGGATTTGCACTTGTTTGGGGATGTGCGGGGCAAGAAGCTGCTGGAAATCTGCTGTGGCAGCGGGCACTCGCTGAAGTACCAAGCGGACCACGGGGCGGGAGAGCTATGGGGTGTGGACCTCTCTGAGAAGCAGCTGGAAAACGCCCAAAGGTACCTGGCGGAAAACGGCCGCAAGGCCCGGCTGGTCTGCGGGGCCATGGAGGAGGACCTGGGCCTGCCCCAGGAATATTTTGACTATGTGTATTCCATCTACGGCATGGGCTGGACCACCGACCTGGACGGGACCCTTGCACGCGTCGCGCCCTACCTAAAGCCCGGGGGCATATTCATTTTCAGCTGGCACCACACCCTGGCCTACTGCGTGGGCTGGACGCCGGAGGGGGGCCACTGCTGGGAGGGGGAGGAAATGCCCTTTACCCGCAGCTACTTTGACGAAGAGCCTTTCACCATGCCGGTGGACGGCAGCCGGGTGGTGCTGTGCAACCGGAAGATATCCACCTATGTAAACGCCCTTAGCCAGGCTGGCTTTACCATAGAACAAATGGTAGAGCAGACCAGCCGGGCCACCCTGGAAAGTCAGCCCGAGAGCCAGAAGGTACGCAAGGCGCAGATGCTGCCGTTCTCGGTGATTTTTAAGGCCAGAAAGCTGTGTAAAAAGGAGAGAGATTATGGGAATTTTTGAAAAAATCCGCCAGGGCTTAAAAAAGACCCGGGAGAGCATCAGCGGGCAGATTAGCCAGATGGTGAACTCCTTCACAAAAATCGACGAGGAACTGTTTGAGGAACTGGAAGAGCTGCTGGTGATGGGCGACGTGGGCATGGACACCGCCCAGTTTATCACCGGCGAGCTGCGGAAAAAGATTAAGGAAGAGGGCATTACTGACCCGGCGCTGATTATGGATCAGCTTCAGGAAATTGTGGCCCAGCTGCTGGAGGGGGACTGCGCCCTGCACGCCGGCACCCAGCCCTCTGTAGTGCTGGTGATCGGGGTCAACGGCGTGGGCAAAACCACTTCCATTGGCAAGCTGGCTATGATGCTGAAAAATCAGGGCAAGTCCGTGATTCTGGGCGCGGCGGATACCTTCCGGGCCGCGGCCATTGAGCAGCTGGAGGTGTGGGCCGACCGGGCCGGGGTGCCCATCATCAAGCAGGGCGAGGGCGCGGACCCCGCCGCCGTGGTGTTCGACACCATTGCTGCCGCCAAAGCCCGGGGCTGCGACGTAATCATCTGCGATACCGCCGGACGGCTGCACAACAAGAAGAACCTAATGGACGAGCTGGCGAAAATCAGCCGCGTCATCGACCGGGAGCTGCCTGGCTGCGACCGGGAAAACCTGCTGGTGCTGGACGCCGCCACTGGCCAGAACGCCGTGAACCAGGCCCGGGAGTTCCAGAGCGCGGCGGGCATTACGGGCATCATCCTTACCAAGTTGGACGGCACCCCCAAGGGCGGCGTGGTGCTGCCCATTAAGCGGGATCTGGGCCTGCCCGTGAAGTTTATCGGCGTGGGCGAGCGGCTGGACGACCTACAGCCCTTTGAGCCCGCCGCTTTTGCCGCCGCGCTGTTTGATACCACCGGCCGCCCGCCGGAACCCGCCCCGGCACCCCAGCCCCCAGAGACCCCAGCGCCCCCTGTATTACAGCAGGCCGAAGCCGCCCCCCCGCTGGAGGCCCCCGCCCAGCCGGAAAGCCCCGAGGAACGGCACCAGCGGTTCCGGCGGTTTGTGGAGGACCTGATGGCCCGCATGGACCGTGGCGAAAACGTGGCCGGGCTGCTGCCGGAGCTGAACCGGTGGCGGGACGACCGGGAGCTGGACCGGGACGACCAGCGCCTGGTGCGCAACCTGCTGCTGACGGTGAGTAATATGAGCCATGGATGATGGCGTACTCTGCTTCGTGGAAGGGCCTGACGGAAACATCCACGTGGGACGGCAGTAAAAGCTTCGCCGGCCTTGCCAGAGTCAGCCACCGGTGCTGACGGAGCCCCCCCCCAATCCCTCAGGGGACAACCATCCCCTGGACCCCATCTTTCCCCTCAAAATCCATGCTATTTGGAGCAAGCATATCAACCAAAACCGCAGGAGGATACCAAATGAAATTCGTCATTGCCACCCATAACAAAGGCAAGCTGGCAGAGTTCCAGCGCCTGCTGGAGCCCATGGGCATCCAGGCCGTCACCATGGACATCTCCGAGCCCGAGGAGACCGGCAAGACCTTTGCCGAAAACGCTTACATCAAGGCCGCCGCCGCCTGCCAGGAGACCGGCCTGCCCGCTGTGGCCGACGACTCTGGCCTGTGCGTGGACTACCTGGAGGGGGCCCCCGGCATCTACTCCGCCCGGTTCGCCCAGCCCGGCCAGCGTCGTCTAACCGTGCTGGAAAAGTTAAAGGACGTGCCCTGGGACCAGCGGGACGCCCACTTTGTCAGCGCGGTGTGCTGCGTGTTCCCCAACGGCGACCGGGTGGAGGCCGAGGGCAAGTGCTTTGGCAAAATCGCTTACGAGTCCCGGGGAGAAAACGGCTTTGGCTACGACTCTATCTTTCAGCAGGGAGAGCTGACCTTTGGGGAGCTCTCCGCCGCCGAAAAAGACGCCCGCAGCCACCGGGGCCACGCCTTTGCCGCCTTTGAGGAAAAGTTAAAGGCCTACCTGGCCAAGGGCGGGCCCACCCCCTGCGGCCTGGACTGCGCCCAGTGCCCGGGCCGCAAAAACGACTGCCCCGGGTGCGGGGAACTGGCCAAGGGCTGCGTCGTCGCCCAGTGCGCACATCAAAAAAATTCAGGTCCCTGCGCCAGCTGCCGGCCCTTTGAGGGCCCCTGCGCCCTAAAGGCCCAGCTGATTCGGGAGTTCAACGCCCTGGGCATAAAGGATATGGAAGAGGTCACGGACCTGAACGCCCTGGCGGGCTCTTACGTCAATCTAGCGTACACCCTGCCCGGGGGCCAAAAGGTGACGCTTTGGGATGACGGCCGGGTCTACCTGGGCAGCCAGCTGCACAAGCGGGGCAGCGACCGGTGCTACGGCCTGACCGCCGACGAGCGCTACCTGATGGTGGCCGAGTACGGCGACAACGGCGCGGACCCGGAGCTGGTGGTATTTAAGAGAAGAGAAAAGCCGGGTTCTCAACAAACAGAGAAATGAGGAGATTCTATTGACCAGCAAACAACGTGCGTATTTACGCTCTTTGGCCGTTAATGAGGACACCATCCTCACTGTGGGCAAGGCTGGCCTGGGCCCCCAGGTGGTCCAGCAGGCCCGAGAGGCCCTGGAAAAGCGGGAGCTTATCAAGGGACGGGTGCTGCCCGAGACCTGCCCGGTCTCCCCCCGGGAGGCCGCCGAGGAAATCGCCGCGGCCACCCGCAGCCAGGTGGTGCAGGTAATCGGCTCCCGGTTCGTGCTGTACAAGCGGCGCAAGGACCAGCCGAAAATCACCCTGCCCAGGTAGCCGCCTATGAAAACAGGAGTTTACGGCGGCACCTTTAACCCCATCCACCTGGGGCACCTGCATATTTTAAAAGAATTCACCGCCCGGCTGGGCCTGGACCGAGTGCTGCTGGTGCCCGCCGGCGTTCCCCCGCACAAGGCAGCCCCCGCCCTGGCCCCGGGCCAGGACCGGGCCATGATGTGCGGCCTGGCGGTGCGGGAGGCCGACCTGCCCGCCCGGGTAAGCACTATTGAGCTGGACCGGCCGGGGAAAAGCTTTACCTCAGATACCCTGCTGGGCTTTAGGGAACGCTTTCCCCAGGACGAGTTTTTCCTCTTGATGGGCGAGGACATGTTCCTCACTGTAGACAGCTGGCATCAGGCAGATACTATTTTTCGCCTGTCCAGTTTATGTGCTTCGCCCCGCAGCCAGGACGGCCTTTCAAAGCTGCTGAAAAAGCGGCAGGCTCTAGAGGCCCTGGGAGCCCGCTGCTTTGTGGAGGATATTCCCTTTTGGGATGTGTCCTCCACCCAGGTGCGGCAGCTGGCGGTCCAGGGCGGCGGCCTGGAAGAACTGACGCCCAAAAGCGTGGCGGACTACATCCGCCAGCACAGATTGTATTGCTCTTAAGGCAACACCGCGTAAAGATTGTGCGTGAGCTGCGCGGTCAGGACTTTTCGTCAGAGGTTAGGGCTTGTTTGAAAATAGAGGAAAAGACGAATTTTGGGCCAGAAGGGGACAATTTCAAGGAGAAGAACCGCTGTAGTTAGCTGCGCTAACTACGTCACTCTGGCGATTGACGAGGATTTTCGACGTAGAAAGTGGCCTCTTATGGCAAAAAAGACGACGTTTTCGATTTTTCAAACAAGCCCTAGCAAGCGTTGGCAAAACCAGCTCTATTGCGTGCGGCCAATTAGACCCTATATGGTCTTAACCACGCATGGTTTTGTGATTTGCCAAACGAAAACTGTGCGCAATCGCGCGGCCGTATTATGATGGAAAAGGCGCAAGCAGACCGCGCGCAAAGTCTCTGTGCGGTGTTGCCTCAAATACTATACGCGTCCAGTAAGGCTCTTTGGCAGTTTAGAGACACTATTCCTAAAGACTCCGCCAGAGGCTGTGCAAAATTTTGATCCATCAAGAGGAGGAGAACCCTATGGATTTTGAGTCCTGTTGCCAAGAAGCGCGCCGGCATCTGACCGAAAAACGCTTTTACCACTGTGAATGCGTGGCAGAAAGCTGCGTGCATCTGGCAAAAAAATATGGCGCCAATGTGGAAAAGGCCCGGCTGGCGGGCATTCTCCACGACATCATGAAAGATACTTCTGATGAAGAGCAGTTGAAAATTATGGATAAATTTGGTATAATGCTCTCAGAAAGCCAACGGAAAAACCAAAAGCTGTGGCACGCGGTGTCGGGCGCGGCCTATATACAGCACTATATGGGCATTACCGACCAGGAAATTTTGGATGCCATCGCCTGCCACACTGGGGGAAAGTCCGGCATGACCCTGCTGGACAAGGTGCTCTTTGTGGCGGACTACATCTCCGCCGACCGGGATTATCCCGGGGTGGAGGAACTGCGGCGGCTGGCGGAGAGCAGCCTGGAAGAGGTGATGATTGAGGGCATTGCTTTTACCATTCCAGAGCGGATGGAGGCGCGGCTGACCCTGGAGCCCCGATCCATTGACGCGTATAACGAGGCCCTGTGGACCCTGGAGGCCCGAAAACAGCGGAACGCTCCTACGCAAGCCCTCTAAAGAAAGACCGTCTCCACTCTTTATAATCAAGAAAGGAAATAACCTATGGAATCCTTTGAACTGGCCAAGCAGGCCGCAAATCTGCTGGACGAGAAAAAAGCCGAACACATCAGCGTCATCAAAATCGACGACATCTCCAGCCTGGCCGACTACTTTGTGATTGCCACTGGCCGGGGCGAGACCCACGTGCACTCGCTCTCGGACGAGCTGGACGAAAAGCTGAAAGCCCAGGGCGCGGCCCCTGCCCGCATAGAGGGCTACCGCTCTAACAGCTGGATCCTCCTGGACTATGTCCACGTGGTGGTGCATATTTTCACCCAGGAGGCCCGGGACTTCTACGACCTGGACCGGCTGTGGGCGGACGGCGCCCGGGTGGAGTGGGCGGACCAGCCGGAGGGGTAAAAGACCATGCGGACTGAGAGGCAGACCCAATTGATACAGGCCTTTTTGGCAAACCTGGACTTAGAACAAGGCGAAGTATACCAGGATCTGGTCCTCCACCTGTCCCTCCTGGGGTATGACCCGAAAAAGCAGCGGGCGAACATTGTATTCACCTGTCCTTGGCACGGCAAGCAAATTGCCAAAATCGGCTTTGATAAAGAGGAAAAGCCCTTTTTCGGCCTGCGCTTTTCCGCCTGCCAGGAATACTCTTCCCGATTCGAGAAGATTGTGCAGGATTGGGTCACGGGCCCCAGGTACCGGGCGGCCCCCTGCACCCAAAACGCCTGCGGCTTTTGCCGGGGAGAGCCCAGCCAGCACACCTACAGCCACACCATGCCGGACGGGGAGGTCCGGCGACACTGCGGTACCGTGCCCTTGGTCATCCCTGGCCTTTGCCGGGCCGATGTGCCGGAGGTAAAGCGCCTTATAGAGGAGGAACACCGGTTTTTGATGGAGTATGAGGCAGAAGCGGAGAAATAGGTTGGTGAGGTCAATATGAATCTAAAGACCATAATCGCCCGCCCCCTATTTCCAGCTTGACAAACCCCGCCGAATCGTATATAATTAGAAAAAATAGTGAAAGACTGTGACGGGAAGAAGGCGCCGCGATCACCTTTCAGAGAGCTTGCGGGTGGTGTGAGCAGGCAGGCGGCGGGCTGCGTATACTGATCCCTGAGTCTCCCTGCCCAAAGGCGCTGCTTTTTTTATCTCGCTTAGTAGGTTTGGGACGTGTGGCGGCGTTATAGGCCCAGTCTTGTTGGAGACTATGAGGGAATGCGCGTGAGCACATTCCAAAGTCACGGGTGGTACCGCGAAATCTTCGGATTTTCGCCCCGGATGCTTTTGTAAGCGTCCGGGGCTTTTTTCTGCCGCCTTACTATCCCGTCGCGGGACCGCAATCCATAGAAAGGATGATAGAAAATGAAATACGACCATCGGGCCGTGGAGCCCAAATGGCAGCAAAAATGGGAAGAGGCTGGGGTATTCCATGCCCAAAACGGCAGCGATAAACCCAAGTACTACGCTCTGATTGAGTTCCCCTATCCCTCGGGCCAGGGCCTACACGTGGGCCACCCCCGGCCCTATACGGCCCTGGATGTGGTGGCCCGCAAGCGCCGGATGCAGGGCTATAACGTGCTGTACCCCATTGGCTGGGACGCCTTTGGCCTGCCGGCCGAGAACTACGCCATTAAAAACCACGTGCACCCAGAGGGCATTACCCGGGACAATATTGCCCGCTTCACTGCCCAAATCAAGTCCTTGGGCATCTCTTTTGACTGGAGCCGGGAGGTTAGCACCATTGATCCAGATTACTACAAATGGACCCAGTGGATTTTCCTCCAGCTGTATAAGCACGGCCTGGCCTATAAAAAAGAGATGAACGTTAACTGGTGCACCAGCTGCAAATGTGTGCTGGCCAACGAAGAAGTGGTAAACGGAGTGTGCGAGCGCTGCGGCAGTGAAGTGGTGCACAAAGTGAAGAGCCAGTGGATGCTGAAGATTACCGAATACGCACAGCGGCTGATTGACGACCTTGCCCTGGTGGACTACCCCGACCGGGTAAAAACCCAGCAGGAGAACTGGATTGGCCGTTCCACTGGCGCGGAGGTGGACTTCGACACCACCGCTGGGGACAAACTGACCATCTACACCACCCGGCCCGACACCCTGTACGGGGCCACTTACATGGTCATCTCCCCCGAGCATCCCTATATTGAAAAATGGGCTGAAATCCTTCGCAACATGGAGGCTGTGCGGGAGTATCAGGCCCAGGCGGCCCGGAAGTCGGATTTCGAGCGCACCGAGGTGGCAAAGGACAAAACCGGCGTACGCCTAGAGGGTGTGGCCGCGATCAACCCGGTGAACGGGAAGGAAATCCCCATATTCATCTCCGACTATGTGCTGGTCAGCTACGGCACCGGGGCCATTATGGCCGTGCCCGCCCACGACGACCGGGACTGGGACTTTGCCAAAAAGTTCCAGCTGCCCATTATCGAGGTGGTCAAGGGTGGCAACGTGCAAGAGGCCGCTTTTACCGACTGCGACACTGGCGTGATGGTGAATTCCGGCATTTTAGACGGCCTTTCCGTAGAGGACGCCAAGGTGAAAATCACCGAGTTTTTGCAGGAGAAGGGCATTGGCCACGCCAAGGTGAACTATAAGCTGCGGGACTGGGTGTTTTCCCGCCAGCGGTACTGGGGCGAACCCATCCCCATGGTATACTGTGAAAAATGCGGCTGGCAGCCCATCCCGGAAAGCGAGCTGCCCCTGCGCCTGCCCCAGGTGGATAGCTATGAGCCCACCGACACCGGAGAATCCCCCCTGGCCAAGATGACAGACTGGGTAAGCACCACCTGCCCCCACTGCGGCGGCCCTGCCGCCCGAGAGACCGACACCATGCCCCAGTGGGCCGGGTCCTCCTGGTACTTCCTGCGGTACATGGACCCTCACAATGACCAGGCTCTGGCCAGCAAAGAGGCCCTGGACTACTGGTCTCCCATCGACTGGTACAACGGCGGCATGGAGCACACCACCCTGCACCTGTTGTACAGCCGGTTTTGGCATAAATTTTTGTATGATATTGGCATAGTGCCCACCCCGGAACCTTATGCCAAACGCACCAGCCACGGGATGATTTTGGGCGAAGATGGCCAAAAGATGAGCAAGTCCCGGGGCAATGTGGTAAACCCAGATGACATTGTCCAGGAGTACGGCGCGGACACCATGCGCCTGTACGAGATGTTCATCGGCGATTTTGAGAAATCCGCCCCCTGGAGCAGCGCGGGCATTCGGGGCTGCCGCCGGCTGGTAGACCGGTACTGGGCCTTGCAGGACAATCTTGCCGCCGGAGAGGGCATCCGCCCCGCCCTGGAGGGCCCCTTCCACAAGACTATTAAGAAGGTTACCGAGGACACCGAGGTGCTGAAGTTCAACACCGCCATTGCGGCCCTAATGGCTTTGATGAACGACATCGGCGCCCAGGGCGGCATCACTCGGGAGGAACTGCGGTTGTTCACCCTGCTGCTAAATCCCTTTGCTCCTCACATCACCGAGGAGGTCTGGGAGGCCTGCGGCCTGGGCCAGGGCATGGCCTGCCAGCAGCCATGGCCTGCTTATGACCCAGAGAAATGCAAGGAGAGCACGGTGGAGATTGTGGTACAGATCAAGGGGAAGGTCCGCGCCCGGCTAATGGTGGCGGCGGATATTAGCCAAGAGGACGCCATCGCGACCGCAAAGGCCGACGAGAAGATTGCGGCGGAGATCGCCGGCAAGGCCATTGTCAAGGAGATCTATGTTCCCGGCAAGCTGGTGAACTTGGTGGTGAAGTAGGACAAAAGGTCAAAAGGGTAGCAAAAGTATCCTTTTAGAAGTAGGTTCTGGCGGCCAAACCGTAAAGGTTTCGTCCACCTTTTCAAAGGTGGTGGGGTTCTTAGGGGCAACGCCCCTAAGCCGCCGGTGGCCATACCAGCGTCACAAAAAATAAAAGCGCCCCGGCAACTGCGCCCGGGGCGTTTCTCTTTTTCTGTCAGCCGAAGCTAATCTTCGCGTGCTGGCGGCGGTAAGTGTCGTTGTCCTTCAGCTGAACCTCGTTCTCGGCCTGCCGCAGCTGCTTCTCCAGCCGGTCCCGCTCCGGGCCCTCCGGGGCGTGGTCCACCTGCTGCTGTAGCTGGCTGGCCTTCTCCTTGGCCCGCTTAATCTCCCGGTCCACCTCGTCGGTGTCGGTGGTGGTCCGCTCCACCGACTCTTTGGGCTCCTCTTTCTCGGGCTTTTCCGGGTCCTGGTCCTCTTGGGCTGGGGTCGCGCCGTCCTGGCGGATGCGGGGGCCGTTCTCGCCGGGCTCCACCCAGTACAGACCGCTGGGCGGCTGGGCCTGGCGGGGGCTGTACTGGTCCGGCTCCTGGTAAAACTCCCCTTGAGCGGCGCCCTCCACCGGCTTTTCGTCCAAGGGGCGCTGGGCTTCTTGGGCTTCTTGGACCCTTTGCAGCTGTTGGGCGCTAAGGCTTGCATTAATATTGTTCTTCACAGTATTCATTTCCATAAGACCATCCCTTTCTTAATCATCATTATACACCTGGAACCATATACTGTCAACCGTCTCTTCCCCCAATTCACAGCCAAAGGGACGTGACTTGGCATCTATAGCGGGTCCTGCCCTGGCTCACAGAGCCAACATTAGGACGAAACTTTTTGCCCCCGGCTTTGCTCACAAAACTATTGACCTTTCGCCCCTTTGCCGCTATAATAGTTCTTGAACCCAACACGGCCCGGTTGACGCGGACCGCTACTAGGACAAGGGAACGACCTTTTGGGCAAAAGCCTGGCCGGAAAGCCTCCGGCGGCGATTCCCCCACTGAACGCGGCTGCACCGCCTGGGCAACATAGTGAATATAGATGGCTCTACCAATAAAATTTGCCGGAGGGATCGAAAGGCCCTCTGGGGCTTTCTCCCTCCTGATGGAAGGAAGGAAATCTTTTGAGCAATAAAAAAAATGCCTCCCACACGGTCCTGCCCGCTCAGTCCCAGGGCGTTTGGGGCTCTGTTAAAGCCTACTTGCGCCTATACTTTGTGGACGCCATGAGCGCTATGGCCCAGGGGCTTTTTGCCTCTTTGCTGGTGGGCACCATCATCTCTACCCTGGGCTCTCAGTTAAACCTGCCTATACTGGTGGAGGTGGGTAATTTTGCCAAATCCATGTCCGGTCCAGCCATGGCCATTGCCATTGGCTACGCTCTAAAGGCCCCGCCCTTGGTTTTGTTTAGCCTAACCGCCGTGGGCAGCGCCTCTAATACCCTGGGGGGCGACGGCGGGCCTCTGGCCGTGCTGCTCATTGCCATTGTGGCCGCCGAGCTAGGCAAACTGGTAAGCAAAAAAACCCCGGTGGACATTTTGGTTACCCCTTTGGTAACCATTGGCAGCGGGGCTGTGCTGGCATATCTATGCGCCCCCTGGGTGGGCTCTGCGGCCCATGCCTTTGGCCAGCTCATTAAGGACGCCACAGTCCTTCAGCCTTTTTGGATGGGCATTGTGGTGTCTGTGCTGGTGGGCATTGCCCTCACCCTGCCCATCTCCTCCGCTGCCCTGTGCGCGGCTTTTGGTCTCACCGGCCTGGCGGGCGGCGCGGCTGTGGCCGGGTGCTGCGCCCAAATGGTGGGCTTCGCGGTTATCAGCTTTCGGGAAAACCGCTGGGGCGGTTTGGTGGCCCAAGGCCTGGGCACTTCTATGTTGCAAGTGCCTAATATTATCAAAAACCCGCGGGTGTGGATTGCCCCCACTCTGGCCGCGGCCATTACCGGGCCTATCGCCACCTGTTTATTGGGCCTGGAGATGAACGACCCCTCGGGGGGCGTGGCTTCGGGCATGGGCACCTGCGGGCTGGTGGGTCAGATCGGCGTGTACTCCGGCTGGGTCAACGACGTGGCCACTGGGGCCAAGGCCAGCATTGGGGCCATCGATTGGCTGGGCCTGCTGTTGATCTGTTTTGTATTACCGGCTGTGCTAAGCTGGATTATTAACCTGGGCCTGCGAAAACTGGGCTGGGTAAAAGACGGAGATCTCAAATTGGACTTAGTGTAAAAAAGCACAAGTATGAACCCAAAAGACAGCAGACCCTAGCAGGTGGGTCTGCTGTCTTAGCTTTAAGGGGAGCATGTACGGCGCAAAATCCGGCCATTCGTAATTTCGCTTTAGGGCCTGTTTGAACATAGAGGAAAAGACGAATGATTGCGCCCAGGAGGTTTGACGCGGAAAGAGGCCGCTTCTTGGGCACAGTGTTTTTCGATGTTTTCAACAAGCCCTAACAATGCATCTGGAAACAGGACCAGGGTAAAAAGTTCTGGACCAGGCACACCGGCGGCGCTTCTACTTATGGTAAGGCGCCCCCCGTAAAATTTGCAGCCCTCTGTATGCCTGTTCGCACAACATGACCCGGGCCAACTGGTGGGGAAAGGTCATGGCAGACATGGAGATGGGCCGCCCCGCCCTCTTCACCTGCTCAGACAAGCCAAAAGAACTGCCAATGACAAAGCTAACCGCCCCTGGCGACCGCATGGCCTCCTTTAGCAGCGCGGCCATTCCCAGCGAGTCTATCCCTTTCCCCTCAATGCACAGGGGGTATACCGTCCCCTCCAGCTTGGAAAGAATGGCGGCCGCTTCCTTTTCCAGGGCACTGGCCACTTCTCCTGGACTGGGGGCGCTGGGAAGCCTTGCCTCTGGCAGCTCTGCCAATTCAAACCGGCACAGACCTGCCAGCCGCTTCTCGTACTCCTGCACAGCCTGCCGCCAAAAGGCCTCTTTCAGCTTGCCCATACACACAAGCTTTACCAAAAGCATTAGAAAATCACCACCCGGCCCCCTATATTTTCCACCGGCGCCACCTCTAAGGTATAGTCCACGTCACCTATGTATCCAGCCATGGTCAGGGCGCAGCGGGCGGTTTCCAGGGCCAGGGCCGGGGTGTTGTTTTCCCGGCTGATATGGGCCAGCATAAAACGCCGGACGCCTGTATTCAGCAGCTGGGGCAAAAATCCCGCGCACGCCGCGTTAGAAAGATGCCCCTGGTCTGATAAAATGCGGCGCTTTAGCGGGTAGGGATAGGGCCCGTTGCGCAGCATCTCCACATCGTGGTTGGATTCAATCACCACCAGGTCGCAGCCAAAAAGGGCCTCTTTGGCCTGGTCCGAGAGAAACCCCAGGTCCGTGGCCAGACAGAACTTCCTGTCATCCCCAGTATGTATCCGGTAGCCCACCGGCTGAGCACAGTCATGGGACACAGAAAAAGGCCGCACCCCCATGCCAGCCAGGTTCACCTCTCCTTCTATGGGCCGCAGGTCCAGGCCCTCCAGGCCAGCGGGCAGGGCCCCCAGGGTGCCGGGGCTGGCGTACACGGGTAGGCCGTACTTTTTGGCAAACACCCGCAGGCCGTTAATGTGGTCCGTGTGCTCGTGGGTAATGAGAATGGCATGAATGGCCAGGGGGTCAATGCCGCAGAGCTTCAGCATCCCGTCCAGCTGGCGGGCGCTGCGGCCCGCGTCGATGAGCACCCCCTGGCTGCGGGAGCCAATATAATAGCTGTTCCCAGAACTGCCCGAGAACAGCGGACAAAGCCGTGCCATTGCAAGTTCCTCCTCACAAAATCACCCTGCCGGGCTCTCATCCCGGGCAGGGCGCAGTTTTCTTATGAATCTTCCTTCCGCCGGAGTCGGGCTAAAATGCTCCCGACCCACTGGGTGCAGTCCGCCTGCCGGGCTCCTTTTCTCCGCCAAGATTCTGAAAGGGGCAGATGAACCCCGTCTTTGGCCTTTGGCCCTAGGTCCCATTGGCCCGAACTATCCCGGTTCTCCTCCATCCAGTCCGCCGCAAATCCCAGCTTCTCCGCCGCAAGAGCATAGCCTGACAAAAGCTCCACCCCGCTCAAGTACCGCACCGTCTCCCGGGAGGCAAACTCCTCCGGCAGACAGCCCACGGGGCCGCAGATATAGTATATCCCCTCTGGCTTCCCCATCACATAGTGGAGAAACCTGTCCTCTGTCTCCGGGGTGAGCATCCCCTTAAGCAGGCTCACATGGTAAAAGTCCACAAAATCCCGCTCCCGGCCGCCCCTTACCGGCGAGTGGAACTCCCTTCCATACGCCTCCCGGTACGCGCCGGCAGCATACGTACCATCCGCAAAGGTCCGCTCCATCACTCTGGCCCATTTTTTGGCAAAGTCCAGCGCCAGGGGCTCGTCCGGGCAAAATTCCCGCACCCACGCGGAGAGCATCAGCTTGGTAAAAAGCGCCCAGTCATGGCCTTTTTCCCAATAGCCGTCAATCTTCCTCTCCCCCCGCAGGCAGCGGGTCATGCAGTCCACCGCCCGGCGGATGGGCTCGTCCTCCAGGGTATAGCCCAAAATTTTCAGCCGCCGCAGGGCCTGTTCGGTGGTGATCAAGCCCCTGCGCCGGTCCGGCATGGAGAGGGTGTGGAACTGGCTCCCCCAGGTGCCGTCCGGGTTCTGTAGGGCCAGCACCGAAGCCGCGCTGGCCTTATAGCGCCGCCTTGCTATCTCCATAGCTCATCCAATATGATACATCCTGGGCTCCGGCGCGGACTGATAGAAGATATCCGCTCCCAGCCCCGCCAGCTTGTCTACAATATTTTCGTAGCCGCGCTCGATAAACCGGATGTTTTCCACCTGGGTGACGCCGCTGGCCATCAGCCCAGCCAAAATCATGGCCACACCGGCTCTCAGGTCCAGGGCCCGCACCGGGGCGCCCTTTAGCCTTTGTACGCCCTCTACCACGGCCAGGCTGCCCTCTACGGTAATCTGTGCCCCCATGTTCCGCAGCTCGTCCACATATTTAAAGCGTCCGCCGCTAAAGATGCTCTCTGTCACCATGCTGATGCCCCCCGCCGTGGTCAGCAGGGTGGTGATTTGGGGCTGCATGTCGGTGGGAAAACCCGGGTGGGGCAGAGTTTTTACATTGCATTTGCGCAGCTGCCGGTCGCAGGTAACCCGCACCGTATCGTCGCCCTCTTCCACCCGTACCCCCATTTCCACCAGCTTGGCGGAGATGGACTCCAGGTGCTTGGGGGTCACGTTTTTCACAGTGATGTCCCCGTAGGTGGCGGCCGCGGCCATCATATATGTGCCGGCCTCAATCTGGTCTGGGATGATGGTATAGGTCACCCCCCGCAGCTGCTGAACCCCATGGATCTTGATGGTATCCGTGCCCGCGCCCCGGATATCGGCCCCCATGGTGTTCAAAAAGTTGGCCAGGTCCACCACGTGGGGCTCTCGGGCGGCGTTTTCAATGACCGTAACGCCCCGGGCTTTAACGGCAGTAAGCATAATATTCATGGTGGCCCCCACTGTGACCACGTCCAGATAAATATGGGCCCCGTGCAGGTCGTTCGGCGCGGTAACAGAGATCATGCCGCCGTTGTCCAGGCTGTGCTCACAGCCCAGGGCCTCAAAACCCTTTAAATGCTGGTCAATGGGCCGTACGCCAAAGTCGCAGCCCCCGGGCAGGGGCACCAGCGCCCGGCGGCACCGGCCCAGCAAAGCGCCAATAAAATAATACGAGCCCCGCATCCGCCGGGCCACGTCGGCGCTCACGGTGTCCGTGTCAATGGGGCGGGGGTCAATCACCATGGTGTGCCGGTCCGGATACTCCACCCGGGCCCCCATCTCCTCTAAAATATAAGCGGAGTTTTTCACGTCTGAAATATCTGGCAAATTTTCTATACAGCAAGGAGAATCGGACAGAATGATGGCGGGCAAAATAGCCACTGCCGCGTTTTTTGCACCACTAATATTGACCTCGCCGCAAAGGCGACGCCCCCCATGTATCACATATTTATCCAAATTTACACTTCCTTATGGCCCGCAGGACAGGCCGGAATTGACTTTACTCTTAGTATTGGGTCCAAGAGCTATAATAATACATCCGGGCAAAAAAGTCAATGGGCAGCTGGTAATATGTGAAAATTATGTAAACTTTAAAGCCCGCTACTTCCCTTTGCCAATAATCGGCTTTTCCTGGCCCCGTAGCAGCCGCCCTATGTTGGCCCGGTGCTTTACCAGCACCAGCACCCCAATGAACAGCGCCGCCCCTGTGGCCACCAGCAGGTATGCCAGCGAGTGCCCCTTGTTCCCGGCCCAGGGGCTGCCCCCGTAGTCCAGGAAAAAGGCCACCAAAAAGGTATATACCGGGTACGCCGCCGCGCACACCACCGAGGCCAGGGAGATAATCCTTCTGGCGATAAAGAGAACCAGGAAAGTGGCGATGACCAGCAAAAACACCCGCCAGTCTACCAGCAGAATCATGGCCGCGGCGGCCACAATGCCCTTTCCCCCCCGGAATCCGTAGTAGATGGGGAAAATATGCCCCACCACGCAGGCCGCGCCCGCCAGGTACCGGGCATACTGGAACACCTCGCTGGAGAAAAGGGTGGAACCGGCCAGCACCGCTGGGCTCATCATAACCCAGCGCATCACCAGCTGGCCCAGCAGCACCGCCGTCACGCACTTGAGAAAGTCCCCCACAAAGGTCAGCAGCGCCGGCAGCTTGCCCACGCTTCGCAGCACGTTGGTCATGCCTGCATTGCCGCTGCCCTGGTTGCGGATGTCCTTCCGCTGGACAATGCGGGTTAGGATAATGGCCCAGTTAATCCCCCCCAGAAGATACCCGATGACCGCCGAAACGGCCAGCCCGATCCCACAGTAAAGCTCTTGCTTTGACATGTTCTTTCCCCCTATAGTTTGGACGTATTCCCATAAGCGTTCGTACGCCCTACGCTTTCTCGTCCTTTTTGTCTCGAATCAGCAGGCGCACCGGGGTGCACTCCAGGCCAAAGGTCTCCCGTATGCGGTTGACAATAAACCGCTGGTAAGAGTAGTGGAACAGCTCGTGGTCGTTAACAAAGCACACAAAGGTGGGGGGCTTGGTACTGGCCTGGGTAATATAGTAGATCTTCAGCCGCCTCCCCTTGTCCGTGGGGGGCTGCACCCGGGCTGTGGCCTGGGCCAGCACGTCGTTTAGGGCCCCGGTGGTCACCCGCATCGCGTTGCTCATGGCCGCCAGCTTGATGAGTTCAAACATCCGGTCCAGCCGCTGGCCTGTTTTGGCAGAGATAAAGATAATGGGCGCATAGCTCATAAAGGCAAAGTCCTGGGCCAGTTTTAGGCGCATTTGGTCCATGGTCTTGTCGTCCTTTTCCACCGCGTCCCACTTGTTCACGCAGATGACGCAGCCCTTGCCTGCCTCGTGGGCAATGCCCGCCACCTTAGAATCCTGGTCCGTAAAGCCCACCGTACCGTCGATAAGAATCAGGCACACGTCCGCCCGCTCCACAGCCATTTCGGCCCGCAGGTTGCTGTAATACTCAATGGAATCCTCCACCTTGGCCTTTTTCCGCAGCCCAGCGGTGTCGATAAAGGTGAAAGTGCCAAAACGGTTCTCAATGGTCATGTCCACCGCGTCCCGGGTGGTGCCCGCCATATCAGAGACAATGCAGCGGTTTTCCCCCGCCACCCGGTTCACCAGCGAGGACTTGCCCACGTTGGGCTTTCCAATCACTGCCACTTTAATAATCTCTCCATCGGGCCCCTCTTCCTCCGCTTGGGGCAGGTCCTCCAGCACCCGGTCCAGCAGGTCCCCAGTGCCGTGGCCATGGACAGAAGAGACCATCACCGGGTCTCCCAGGCCCAGGTTGTAAAATTCATAAAACTCTGCCGGAGGCTGGCCCACGCTGTCGCACTTATTGACGCACAGCACCACAGGGCGGCCGCTTTTTTGCAGCAGCTCGGCCACCTCGATGTCGTTGGCTGTCACTCCGGCCCGCAGGTCGGTGACCAAAATAATCACACTGGCCGCGTCAATGGCGATCTGTACCTGTTCCCGCATCTGGGAAATTAGAATGTCCTTAGAGGCAGGCTCCAGACCGCCGGTATCCACCAGGGAAAATTCCCTGCCGCACCATTCGGCGTCGCCAAAAATCCGGTCCCTGGTGACACCGGGGGTGTCCTCCACAATGGAGAGCCTGCGCCCCACGATTTTGTTAAACAAGGTCGATTTGCCCACATTGGGCCGGCCGACAATAGCCACAATGGGTTTTGCCATATGAAAGCCTCCTTTTGAAAATGCAAATTTCCCCGCGGCCCCGGAGAGCACCAGTAAAAGCTGGCTCCAGAACCGCAAAATGCCTGGCAGGGGCAAGGGGTAAGCGTCTGCCGGAGCTTTTAAGTTCCCGCACCCTCATAGGGCTGGTGTTCTGTCACGCCCGGCGTTTCTTGCCCCAGAATGGCCGCCAGCAGTTCCTCTCCCGTGCTGCCCACCCGCCGGGCCGGTTTGCCCAGGGCCTGGCTCAGCCGCTCCAGGGTCATGTCATCCAGGAAAACATCCTCTCCTGCCTTCAGCATATTCCCCGCAATCAAAATCTCGTTTCCCAGCTCTCGCCCGGAAAGTTGGGCTATGATGTCCCGCCCAGTCAGCAGGCCCGTCACATTCACCGTGCCCCCAAAGAAATCATTGTGGATAGGGACTAAGTCGATAGTTAAATTATCGCATTTTTCCCGGAGCACGTCAAGCATTTTATTCAAAAAACCCAAGGCCGCTTCTCCCGTGGGGATGGTCACCCGCCGCTTTCCGCCCCAGGGCTCCAGATCCTCCACGGCCCATAAAAAGCCCTGTTCCAGGTCCCGCAGCATGCCCACGCCGTTCTCAATCTGAGGAAAATCTTCGTAAAATTCCACTGGCGGCAGCTCTCTCTCTGCCAAAAGATATAGCTCGTCCGCCGCAAACACGGTTCGGGCCCCCCGCTCTTTCAGGCAGCGGCTCCCCCATTTTTCAATGATTTCCAGCGCCGCCCCGGCTGTGTCTTGATCAAAAGGAATCAGCGGATACAGCCCTTGGCGGTAGCGGGTTAAGCCCACTGGCACACAGGCCACGCTCTGTATGGCGCCCCCAAGTTTACATAACTCTCTCAAACTATACTCCAGCGCCGCCCCGTCGTTAAGCCCAGGGCACAGCACAATTTGGCAATTCAGTTGCACGCCCCCCTCTGCCAGCCTGTAAAGATACCGCAGAGAATCCCCGGCAAACCGGTTGTTCATCATCTTGCAGCGCAGCGCGGGGTCCATGGTGTGCACGGAAATATTGATCGGACTAATGTGCATTTGCAGAATGCGGTCAATCTCCCTATCATCGATATTGGTTAACGTAATATAGTTTCCAAACAGAAAGCTTAGCCGGTTATCGTCATCCTTAAAATAAAGGGTCTCCCGCATTCCAGGGGGAAGCTGGTCAATAAAGCAGAACACGCACTTGTTTCGGCAAGAACGCTGCTGGTCCATCAAGTAGGTCTCAAATTCCAGCCCCAGCCCGGCATACTGCGGTTTTATCAGTTCCACCGCCAAGTCCCGTCCCTCCCGTCGCAGTACCAGCCGAAGCTCTCGCTCGGTCTCATAAAAGCGGAAGTCCAGCACATCTGTTACTGAGTGGCCATTCATACTCACCAGTAGGTCTCCGGGCAAAATTCCGGCCCGCTGGGCCCGGCTTCCCGGCTCTACTCCGTCAATTCTAACCATTGCCTCCTCCTTACCGGGAAAGCTGTCCCACATTTATGGAAAATCCCTGGCAGCCGCTTAAAAAGCCCGCCCGCGCTCCTGAATCCACGGCAGGTTTTCCCCTTAAAAAAGCCGGGTTCCAGGGCTCTAAAGCCTTCCACGCAAACAAATCCTTAATGATGCATTGTTTGATATGCACTGCTTTCCGCTTTTTATTCTCACTAAATCAAAAAAGGGAAGCACCCATCTCATTGGCATTGCCAAGGGGGCGTTTCCCTTTTCGATCTTCCTTATGGAAACCTGCTTATTGGTCCACCTCAACCACTTTCCGGCCATTATAATAGCCGCAGGTGGGGCAAACCCGGTGAGGAGCCTTGTAGCTGCCGCACTGGGCACACTTGGTCAGAGCAGGGGCTTGCAGCTTCCACACATTAGAGCGCCGCTTATTCTGCCGCGCACTGGACACCTTTCTCTTGGGTACCGCCATTTTCAGCACCTCCTTAGCTTCAAAAACTCGTACATTATCCCAACTTTTTCATTTAACCTACAGCAATTCCTTCAAAACCTCCAGCCGCGGGTCTATCACCGGGCCGCCGCAGCCACACATCCCGTGGTTCCAGTTGGTTCCGCAGGTGGGGCACAAGCCCTTGCAGTCCTCTTTACAAAGGAACTGACCGGGCATGTTCAGCAGGACGTCCTCCAGCACTAGCCTGTCCAAGTCCAGCTTTTCCTCAGGCGTCAGGATGGTGTCTTCATCCTCTTCACCCTGGGTCTCCCGAACCAGCATATGACGGAAGGTTTTCTCGTACTCTCTGGTGAACTCCTCCGCGCAGCGGTCACAGGGCATCAAAAGGGAAAACTCCACCCGCGCCTGAAAATCCACCGCGCTCGCAAAGCCTTTCAGCGCAGCCTCTACCTTCACGGGCGCACAAAACGGCTTGACGCCGCCCAATTCCACCCCGGAAAAGTCCAGCTGGCAGCTGACCTTGTCCTCAAGGCCATCAGACTGAAAATACTTTTTTATATCGATCACCATATCGCACCTCATGCCGTACCGGTATATTATACCTGTTAAAAGGACCTTTGTCAAGCCCGAAGCCAGGAGAATTTTGCCGTTATTTCAGCACACAGTCAGCCACCTGGGCGGGAATATCCTCGTCGGCGGCAGAGATGGAAAGCACAATCGAGGTACTGGCGGACTCGCTAAGCTTTTTCAGCTCGGGTACCAGGTAAGCGCAGGCCTCGGCCCCAGTGCCGGTAATCTTTAGGGTGGAGTCCACAAAGATGTCGGTCACGTCATAGTTGCCCGCGCAAATGCCGCTGATAAAGCCCAGCAGGGCGTCCTCGCCCTTAATATCATAGGCGTCAGAATCCACCAAGCGGGCGGCATAGGGAATGTTGTAGGTCATCTGCTGGCCTTTCTCAATGACCACCACGTTGCCGTTGGACTTTTCCAGGGCGGCGTTGACCATCTCAATGAGCTTCTTTGTCTTGCCCGAACCTTTTTTACCAGTCAAAAGAGTAACCATTTTTTTGCTCCTTTATTTTTAAATTATTGCTCTCACAAAATAGTAAGAGCATTTACCCGGGCCAAATGACGGGAAAGATTTCCCACGGGAACTTCTCCCTCTGCCAATAGGCACCGGCCTTTGCCCAATGTCCGGTACTGGACTTTTTTTAACCGTTCAGGCGCTCCTCCAGCGCCGCCTTTTGGGCTTCGTACCCGGGCTTGCCCAGCAGGGCGAACATGTTCTTCTTATAGCTTTCCACCCCAGGCTGGTCAAAGGGATTCACACCCAGCAGATAGCCGGAAATGGCGCAGGCTTTCTCAAAAAAGTAGATAATCTGCCCCAAAGTCTCTTCAGAAAAGTCGCTGGCGTGCAGCACCACATTGGGCACGCCGCCGTCGTTGTGGGCCAGCACGGTCCCCTCAAAAGCCTTCTCGTTGACAAAGGCCATGGTCCGGCCCTCCAGATAGTTCAGTCCGTCCACGTCCGTGGGGTCCTTGCCCAGAGTCACCTGGTGCTTGGGGCTGTCAATGAGCACTACGGTCTCAAACAACTGCCGCCGGCCGTCCTGGATATACTGCCCCATGGAGTGCAGGTCCGTGGAAAACACCACCGAGGCTGGGAACAGGCCTTTCTGGTCCTTGCCCTCGCTCTCTCCATACAGCTGCTTCCACCATTCGTTCATCATGGCGTAGCAGGGCTCATAGCTCACCATCACCTCTACGGACTTGCCCTTGTTGTATAGGATGTTCCGGGCCGCCGCATACTTGTAGCAGTCGTTCTCCTCCAGCACCGGGCTGCTATAGGCTTTCATGGCCTTGCGCGCCCCTTCCATCAAGGCGTCAACGTCACACCCCGCCACGGCAATGGGCAAAAGCCCCACGGCGGTCAGCACCGAGTAGCGTCCGCCCACATTATCCGGTACCACAAACGTCTCGTAGCCCTCGGCGTCAGCCAGCTGCTTCAAAGTGCCCTTGGCCTTATCCGTGGTGCAGAAAACGCGCTGCCGGGCCCCTTCTTTGCCATATTTCTTTTCCAGCAGCTCCCGGAACACCCGGAACGCAATGGCGGGCTCGGTGGTAGTGCCGGACTTGGAGATCATGTTGATGGAAACGTCCTTGTCCTGGCAAATCGTCACCAGCTCCTGCAAAGCGGTAGAGCTAATGCTATTGCCGGTAAAATAGATATCCGGCGTATCCTTTGGCAGGGCGTTGTAATGGTCGGACTTCAAAAATTCAATAGCGGCCCGGGCCCCCAGGTAGGAGCCCCCGATGCCAATGACCACAAACACCTGAGAATTTTCCTTTACCCGCTGGGCCGCGGCCTTGATGCGGGCAAACTCCTCCTTGTCATAATCCTCGGGAAGGGTGGTCCAGCCCAAAAAGTCATTCCCCGGGCCTTTTCCAGAGGCCAATAGATCGCTGGCGGCCTGCACAGCGGGCTGCATACCGTCGAACTCATGTTGAGAAATAAAGCCTTTTAAATACCTGTCGTCCAATTTTAGCGGCATTTGCAAAACTCCTTTACTCTTTCCGTCCGCCAGGGAAGAAACCAGCCTCTATAAAACTGAAAGATTCCTCCGCCCAACGCCGGGATTTTTATTACTCTTATTTTACAATATATTTTTCTGTTTTGCAAGAGGGGGTTTTATGAAATATCTCTAAATTCTCCGGGCGTCTTTTTGTGCAGAGTCTCTGCCAAAAGCGGGCGCCGCCAGAAAAAAGGGGAAAATCCCCCTTGCCGCCTGGAAAGCCGCTTCCCAAAAAGGAAAGGGCACAGCACCGCCCTTATGGATCCGGCCAAGACGGCAGACAAAGCCCGGGCGCTTCATCCCCGGACCCGAGAAGAGGCGAAGCATGGACTAAAGCCAGCTCTTCGCCTCTTCACCGTCTGCTCTTTCCTTAAGGCAATACCGCACAATTCTAAGCACCGTATTGCGCAGTCAGATTTTTCTTCAGAGGGTACAGATTGAGCGCCGTCCATCTCACCATTGACCAGCGAAAGCTGTGCGCTATCACGGAAAATCTGCAAGCAGGACGGTGCTTAGAATTGTGCGGTGTTGCCTTAAAACCCTTCTCGCTCCTATAGCGTCAGCAGCCCCCGCAGCAAATATCCAAAGGCCGAGCCAAAGGTAATGGCCGCCACCTCTCCCGCCGCTTTAATCTCCACCTGGGCCACGGTCTCTCCCCCTGCCAGATAGCTGATCTTCCCCAGCACATCCCCCTCTTTTACCGGAGCAGTCACCCCCTGCTTCCAGCTGATTTTTTCCTCCACCTCTCCTTTAGCCGAGGTCCTCATCAGAATCTCCGGCATCTCGCCCGCGCGCACGGGTACTGTTTCCTCCATGCCCCCCGCCACCGCCACCGGCGGCAGCTCCGGGCTCTCGGGCACGGTGACGGTCCACCCGGCAAACCCATAGTCCAGCAGCGCCGCCGCGTCCCGGAACCGGTCGTCCGTGCTGGGGGCCCCCAGCACCACCGCGATCAGCCGCAGGCCGCCCCGCTCCGCCGTGGCAGTGATACAGCTGCCCGCCTGGGTGGTAGTGCCGGTCTTTAGCCCCGTAATGCCCTGGTAGCTGCGGATCAGTTTGTTGGTGTTCACCAGCTGGGTGGCCCCGTCCCGTACATAGTCAATCCAGGTGAGCGTGTAGTCCTGAATTTTTTTGTGTTTGATCAGTTCCCGGCTCATCAGTGCCACGTCAAAGGCACTGGTCACATGGCCCTCCTCATCCAGCCCGTTGCAATTTTTAAAGGTGCTGTCCCCCATGCCCAGCTCCTGGGCTTTTTCGTTCATTCTGGCCACAAAGGCCTCTTCGCTGCCCGCCACGTTTTCGGCCAGCACCACCGCCGCGTCGTTGGCGCTCATAATCACCGTGGCTTTTAGCAGGTCGTCCACGCTCATCTGCTCTCCCTCTTTCAGCCAGATGTCCGACCCGCCCATGGAGGCCGCGTGGGCAGAGGCCGTCAGCTGGTCCTCCAGGCGCAGCTGGCCCGCCTCCAGGGCGTCAAAGGTCAGGCACAGGGTCATTACTTTGGTGATAGAGGCACAGGGACGCACCTCATGGGCGTTTTTTTCAAAGAGTACCTGCCCGGTGCCGGCCTCCATCAGCACCGCCGCCGGGGCCGAAAGGGTCAGCTCCTCCTGGCCGTGGGCGGTCAAAGCCGGCAGAGAGAGGGCCGCTGTCAGCAGAGCAAGAAGAAGGGCCAAATACTTTTTCACAACAGATCATCCTTTCCCTTTCAAAGCAACACTGTGGCAAGGTTTTTGTGGGGTGTTGCCTCCATTGTTCTACTAATATGCGCCCAGCGGCCCGGTCATGCCCAGTGAGTGCCCCCTTTACGGTATATGTTCCGGTTGTGGGGCTGCTCCTTTGCGGTCTACGTTATTTGATGCAGTACGATTTGCCCTGGGGGTCCCCCTTGCGGTATCTGTGGTTCGGGGGCCTGGGGTTTACCGTGCCGCCCTTCCTCTGCTCTCCGCTGCCGGAAAAAACCGCGGCAAGCCCCCTGGCCTTTGACTATGGTCCTGTGCCCCGGCGCTGCGCCGGCCGGGGCGGGCGCTATCGTCCATCCACTAAAGAAACAGCAAAATCAATTTTTCAAGTTAAGATATCCTTGTTTCTGTCCTAAAACAAAAGATTCTAAATTTTAATAGAGCTTGTTTGAAAATAGAGAAAAATGATCTTTTTTGGCCCGGAAGAGGGGCCCTTGCAAGGAAAAAAGCCGCAAGAAATGCTGGCGCCTTTCCAGAATTTTTGACGCTGAAGCCACCATTTCTGGGCAAAACAGCCCCTGTTTCGGAGTTTTCACACAGACTCTAGGGCTGGTTTGAAAACAGAGAAAATGCCGTCTTTTTGCCCTGGCCGGTGCGGTTTGACGAAGAAAGCCGCAAGGAATCCTTTCGTATTACAAGGATTTTCCACACACAAATCCGCCCGGACCGGGCAAAAAGACGGTGTTTGCGATTTTTCAAACAAGCCCTAGCCTGTGTGAACCATAAGCTTTATCTGTTGCCAAGGAGACGCCCTCTGTGGTCCCGCCGGCTTCCCCTTGGGGTTCTGGGCCTTTCCGAAAAAAAGAGGGCTTCCCCTGTGAGAAGCCCTCTTCGCCTATTCCGTTTCCACAATCAGTTCCCAGTTTAGATGCAGTGGCATCAGCCTCGCCAGCAGCCGTCTGGCCTCCGTCTCGCTCACGCCCAAAAATCCTTTAGCCCGAATGATTACTCCTGTCTCTGTCTCTTCCACCGCGCCGTCAATCCCCGCCGCTTCTACCACGCTCCTCAGTTCCGCCAGGGTCCCCGGCCCCCGGTAGGCCCCCAGCAGCCCCAGCAGCGCCCGCCTGCGGTCCGCCGGTTCTCCCGGCAGGGCCTGGCCGTGGAACAAAATCTCCCACTGGCCCAGCGTTTCTTCTGGCGCGGTCTCAATGAACAGCTCCGCCAGTGCCCGGTCTACCTGTGCCCACGCCGCGTCCAATCCTTCGGCGTAGGCGTCCAACTCCCAGTCCAGCGGACTGCTGCCGGTCAACTGGTACGCGCCTGTGGCAGAAAGAATCCGGCGCAGGTCCTCCCCGGCGCTCATGCGGCCTCCGTCAGGGAGACCACGCCCATAATGGGCAATACTCCCGCCGCCCCGGCATAGTCCGCAATCGCGTTGTTCAAGGTCAGCTTGCCAATGGCGGAGTCTCCCAGGATTACCCGGGCTAAGTCCCCTGTATACACCCCGCCGCCAATCTCCCTTTGGTCAAACCACTGACCCAGGGCGGCTTTGGCCCGCTCCTTGGCCTCTGCAAAGTTCAGCCCGGGCCGCATCTTCATGGTGGCCATCACATTGCATTTGCGGGTGGTGGCCGCCTGTATGGTCAATGCCGCCCCCAGGGGCTTTTCCCGGCTCAAAGCTTCTGTGGCCGCGGCCAGCAGGGCTTCGTCCGGGGCCTGGCCTTCTCCCCAAAGGTACACTGCCGCCCCGCCGCTTTCCGCCGCTACGGCCTGGGCCTTTGTCACCCCCGGCACCGCCCGGGCCAGGGCCTCATAGTAGGCCGGATTGCCCATTAAAATAGGCCGGGAAAAGGCCTCCAGCACCCGCTGGCGGTAGGCCTCGTCGTCCTCCGCCTCGGCCCCACCGGTAAAGGCGCCGTGGTTCATCACATACTGTATGCCGTTGACCGGCGTCACCAAAGTGTTAATGTAGTTAGAGGCCGCGTTTCCCCGGCTGCCTGCTTCCACCGCCTGGGCCGGGGCCCCCACAGCTAGGTCTCCAGCGGGCAAAGACACGTCCTGGGTGGTCTCATACTCCACCGCCTCGTCTCCGTAAGCGGCGCATACCGTGCCTTTGGGAATCACCAGGTCAAAGCTTAGGGGCAGGTACCGGCAAAAGTGCAGCACCCCCTGGGCTTTTTGGGCGGGCTTTCTGGCCAGCCCCCGCTGGGCCCCGTGGCGGTCCAGCTGCTCCCCCTGGGCCGTTTGGGGAAACGCCTCCCGCCGGACCCACTCAATCCCCGCCTGCAAGCGGTAGATTTCTCCGGCCAGCACCTGTAGGCGTATGCCAATGTCCCCCGCTTCGTCGGGTGTCCCGCCGCTTTTGTCCGCGTACTGTCTCCGCATCCTGTCAAGTATCTCTTGGTATGTCTCCAATGATAATTTCCCCCTCTCCCAGCGGCGTCTCCATCAAAAACCGCACGCCGTCCTCTGTTGCCTCCGCCCTTTTGGCCCGCGCCCCCGGCAGGTCCAGAAGGGCTTCATTCGCCAGTGCCACAGCCCGGTCCAGGGCGTGGTCCTCCTGGGGGTCCCACTGCCACAGTCCGCTGCCCAGTTCCCGGCAATAGGGCAGGCTGCCCCGGCGGATGCTCAGCCGCAGCCAGGCGTTTTGCAGCAGCTCCTCCAGGCCTCCCACCATCTGGGGCAGGCCCCCAGGGCCCAGGGCGATGTTTCCGTTTTCCAGCTTTAGGTCCATCACCCCGCCTCCTTTGGGGCAAAGACCTGGCCGTTCACCACCACCTGCCCGTTATTTTTCAGCAAAATTTCCGCCCCTCCGGCCGAGTACAGCCGTACCTCGCCCTCTTCCAGGGTGGGGTCCGGGGCGCTGGCCAGCCCCGCGCAGTAGCCATTCAGCATCACCGCCGGGCGGCCGCTCTGGGCGGCGCTGGCAAAACCATAGGGAAACAGCTGCTCTGGGGCCCGGTGCTCGCTGTCGCTCCGCACCGCAAAGCCCCCCTCGCTCTCCACCAGCCCACTGCGCAGCCGCACGTTATCTCCGGGCTTAAGCCTCTCTGTCAGCCACACGCTCATCCTCTCCTTTCTCCAGGGTCAGCCGAGTGCGCACTCCGCTGCCATCCATCCACACCACCGCCTTTTTTACCGGGCATCCCACAAATCGTCCCACCCGGGGCAGGGCCACCCGGGCGGTGCAGTCTCCCTGGGGCCACCAGGCCCCCGCACAGGTTACTGTCAGCAAAAAGCTCGCCTGCCGGGCCTCTTTCAGCAGCTGCCGGGGGTTTTGGCCGCTTTGGGCGCTAATGTACCTACGCCTGGGAACAGCCGCCTCCGGGTCGGTAAACCGGGTATCATAGCCCCCGCGGTATCCCTGCTTGTATAGGGCACTCAGCCGTTTACAGGGCAGGCGGCACAGTTTGGCCTCCATCACTCGGTCCAGCTCCAGTTCCCCGGGCCCGGCCCCCTCGCAGTGCAGGACTCCCTCAAAGTCCACATAGGGCCGGGTGCCCAGGTAGTCCTGGCAGAATTCTGCCAGCACCTGCCAGCAAGACCGCCCCTTCTCCACCAAAAGCTCCCCAGGAAAGCGTCCGTCCTCTCCTGTCACCTGGTCAAAGCCCAGGGGCTCCAGCAGCCTGCGCCGGATAGCGCCCAAAGAAGGGTTCCCAAAAGCTCTGGGCTCCGCCTCGTTGTCCAGCAGCAGGGCTTCCCGGCTTCTGCACACCAACTCCACTAGCAGCCCCTTGGGGCCCATGGCGGTGTTCTGCTCATCTACCATCCCCCGAAACAGCCCCCGGCCGCCTTCGTATACCCGCACCTCTTCCAGGTCCTCCCAGATCCGCTCTGCGGGAAATATCGCTTTCAGCTGGCAGGCCGGGGCCTCCCTGTCATAAGACAGCACCGCCTCCTTGGGGGCGCCCAGCAGCATCTGCCCGCCCCCGGCTAAAGTTCCCCAAAAAGTCATGGGGCATGCACCTCCTCTCCCTCTTTCAGGTCCGCGATGTCCCGTATATGGGGGTTGGCCGCCCGCAGGGCTTCTATGTCCCAGCCAAAGCGCCCGGCATAGTCCCACAGGCTCTCCCCAGCGGCCGCGTAGCGCACCCCCAGGTACCGAGCCCCGGCCTTATACTCGGTAAATGCAAAGCTGTACTTTACCAGCCCCCCGCCTGCCTCTCCCAGCAGCTTTAGGTTGTCCAGCACCGCCAAAAAAGGCGCCTGCCCAGGCAGCTGCAAATATCCCGGCCCGCCTTCGGCCAGCAGCGCTTCCAGGCGCCGCCACTGTCCGGCACAGTCCTCCCCGGTAAAATACCCCACGCCGCTGACCCGCCGCTTTTTGGGCCCCAGGTCCACGGCCTCCCCGCCCTGGAAGGGCAGCAGGGTCTCCTTCAGGTTCCGGGCGCATTCCACATACAGCTGGGTAGGATTTATCCGCCAGGTAAAGTCTTTAAAACGCATGGTCATCAGGTTCACTCTTTCGCCCCCTTTCACAGCTGCGCCGGATAGCGGCGGCTATCCCGTTCCAGCTCCCGGCTCAGTTCCTCAGCCCGTTCCAGCTCCTCCATCCTTCCACCTCCGTCCTTTTTTCCGATACCAGTACCCCGCCCTCAGCAGAGAGGCTCTTCCACCGGCAGCCCTCAAAACGCCAATTCTCCACCTGAAGGGCAACGCTTCCTTCCAGGGCCAGTCCCAGGCCGCCAAGCCCTTTCAGCTCCACGGTATATACGGTTCTGCCCATACAGGCAAAGGGCTCGTCCTCGCCCACGGCCACCAGCTCTTCCACACTGCCCCCCACCGAAACTTTCCACCCAGTTACCGCATACTTCTTCCCGTCCAGCCAGACCGAATAGGTCTTTTTGCCAGCAGCGCTTCCCACCGCTCCAAAGCGAAAGACTACCGCCAGGGCCAGCAGCCCGGTATTCTTGTCCACACAGACCGCCCCTCGTTCCATCCCCGTAGGGGCTGCTTGTCCGGTTTCTGCCGTGGCGGTAATGGCCGCCATAATTTCTTCCGCCCAGTCCGCCTGGGCATTCCTGGGCAGCCATACCGTAAACCCCAGGCTGGCCTCCCAGCCCCCTCCAGCCCGGACCTCCTTTTCCACCTGCCCGGTAACCACCGGCCGGGTGGGCAGCCGTCCGGCCGGCAGCTGCCGCCACCCCAAGCGAAAATCCGCCTCTGGCACAGCCAGGGCAAAGCGTTCCAGCAGATCTATTAATAGCTCATGGGCTCTCATCCGCGCCCACCTCCTTTTCCAGCAGAACCCGCAGGCATATTTTTGTCCCGCCAATGGCCAGCTCCTCTGCCAAAAGCACCCGGTACGTCTGCCCGGCCTGTTCCAGGGCGTCCCCCGGCCGCACCCCTTCCAGCCAGCCTGTAAACACGTACAGCGGACTGCATAAAAGGCCTATCTCCGCCGCCAGCCGGGGGCCAAACATACCAGCCTGTCCTTTCAACCGCGCCACGGCCCCCCGGCCCAGGGTCCGGGAGCCATCTCCTTTTATCAATACCGCTACCGGCGCGCGCCGGTAGATGTTCCGCGATAAGTCCCCCATCCGCGCCTCCTTACACCTGTCCAAAATAGAACCTGTCCCAGCCCAGCAGCCCGGCGCAGGCCCGGTACTTTTCCTCACAAAGCTCCCAGGCGTGCCGGGCCCGGTCTCCCAGTTCCACCTTTAGCTCTGGCGAAGCCACAGCCATAGGCCCCGTGGCCTGGTCCAGCAGGGTCAGCTGATAAAAGGCCCTGGCAGCGGCCCAGCTCTCGGCCTCCCCGGCCCGGCCCTCTTCTGCTCCGGGCAGCAGCCGCCGCCCCACCCAGCCCGCGCACTCCCGGCACAGCTCCCCGCAAAGCTTGTCCCGCCGAGGGTCCTGCCCGTCCATGGGTTCGCCGCTGTACAGTATAAATTTTTCTTGCACGTTCTCCAAGCTGATTTCCATAAAACCCCCTTCGTCCTCCCGCCCGCCCGGCAACTCCTATGGTTAACCCTGCTTACGCCTTTGCGGCTTCCGTAATCTCTAGCCCTATGGCCGCGCCTTCAAAAATTCTGGCAAAGCCGCAGGTCACGCTAATGGCGGCCCGCTCCAGCTGCCGGTCGATCAGCTTGTCGCAGTCTGTAACTACCCCGCCAGACTGCACCATCTCCAGGGCCGCGTTCTTGTCCAGGGCAATGATCTTGTGATTCTCCATGCCCGGCACATGGATGAGCTTCGCGCCCAGGGGTGTACACAGCTTGCCCGTGCCCTGGAAGTTCATGCCAGCCTGGGCGTCCTTAAACTCCTCCACCTGCAAAAGCTTCTGCATGGCGTCGGTCCCTGCCACCACAGTGTTCAGCTTAAAGGGCGCCAGCGCGGCCCACGCGCCAATAAAATCCCCATAATTGGGGGTGGCTCCTGAGAGAAAGGCCACGCCGTCCTTACTCCCATCTCCTCTGATCAGCACCCCCACCGCGTCGTTTAGCTGCTCGGTGGCAATGTACGCCCCAATCTGCCGCAGGGCCACGGTAAACAGGTCCAGCTTTTGAAAACGCAGGGCCTCGTAAGAGCTCACCAGCATCCGTCCATGCTTTTTCATAGGTACCAAACTCTGGTTGGCGCGGATATTGGTAACTGGCAGCGCGGCGCCCTCTAGCTCCAGCGGGGTGGTGCTGGTCTCGGCGGCCTGGGTGCCGGCCTCCTCTTTGGCGGCAATGGTGCGGTAGTCTATCCCGTCAATTTTGGTCACCGTGGCCACCAGGTCGTTAATCTTCGTCACGCTGTCCATGCCCTGGCGCACGGCTCGGGCCACATATTCCGGGAATAGCGCGGCGCTGGCGCCGCTCTGGAAGAACTGTTCCACTGTGCCGGAGTCCGGCCCGCTCACCTTAATGGCAAAGCGCTTCAGCTGGCGCTGGTAGGCGTCTAGGCCCTCCAGGGCTGTGCCCCGGTAATTTTCCGAGCGGTCCAGCTCTTCCAGCACCTGGGTAAAGCTCTTGCCCGGGGTGTGGTACATGCCTTTTTCCAACCCAATATTCTCGTAATAAGCCATAAGTTCATTCTCCTTTAAAAAATTATAATTTTTAGGTGTTCTCATCACGATAAAGCCGTAAAGATTTTCAATTGCCCTGGAACGCCCGCTCTGCGCTGGTATTGCGCCCTATGGAGCGACCAGGCTTCTCACGCTGGTAAATGCGTGGGGCACAGTGTCTCGCCGGCCGGCCTGAGACCCGCGTAACCCCTTTGCGCGTCAGCTCTTTGCCGCTGGCGGCTTTCCCCGCGCCTTCACCTCGTCATGTTCCATTTTTGCCACTTCCTTTCTAAAAGGAAAGGTCCTCACTTATATCCGAAACTCCCCGTTGCCCTCTTCCCGGTCTCCGGGCTCTGGGGCCAGCTGGGGCCGCAGGGGCAGGGCTCTCTCCGCCATCCGGCCATAGGTCTTTTCCATGGCGGCCAGCTCCTCTATGCCCAGCGCCTTTACCGTGGCCTCCATCACCTCCCGGGGCATTTCCGGCTGTACTATGGCGCTGTACTTCAGCACCCCCCTTTCCAGCTCCCGGCGATAGCGCTGGCCCCAGCGGGCCTTTTCCGCCAGGGCCCGGAATCTACGGCCAATCTCCCCGGCCTGGGCTTTTGAAATCACCACTGCCTCCGCCTGGGCCTGGCCTAGCAGCTTGTCCACCGCTTCTTCCCCGGCAAAATGTTTGGTCACCCCCGCGCCCCGCTGGGCAGGCACTGCCACAAAGGAGCACTCATAGGCGTCCGTAGGCTCCAAGAGCAGGTGGTGGGCCACCTGGCCCCCATATTCCCGGCCCGGCACATGCGCGCATTGCTCCTGGCCGCAGACGCTGCATACCCGGCGCTTTACGCTACAGCTAACGCTCACCTCCTTCAAAATTCCCCCGTCAATCAGGGCAATGGTCTCCTCGTTGCCCTTGGTTCTGGGCAGGTATGCCTGGGCGGTAAGCTGCGCCAGGGGTTCGCCGGTTTTGGTCCGCTGGTCCTCACAAATCCGCATCCCTGTGCTGAAAATCCTGGCGGTCTGGTTGGCGCTTTTGCACTCGTGGTCTAAAATGCAGGTCTTGCCTAAAAACAGCTCCTTCAGCCGCTCCAGGCTCTCCTTGGGAAAGCGCTCCAGATCCCGGTCCACCTGGTTGTCGCACAGCACAAGGGAAAACACATATACCTCCTGGGGTTCATAGGCCCGGCGTGTGTAGCGGTTGATCGCCCCCATCTCCTCTTGGCTCAGCTCCTGGGCGGCTTTCACCACTCGTCCCTCTTTCAAATTCATAGGCATCCTCCTTCGTATTCATTCTTTGCGTTATTGGTTCACGCGGTGCAAAAGAGGCAAAATCCTTCAAGCGCATTCACCCTTTTGAACCAGCGGACCAGCCGCTTGCTAAAAAAACCGGTCTTTACCGACTTCCAAGTGCGTTTACAATATATTGGGGCCCTAGGGCTTGTTTGAAAAATCGAAAACGTCGTCTTTTTTGCCAGAAGAGGCCACTTTCTACGTCGAAAATCCTCGTCAATCGCCAGATTGCCGTAGTTAGCGCAGCTAACTACGGCGGTTCTTCTCCTTGAAATTGTCCCCTTCTGGCCCAAAATTCGTCATTTCCTCTATTTTCAAACAAGCCCTAGGCCGTCTGGCGGAAAACTACCCGTCTATTCCTCCAGCTCTCGCTCCAGCTTCCTGGCCCTGGCCAGCAGATACCGGGCGTTGGCGTGGTCCACCTCGTCCTGCATGGTAATCTCTTCCCACTCTATCTCGCACTCTTGGGGGTAGCCCTCCAGGGCCAGCCAGGTTCGGCAGATCTTTCGTATCACTGGGGTCAGTACCCGCCGGTATGCCTCCAGTTCGCTGGTCAGCACGTCCGCCTGCTGGCTGGACATCCTTTCTGTGGAGGACCAGCTAAGCCCCAGCAAAAAGGGCGGCAGGCCCAGCTTGGCCACAATCTGCTCCAGCATCTGCCGCACCGGTACCTGGCTGTCCATCATCTGGTGGTCCGCGCCAATAGCCTTAATACTCACGTTTCCCACTGCCACAAAATCCCTGGGCTCCCGGCTGCTCATGGCAGCTTTCCACTCCTGGGCCATCTGCCTGGCCCGCTCTCCGGCTCCTGTTAGGGGGCCCTCCGGCTGGCAGGTCACCGCAAAGCGTACGTTGCCCATGCGTTCCCAGTTCACCCCCAGGGTGCGGTAGATATTCATCAGCACCCCGCTAACAAAGGGCAGCCCCCGCAGCAGCGACACCCCCCAGGGGGACCCCGCCGCCGGGTTCAGGGCCGAAACCAGCAGCAGTTCTGGGTGGGGGCAGGGGCGCTTTTCCCCCTCCTCCAGTACCGAGACCTTCACCCCCAGGGGCCCGTCCTCTTCCAGCTCCAGGTTTCGCAGCCCCGCATTATACAAGGCCGCCACCTGCCCGCCAGAGAGCACCATCTCGCCCACCGCCGTGCCATAGGTCACCAGCTCTTCCAGGTAAACGCCCAGGAATTCATGAATACCGCTGCCCGCAGCGTTCACCTGTATCCCCTCTAAAAACTCCTTCAGCCTCTTCTCCGCCCGCTCCTGAGGGCAGGACACCTGAAAGCCGCCGATGAGCCGGCGCAGCTTGTAAATAGACGCGTCAATAATGGGCACCCCTTCCCGCAGGCTGCGGTACAGCTCCCGCTCCCCCGCGCCCGCTGGCAGCAGCACGCCCCCTTCCGCTGGCCGGCTCTGTACGCTGGTGGCCAGCGCCCCGCACTCGTCAAAGGCCCCGCCGGCCCGCCGGTTCTTCTTTTTTAGACCCAGCACTTGTTCAAGCTCCTTTCCTGTTGATTGTTTTGATAAATCCGGTCCCTCCTCTTCCTCCGCTTTTTTCGGTCCCGCTAAAACCTCCTTTCATATACCCCTTAAAAAAGCACAAAAGTTGTTCTCTAAAAGACAACTTTTCCCGAAAAAATAAAAATATTTTCGAATTTTTTTCAAAACTCCCGCCAAAAGGCTTTCTACAAATTAAGAATCCCTTACTTTTGCCCCCGCCCTATTGCTTTCCCAAAGGGTTTCGTGCTAAGATAAGGACACAAAGACGGCGCCCCAGGGCCCCCCTCTCACCACCAGCCTGGCAGGCCCGCCGAAAACGCAAAGAGGTGTATCACTATGGCAGACTATAACCACGGAAACTACCAGCCCCAGGGCCAGCCCATGTATAACCCGCCCCAGTACCAGCCTCAGGCAGGCATCGACCCTCCTCCCGGCTATACCCAGCGCAGCCGGGTGGCGGCAGGCATTTTGGCCATCCTGCTGGGGGTGTATGGTGTCCACAGCTTCTACCTGGGCAACACGTCCCGGGGCCTTATGCAGCTGCTCATCTCCCTTTTAACCTGCGGCGTGGGGGCCATTGTGGTGGAGATATGGAGCATCCTGGACGGCGTTAAGCTGCTGGATGGCCGCATTAGCACGGACGCCAACGGCGTATTTCTTAAAGACTAACCCAGGAGGTGCCCTATGAGCGATTTTGAAAATAAGGACCTAAACCAAGAGCCGGCCACCCCGGCGCAGCCCGCGCCCGCCGCCTCTGAACCCCAGCCCCCAGAACCTGCCCCGGCCCCTGCCGCTGTGGAGCCTGCCGCTCCCGCAGGCGAAGGGGACCCCCCTGTGCCCGCTGCCCCTGTGGATGAAAAGCCCGTGCCCCAGCTCACCTTGGAGCCAGATCCCGCTCCGCCCACCATCACCTTCCCAGAGCCTCCCCGCGCTCCGGAGCCCCCCCCCCAGCCAGTGGTGCAGCAGGCTCCCCAGTACAATAACCAGTATAACTATGGCGGCCAGCCCCAGCAGGGCTATCAACCGCCCCAGTACACCCAGTCTCAGGCCTACCACGGCTATCAAGCCCCCAATTACACGGCCCAAAGCTACCAGCAGCCCCAGGCGCCGGTTCAGCCCCAATATACCGAGCCCCCCGCTGGGTACCAGCAGCGCAGCCGTTTGGCCGCTGGGCTTTTGGCCATTATATTTGGATGCTTTGGCATTCACAATTTCTATATGGGCTTCAACACCCGGGGCACCATCCAGCTGGTTTTGTGCCTGGCGGGCGGCCTCATCACCTGCGGGGTTGCCTCTGTGGCGGCCGTCATCTGGGGCTTTATCGAAGGCGTCATGCTTCTTTCCGCCAACGGCCCCAAATTTGATGGAAACAACGTTATCCTTCGTCCCTAACACAAGCGGCAGCCTAACGTCGCCGCTCCTTCGCGGAGCCGGGCGCAGCCCCGCCCTCCCTGGGTGCTGTCCGCCGGCATAGCCAGCGCGCTCTTCGGATGCTCCCAAACACTTTGGGTCCGCCAATACGCTCCCCGCCAGGCGGGCCCCCTCACCTTTGCCGGCCTCCACCTTGCCCCCAAGTTAACGCGTGAACCGGCCTGGTGGAAGCCACTAATAAAGAAGGGCCAACGAGAGTTCGTCTCTTCTTAAAAACCAGGAGATGCCTCAAGGGAGGACACGGACCACCGGCTACTTAGCGTAATCAAATAATACGTCGTCCCCAGCCGGTCCAGTCCAGCCGCTTTCATCCGCAAACAAGATCGATAGAGACCCCCTCTTTCCTCCACACGATCCCCGCAAGGAATCACTACAAATGAAAGCCCGTGGTGCCTAAGAGCTTGTTTCATATCTGGGCGCGCATCCATTGCAATGTTAGATTTTTCGCCAGAGTGCCCAAATGGAGCGCCGCCAATCAGACCATTTCATTTATGGTTAGACCATTTATGGTTAGACCACTTATGGTCTTAGGATCCGGCAAGCGAAAGTTGGGTGCTATGGCGGAAAATATGCTAGGAGTCTATTTGAAAGCCAGAGAAACGCGGAATTTTGGGCCAGGAAACGGGGATTTCAAGGAAGAACCCCAAGAAATGCTGGCCGCCTTTCCAGGATTTTTGGCACTGAAAGCGCCCTTTCTGGTCAAAACAGACTGTTTCGGCGGCTGAAAATAGACTCTAGCTTAGCAAGCCATGCGCGAACCGATGTTAAACAGGCTCTAAGCGCAGAAAAGGATGACCAAGCCCCAAAACACCGGCTCTTATCCACAGAAAAGAAACTGTATACGGGCCTGTATCCGCAAAACAACATTTCCGCTAAAACAAAGAGCCGCCCCTTTGCGTGCGGCTCTTTGCGCTATGCATCACTAAAAAAGGAGCACATTCTATGCAAGAATATACCGCCTACCACGTGGTCACCGAACGCCCCATGTGCCCGGGCCAGCGTCTGCGTTTTGACCGCACCCATCACAACGGCGTATATGCTCGGGTTACTGCCCAGCAGGATATTGTGAAGGAAATTTATGCCAACCCCCAGCGCTATCTCGGGACCCCCCTGGAACACCATACCGCCGTGGCCCTGCGGGAGCTGGCTATGGAGCAAGTCCGCCAGCAAGAATTCCCCCAGTATCCCTCTCGCATGGCCTGCCTGTATGTGTCTGAAACCTTGGAGGAGGCCCAACGCTGGGCCGAGTTCTTCGCCGGTCCTTGTCAGCGCCCCACCTACCACATCGTCCGTCTGCACGTTCTGGGCAGCCTCTTCGCGGGCAATGCCTGCAACTGCTTCGACGGCGTCCCAGACCAGGCCCAAAACCTGGCCCGGGCCCGAAATTACTGGCGTAACGGCCCCAGCCCAGAAGGACCCCCGGTAAAGGAGCTGCTGGCCGCTGGCGACATCCACGTGCTGGAAATTCTCCAGGAGATCAACCAAAATCTGCCCTAAACCACTCCCGCTTTTTCTCTGCCAATGGAAAAACTTTTATTGACTTTGCACACCTGGCACATTATAATAAGCCTTGGCATCCTTGTGATTCTATGATTTCATAACAGTAATAAAAACTATTGTGGAGAAAGCGAAGTGAATGAATTTGGAAAGCATCAAAGCCGCCATCTGTGACGTGTGTCACAAAATGTGGCAGCTGGGCTGGGTGGCCGCAAATGATGGAAACGTTAGCGCCCGCTTGCCGGACGGCCGCGTTCTTGCCACCCCCACAGGCATCAGCAAGTCCTTTATCACCTCGGACAAGCTGGTGCTTTTAGACAGCCAGGGTAATGTTTTAGAGGCCCGCGGAGACTACCGCCCTTCCAGCGAGATCAAAATGCACCTGCGCTGCTATGAAAAGCGCCCGGATGTGCAAAGCGTGATCCACGCCCACCCGCCAGGGGCCACCGGATTTGCGGTGGCGCACAAGGCCATGGACATGTACAATATGATTGAGGACGTAGCGGTGATGGGCTCTGTGCCCCTCACTCCCTATGGTACCCCCTCCACCCAGGAGGTGCCCGATGCCATTGAGCCCTTTCTGGAGGAGCATGACGTAATGTTGCTGGAAAACCACGGGGCCCTGGCTGTGGGCAGCGACGTGCTAACAGCCTTTTACCGTATGGAAAGCCTGGAGCTCTGGGCAAAGATCACCATTAACGCGGTCATTCTGGGCGGCAGCTTTGATATTAGCCGGGAGAACATACAAAAACTCATCGATCTGCGGGGATACTACCGGGTGACCGGGCGTCATCCAGGTTATAAGACCTTTCAGCCAGAGGACCCGCTGCTGCATAAGAAGTAGGGGCCAAAGAGAGGCCGCCCAATCCTTCTGCTTCATTCAGCATTTCGCCGGCTTCCACTTTATGTAAACTATAATCTGTTTCCGTCAACCAACCGCAAAGGAGGTTCTTCATCATGCAATACCCAAAAATCGGCATCCGTCCCGTCATTGACGGCCGCTGGGGCGGCGTCCGCGAGGCCCTGGAAACCCAGACGATGGGCATGGCCACTATGGCGGCGGCCCTGATCAGCTCTACCCTTAAGTACCCCGACGGTACCCCCGTCCAGTGCGTCATCAACCAAGGAACCATCGGCGGCGGCGCCGAGGCCGCCCAGTGCGCCCAGTTCTTCGCTACGCAAAATGTTGTGGCCACCCTTAGCGTTACCCCTTGCTGGTGCTATGGATCTGAGACTTTCGACATGGACCCCAACACCATCAAGGCCGTGTGGGGCTTCAACGGCACCGAGCGCCCCGGGGCCGTGTACTTGGCCGCCGTGATGGCCGCCTACGCCCAAAAGGGCCTGCCCGCTTTCTCTATCTATGGCCATGATGTCCAGGACCTGGGCGACAGCTCTATTCCTGCCGACGTGGCGGAAAAAATCCTCAAGTTTGCCCGGGGCGCGGTGGCCGTGGGCTGGATGAAGAACAAATCTTATGTCAATCTTGGCGGCGTGGCCATGGGCATTGCGGGCAGCTACTGCAATGCGGATATGTTCCAGAAATACTTCGGCATTCGGGCCGAGTGGGTGGACATGACCGAAATTTTGCGCCGCGTCACTCTGGAAATCTACGACAAAGAGGAATACCACAAGGCCCTGGGCTGGATCAAAGCAAACTGTCCCGAAGGCTTTGACCTAAACCGCGGCAAAAACCTGCCGGAAATCATCACCCGGTCTAAGGTCGTTCCCCCGGACCAGGATTGGGAGTTCATTGCCAAAATGTCCATCATTGTCCGGGACATCCTTTTTGGTAACCCCAAACTGGCAGAGCTGGGCTGGCACGAAGAGGCCCTGGGCAAAAACGCGGTGGCCGGGGGCTTCCAGGGCCAGCGCCAGTGGACCGACTGGCTGCCCAACGCGGACTTTACCGAGGCCATTATGGCCTCTACCTTTGACTGGAACGGCCCCAAGACTCCCACACCCTTTGCCACAGAAAATGATACCCTTAACGGCGTGGCCATGATGCTGGGGTCCCTGATCAGCAACACGGCCCCCTGCTTCCATGACGTGCGCACCTACTGGAGCCCAGAGGCCTGCCAGCGGGTCACCGGGCGAAAGCCGGAGGGCGTGGCAAAAAACGGCTTTATTCATCTCATCAACTCCGGCGCTACCGCCCTGGATGGCTCGGGCGCGGCCAAAAACTCCCAGGGACTTGGCTGCATGAAGCCCTTCTGGGACATGACAGAGGAGGATGTGACCGCGTGCCTGGCGGCCACAGACTGGTGCCGGGCCAACTATGAGTACTTCCGGGGAGGCGGGTTCTCCAGCCACTTTAGATGCCACGCGGAAATGCCTGTGACCATGCTGCGGGTCAACGTAGTGGACGGCATCGGCCCGGTCTTGCAGCTGGCCGAGGGCTGGACCGCGGACCTGCCGGACGAAATTCACGCGGTCATTGACAAGCGCACAGACCCCAGCTGGCCCACCACCTGGTTTGTGCCCCGGCTTACGGGCCAGGGGGCTTTTGCCGATGTGTACAGCGTTATGGCCAATTGGGGCGCTAACCACGGGGTTACGGTGTACGGCCACGTGGGGGCCGAGCTAATTACATTGGCTTCCATGCTGCGCATTCCGGTAAATATGCATAATGTGGAGGCGGAAAAGCTGTTCCGGCCCCATGCCTGGGCCGCCTTTGGCACAGAGGACGCCCAAAGCGCCGACTACCGGGCCTGCCAGATCTACGGCCCGCTGTACCAGTAAAACAGAATCCTGCCGCGCCGCCTTTTTAGGTCAAGACCGTGGGACGTCGTCCCACCCCCCGCCGGGGGCAGCAAGTTTCCCCCAGGCCCCCTCTTCCGCTTGGCATTTTCTCTTTTCTATCATCTTCTCGTTCTATTATCTTTTTAAGGAGGTCCTGCCCTATGAAAATAGCCGCCATTGGTGCTTGGCACGTACATACTATGGAGTATGCCCAGGCCATCCAGAAAAACCCCAAAGCTCAACTCTGCTGCCTTTGGGACGACGACCCCGCCCGGGGCCAGGAAACCGCCCAAAAACTGGGCATTCCCTTTCAGCCCGACCTGGAAGCCATCTGGGCCGATCCCAGTATTGAGGGCATCCAGGTTACCACAGCCACCAGCCAGCATACCTCTGTGCTGCTGGCCGCCGCCAAAGCCAAAAAGCACATTTTCACCGAGAAGGTTCTGGCTTTCTCCAACGAGGAGGCCGAAGAAATCGCCGCTGCCGTTCGGGCCAGCGGGGTAAAATTTACCATTTCCTATCCTCACAAGACCTGGCCCGCCCTAAAAGCCGCCAAAACCCTGGCCCAAAGCGGCCAGCTGGGGCAGATCACCTATGCCCGGGTGCGCAATGTCCACAACGGAAGCAGCGCCGACTGGCTGCCCCCCCACTTCTACGACGCGGCCCAAACCGGCGGCGGGGCTATGATGGATCTGGGTGCCCACCCCATGTACACCCTGCACTGGCTAATGGGCGAGCCCAAATCCATCGTTTCCATGTTCACCCAGGTCACCGGCAAGCCCGTAGAGGACAACGCCGTCTCCGTGCTGGAGTTTGCCAGCGGGGCCATCGGCGTGTCCGAAACCGGCTTTGTCTCCGAGGGCAATAACTACGTGCTGGAGGTCAGCGGCACCCAGGGTTCGCTGATGGTACACAATGGCGCGTTGGAATACAGCAGCCGGGAAACCAAGGGCCAGGTGGTGGAGCAAAAGGACCTGCCCGCCCCGGATCCCATGCCCATTGACGCGTGGATAGACGCGGTCACAGAGGGCGGCGAGGCCCCCAATGGCTTGGACGACGCCCTAGCTCTAACCCGGCTGATGGTGGGCGCGTACCAGTCCTGCCGCACGGGCGAAAAGTACCAGTTCTAAGAAAAAAAGAACAGCGTCCCGGGGGGCCAGGCCCTTCGGGACGCTTCTATGTAAAGCAGAGCCAAAAATATGCGGGAGCAGGCAGCGTCGCATTCCGCAGCTTCGTACTCCTCTTCCCTGCCTCATCTTTTGTGAAAGAAGGTATTTTCATGAACGACCAGCTGGCCTACGAAATCCTCTCCATTGTCGCCGAAATCCCTTCCGGCCAAGTGGCCACCTACGGCCAGGTCGCCGCTCTCTCCGGCCACCCTCGGGGGGGCCGGCTGGTGGGCCGGGTGCTGCGCCACGCTATGCTCTACGGCGACTTCCCCTGCCACCGGGTAGTGGACCACAGCGGCCGCCTGGCCCCCGGCTGGACAGAGCAGGCCGCGCTTTTAGCAGCAGAGGGTGTTCCCATGAAGGATTCCGCCCACGTGAACCTAAAGCTCTGCCGCTGGGCGCCCTAACGCTTCCCCATCCCGCCGCAAAAACCACAGCAGCCCGGTGTACCGCCGGGTCTTTTTATTATTGGCAATCATCTCGTCCAGCACTGCCGGCTCACCGGTAAGAATCAGCAGCTTTTTGGCCCTGGTCACCCCAGTATACAGCAGGTTTCGGTACCGCAGCTGCCCTGGTACCTTCAAAAGGGGCATCACCACTGCCGTAAACTCATTGCCCTGGCTCTTGTGCACCGTCACCGCATAGGCGGGCTCCAGCTCCTGGGCGGCGTGTTCCAGGTCATAAAGGACATTTTTGTCGTCAATGCGCACTGTCAGCGCCCCGCCCGGCTTGTCAATGGAGGTAACCACCCCCATATCCCCGTTAAAAACCCCCTGGCCCTCTGTCTCGTCATCCCGGGACCAGGGCAGGTTATAGTCATTGCGCACCTGCATCACCTTGTCTCCCAGCCGGAACAGCTGCCCCCCCACCTTCACCTGGGGCTTGTCCGGGGCCGGGGGATTAATCGCCTCCCGCAGCAGCTTGTTCAGCTCCACGGTGCCCAGTTCCCCTTTCCGGCTGGGACACAGGACCTGGATGTCCTCCACCGGAGAGTATCCATAGCTTTTGGGCAGCCGCCTGCTGCATAGGTCTGTTACCAATTCCTGGGCGGCCGTGGGCTCCGCGCCCCGCAAGAAGAAAAAGTCGCTGTTGTGCCGGTTCAGCTCAGGCCGCCGGCCCTCCACAATCCTGTGGGCGCTGGTAACAATTAGACTTTCCATCGACTGGCGGAAAATCTCCCGCAGCTGCACTGTGGGGAACATCCCGGAGGCAATCAGGTCCCCCAGCACATTGCCCGCCCCCACCGAGGGCAGCTGGTCGCTGTCTCCCACCAAAATCAGCCGGCAGCCCAGGGGCAGGGCCCGCAGCACACTCTCGAATAGGTAGGCGTCCACCATGGACATTTCGTCAATCACCAGGCATTCGCACTCCAGGGGATTGCGCTCATTACGGTTGAACACCGGGTTATCCAGCTCGTCCCACTCCACTTGCAGCATCCTGTGAATGGTCTTTGCCTCCTGGCCGGTCAGTTCGCTCATGCGCTTGGCGGCACGGCCCGTGGGCGCAGCCAAAAGCACCCGCTCCCCCGCCAGCTTTAGAATGTGAATCATCGCGTTCAGGGTAGTGGTCTTGCCTGTGCCCGGGCCCCCGGTAAGGATGAGAATCCCCTGTTCCATGGCTGCCTGAATGGCCGCCCGCTGCTTGTCCGCGTAGCGGATTCCCTGGCGCTCCTCAATCAGGCCGATCTGCACGCTGGCCCCAGGCAGACGCACCGCCGGCGAGGCCAGCATAGCCCGCATCCGCCCGGCAATGTACTCTTCGCAAATATGCTGCTGCTGAAGAAAGCAGGTCCGCTTGCCCCCCATTTCCTCTTCCATCAGCTGAAAATTGCCCAAAAGGTTGTCCACCGCCTCTTCCACCAGCTCCTGGTGTACCCCCAGCATCTTAGCCGCAGTAACAAAAAGCCGGTCTTTGGGCAGGCAGGTGTGGCCGTTGTCCAGGTTGTGCCTTAGCACATAGAGAACCCCGGCCATTACCCGGCCTATGTCGTCCGGGGGGCACTCCATAGACTGGGCCACCGAGTCCGCTATCCCAAAGCTTAGGCCAATCTCCGGGGCGCACAGCAGGTAGGGCTCTTCCTGCACACAGCCAATGGACTCCTCTCCATACTGCTTCCAAACCAGCAGGGCGCTTTCTGGGGCCACGCCAAACTCCCCCAGGTACGCCATCAGCTCCCGCACCCCGTTGACCCGCCGGAGCTCTTCGCTAATTTCCAGGGCCTTTTGCTGGGTAATGCCTTTTACCTGGGCCAGGCGCTCCGGGTCCTCCTCAATAACCTCCAAAGCGTTTACCCCAAAGGCCTCCACAATACGGGCGGCCAGCGCCGGGCCCACCCCCCGAATAGCCCCGGAGGCCAGGTACTTCAGCATGGCCCCAGTGGTGGCGGGCCGGTCCCGCTGAAATGCCTCGGCCCGGAACTGAGGCCCGTATGCCGCGTGGGACTCCCACCTTCCATACACCCGCAGTTCTTCCCCGGCGCCCACCATGGGAAAAGAGCCCACCACAGTGACCATATCGTCCCCACTAAGCATTTGCAGCACAGTATATTGATTATTCTCATTGCGGTACACCACCTGCTCCACTTCGCCGTACAGCTCCAAAAGGCCTTCCACAGTGTCTCCCTCCCCTCCCAAAAAAACCGTGTGCGCAGTATGGGTTCACACACTATACTTACTTCTCCGGGTCCAGCAGGACCTCTGCCAAACGGTCTGGGGTGCAGCGCTCCAGGCCGGGCATATCCCAGCTAAGCCGGTCCAGCACTTCCCTGGTCTGCGGAAACTCCAGGCAAACCAGGCGGCAGGGGGGCCGCAGGGACATCCAGTTCACCCGCTCCGCGGCCACCCGCACCATGGCCTCGCAGTCCTCCTCGCCATCCGGCAATACCAGCAGGACCAGCCGCCCCTCCTTTTTGCTTCCCCCGGGCCCGCCGGGCCTGTGCCACCAAAAAACCAAAGTGCGAATTAGCTCCACCGCACCCAGTACCATCAGTGCCATACCCGCCACATAAAACACTACATTCACGTACACCACCTCGCTCTTTCCATGCTATGCGGCAAAAGCGTGTAAGGTGAATGGCTGTGGGGGTTTGGGGCTGGCGCTTAGTTCTCGCTTAAAATTACTGTCACATCCCGGTGCAGCTGCAAAACCGAGGCGGGCACTTCCGGGGCTACCGGCCCATAAAAGGCCTTTTCCACAATCTCCTTCTTGTCCGCCCCGGCAATAAGCAGCACCCGCTTAGCTTTCATAATGGTGCCAATGCCCATGGTCACCGCCTGGGTGGGCACATCCTCTTTCCGGTCAAACAGCCGGGAATTGGCCGCTATGGTGCTCTCTGTCAGCTGGACGGTGTGCACCCGGGGGGCAAAGGCGCTGTCCGGCTCATTAAAGCCAATGTGCCCGTTGTGCCCAATGCCCAGCAGCTGCAAGTCCGGCCAGCCCAGGCCCTCTACCAGGGCCTCGTACCGGGCGCACTCCGCCTCCATATCCGCCGCCGTACCGTTTGGCAAAAAAGTGTTCTCTGGGTTCACATTCACCTGGCCAAAGAGATTGCTATCCATAAAATACCGGTAACTCTGGGGGTTGACAGCGTCCAAGCCGCAGTACTCGTCCAGGTTTACAGTGCGCACCTGGGAAAAATCCAGCCGTCCCTCCCGGCAGGCCGCAGCCAGCCTCTGGTAGGTCCCAATAGGCGAAGAGCCTGTGGCAAGGCCTAGCACGCAGCGGGGCTTTAGCAGCACCTGCGCGCCGATGATGTCTGCCGCCAGGGCGCTCATTTTGTCGTAGCTGTCCACCTTGATGATTCTCATGATCTTTTCCTTTCTATTAGGAGATATTTATTTTGCAGGCGCGAAACAGCCGCGCCCCACATAGCAAAAAAGCGTAAGCATACGGGGCTCCGCCAGGGGGCCCTTTCACCCGCCGCCCGGTCGGTTCAGAACATCCGCCAGCAGCGGCCTTTATCCTTCCCTCTCACTGGCCTTCTTTAGGGCCCAGCTCACTTTTGGGTTCCCTCTGTCCGCCTATCTGGGCCAGAACTACTCCCGCAAATACCAGCCCACAGCCCAGCAGTTCCCGGCCTGAAAGGGGCTGGCCCAGCACCAGCCACCCGGAAACCGCCGCGAACACGGACTCCAGGCTCATAATGAGGGAGGCCACCGTGGGCTCCACCCGCTTCTGCCCCACAATCTGCAAGGTGTACGCCACCCCGCTGGACAGCACGCCTGTATACAGCAGGGGCCCCCAGCTGGCCAACAGATCTTGCCAATAGAAGCTGCCGCTCTCCAGCGCTATGGCCAGCACAGCAGAGAGCAGCCCCGCCACAAAAAACTGGATGCAAGAGAGCTTTACACAGTCCACCCGGGGGGAAAAGCGGTCAATCACCAAAATATGGAAGGAGAAGAACACCGCACTGGCCAGCACCAGGGCGTCTCCCAGGCCCATTCCCCAGGCCCCTTCGTTTCCGGCCACACTAAGAAAGTACGCTCCTGCCAAGGCCAGAGCCACCGCCAGCCAGACCTTTCCCCCAGCCCTGCGGCCCAAGAAGATGCCCAGCACCGGCACCAGCACAATGTACAGAGAGGTCAAAAATCCAGCTTTCCCCGCCCCGGTAGACTGCAAGCCCGCCTGCTGCAAAAGACTGGCCACTCCCAAAAACAGCCCACACAGCACACCCCCTGTCAACAGCACCGGATTTCTCCAGGCAAAGGAGGCGGCCGAAGGGGCCTTTGCCCCGCTTTTTTCCAGGGCTCCGGTCCTGCGGCGGCCGCTCACAAAAATCACTGGCAGCAGGGCAGCGCAGCCAATAAAGTTTCGGGCAGCGTTAAAGGCGCAGGGGCCCACATGGTCCATGCCCATGCTCTGGGCCACAAAAGCCGTACCCCAAATCAGCGCCGTCAGAACCAGCAGCCCGGCTCCCAGACCCTTAGCCCTGCTCATGGGCAGGCTCCGTTTCCCGGGTCAGGTTCTTCATCCAATTGTAGCGGTTAATCTTTACCACAGCCACAAAACACTTCAATATCTGGTCACACTTTAGGCACGCGAACACTATCCATGGGGCTGCACCCAGCCACCAGGCCACTAGGGCCGAGGGAATTACCACCAGGAACACGAAGATGGTATCGTTTTTGAACACAAAGGAGATGTCTCCCCCGGACTTCACCAGACCAAACAGACATGCCGCCTGGTAGCAGGTGCCCACAATCGTGACGGAGATTACGTTGATAAACTGGTACGAGTAGCCTCTGGCCTCTGGGGTAGCGTTGTACAGGCCAATAAAGCCGTCCCGGAACAGCAGTATCAGCCCCCCGGAAACCAGCCCCACCACCAGGAAGATGGCCTGCACGGTCTTGGCATACTCCTTCATTTTTTCATACTGGCCAGCCCCCACCGTTTTTCCTGTGATAATCCCCACCGCAGAGGACAGGCCGTTCATCCATACATAAATCAGGTTGTGCAGCATTCCGGTAATGCTTACGGCGGCCATAACCCCGGCGCTGTAAAAGCCCATAATCTTGGTATTTGCCAGCATATTAAACGACCACACCACCTGCCCGCCAATCACCGGCAGGCCATAGCGCAAAAAGTCCTTTAGCAGCTGGCGGTCTGTGCCCAACAGGTCCCGAAAGGAGAAGCGCAGCTTCTTATCTACCCACAGCACATACCCCAGGCTGACGGACATTTCCAGTATCCGGGAGATCAGCGTGGCCACCGCCGCACCCCGCACCCCCAGGGCGGGCAGGCCCAGCTTACCAAAAATTAGCACATAGTTCAGGCCCACATTTACCACCAGGGCCATAATGGAGATGTACAGGCCGATTTTAGCGGTCTCCACACTGCGCATAGCGGCAATCATCACCTGGGAGACGCTGAAAAACAGATAAGTAAAGCCCACAATTTGTAGGTAGGCCGCGCCTTCTTGCAGCACGCCGGGGTCTTTGGTAAAAATGCCGATAATGGCCCCGGGAAACAGCCCCCCCGCCAGGGTAAAGGCCAGGCCCACCACAAAGGCCGCCCGCACCCCAATAGAGACTACTTTGCGGATACTGTCACTGTCCTTTTTGCCCCAGTACTGGGCCGAAAGGATGAGAATGGCCCCCTCAATGCCGCCAATGAACATTTGCACCACAGTCTGAAGCTGGTTGCCCACATACACGCCGGAAATAGCGTCGTCTCCCAGCCGTCCGATCATCAGATTATCGGCAAACCCCACCGCGAAGGTAATGAGATTTTGTAAAGAAATCGGGATGGCCAAAGCCACAAGGGTCCTGTAAAAGGACTTGTCCTTGGTAAAAATTGCCATAATATGTCTCCTCATAGATATACCGTGTCTCAAGGCCGGTACATTGCCCGGGGAAAGAGCGATAAAAGGGGCGGTAAAGTACAGGTCCGCGCCGTCTTATCCCAGCGCTTTCCAGCCAAACTAGAGCAGGGGCCGCTTCCCCTGAACGTCTTTTGCCCCGCCGTCCTACTCGCCCTCATCCTCCGAGCTACCGCTATCTTGGCTTCCGTCTTCCTCACTGCTCCCGCTGGCGTCCCCGCTGGGCTTGGCCTTGGCCGAGTCGGCAAACAGCGCCCGCTGGGTGGCAGGGTCCGCCACACCGGTGGCTTCCAGACCGTTTTCCCGCTGAAAGTCCCGTAGGCAGCTGGCAGTATACTCTCCAAAATGTCCGTCATAGTCTGTGTCCAGATACCCCAGCCGGTCCAGGCGGCTCTGCATAGCCAGCACCTGGTCCCCCTGATCTCCCTCTTCCAGGGTCTCATATTGAGGGTCATCCTCTGGCTGCGGGCTGGCCAAGGCCGAGCTCACCGCCGAATCAATGCTCTCCGTGGGGTCTGTCACCTTCATAGAATTCTCCTCCAGCAGCTCTGGAAAGGCTTTGCCGCATATCTCCAGGGCGCACTCCACAATCGTACGGCCCTGCCACTCCATCAGCCTGGGCTCCAGCTCCACCACGTTGCCCTCCCGCACGGCCTGAAAAGCGGAAAAGCGGCTGTCACTCTCCAGCTCGGCCTTAATCCCTGGGGCGCAGAAAATGAAGTCTGGGTTGGAGACCCGCAGGGAGTCGTAGTCATACTGGCCGCCGGTCAGGCTCTTAAAGGCGTTGGTCACGCCAGAATAGGTCATAATGGTGCTCCCCAGCATATCACCGGTAACGCCCTGGCCGTTTAGGTCGTATAAATAACAGGCCGTGGTCACCCGGTCCCCGGGCACCAGGCGGTTAATGTCGTCCAGGGTGGTAAAAACATTTTGTGCCGCCGCAATCCCCTGGTCATAGCCAGGTCCACCGCCGTTCAGGGCTGTAGAGACCTGGGCGAACAGCCGCTCGTAGTCTCTGCGGTCCACCGCGGGGGCCACATTCAGCACCACGCAGCCCGCGTCCCGCAGGGCCTGTTCCGCTCCGGCGCTGGAAGGGTCCAGCAGCACCAGGTCCGGGTTTAGACCCGCGACCGCCTGGGCGTCGGCAGGGTCCACCTTTTGCATGTCCCGAAGCTCCTGCTGGGTGCAGTCCTGGGCCCCGCCGGCCAGCTGGGTCTCACAGCCCAAGGCCAGCACCACGTCCGCCAAGCTGGGGGAGAGCACTGCCACCCGCTGAGGCTTGGCATGAATGGTCACCCCGTCCACCTCCACGGGAAACTCTCCGGCGGCCACGCCGGAAACCAGGTCGTTCACCTGGGAGCAGGCCCCCAGGGACCCGCAGACCAGGCACAGCGCCAGGGCCGCTGCCAGGGCACGAAGGATTAGCACATATTTTCTCATAAAATAAATCGCTCGCTTTCTGTAGTTCTCGCCAAAAACCGCCCCATAAGGGCGCGTTCGCAAATACTTTTTTATTATAACAAACCCATGGATAGAATGCAAGGGATTTGGCGAAAAAGGGCGGGCCCGCCAGGATGGCCCGGCTGTTTATCCCACCATTTCAAGAAGCTAATTATTTTCTGAAAAAACCAGCGCCCACCCGCAAAATGCAGATAGGCGCAAAAAACTGATGCACGGTACTTCAGCCCGTATTATGACAGGGCCGGGCCACAGCCCCAGACGCTCCCTTATAGTAAACGCACTTAAAAATCAGTACATGCCGATTTTTAAGCTGGGCAGCAAAGCTGCCCGGTTCAAAAGAGGTGAAATACCTCTTTTGAACCGGGTTAGGGCTTGTTTGAAAAATCGAAAACACTGTCTTTTTGCCCAGAAGGGGTCATCTTCTGGGTCGAAAATCCTCGTAATACGCAAGGATTCCTTGCGGTTTTTTCCTTGAAGCTGGCCGATTCTGGACAAAAATCCGTCATTTCCTCTATTTTCAAACAAGCCCTAGCTATACAGCAGTTTTTCCCCGTCAAAAGCCAGCACGCCCAGGGCACTGCCGGTTTTTCCCCCGGCCAGCACGTGGGACCGGAACGCCCGCTGCATCCGGGTTTCTTGGGGCCAGTGTTCTGCGGGCCCCTCCCCGGACGCACCAAACACCCGCCACGCGTCATCCATCGGGCTGTCCTCTACCTTTAGAATGTGGAAATCCTCCATAAAGCTTAGGATATTGGACCCCTCCGGCAGCACATTCCGGTACTCGGGGTATAAAAGCCAGGAATGGCACATGCACACCAATGGCCCGCCCGCCAACTCTTCTTGAAAGAATTGATAGGCTTTCCGGTAAGATTCCAGCCGGGCCCGCTGGTCAAAGGGCTCCCCACTGGAGGGAATATGGATGCTCTTCACCCGGTCCCCAGGCATTAGCGAAAAACCTTTCCCCTGAAAAGCCGGCCCGTTGTACACGCGGGTTTCATATTCCAAGCGGCCCAGCTTTACAATATCGCAGGTGTAGAAAATAGGGTACCAAAAAGCCACAAAATTCCCCCATACCCCCTTCACCCGCTTGCACTCCAGGGCCTTGTAGCGCAGGTCGCAGAAAGTATCGTAGAAGATCTCTTCGCTGGTGCCCCGCTCCAGGTAAGCGGTCCGGGCGGTCTCTGCGGCAAAAATCAGCGCCAGCTCCCATAAGGTGTAGGGGGAAAGGCCAGTGTTTTGGGCCAGATCGTCAATAAGCGGCTGGGTCGTTGCCACAGAGAAACCGTTTTCATAAAAGAATTCCACCACCCCGTCCATGGCCTCCTCCCAGCCGCCCCGGCGCAGCTGGCCCCCGGCCTGCATAAAGACCTCCGCAGCCTCTGGGGGAAAGTCCGTACGCTCCATAAAGCTCTCCAAAAAGTTTAGGTTCATAGTATTTTTCCTTTCTTAAAGGGAATCCCCCTGCCTCCAGGCCCAGCATGCGCCAGCCTATAGCTTGTCCGTATCCAATATTAGGGTCACCGGCCCGTCGTTCTCCACCCGTACCCGCATCTCCGCGCCAAATTCCCCAGTCACCACCGTGGCCCCCAGGGCCTGGGCCCGGGCCACAAAATCTTCATAAAGGGGCTCTGCCTGGTCCGGGGGCGCGGCCTGGTCAAAGGAGGGCCGCCGCCCCTTTTTGCAGTCTGTGCCCAAGGTGAAATTGGAAATCACCATCAGCGAACCCCCTGTCTGATCCACAGAGAGGTTCATCTTGCCCTCCTCATCGGAAAACACCCGCAGGCTCCAGATCTTTTCCGCCATGCGCCGGACCTCTTCCAGGCCGTCGCCCTTCATCACACCCAAAAACACCACCAGACCCGGGCCCATCTGCCGGGGCTGGCCTCCGTTAATACTTACCGCCGCCCAGGCGGCCCGCTGCACCACCGCGCGCATGGGAAGCCTCCTTATGCTTGGGGAACCAGCCTCTGCCGGCACTCCAGGTACTTTTCCCGGGTCTTCGCCGCCACTTCGGCAGGAATTTCGGGCCCAGGGTCCTGGCCCGCAAAGCCCTTTTCGGTCAGCCAGTCCCGCAAGAACTGCTTGTCGAAGCTTTTAGGGGATGTACCCACCTGATAGGCCTCCCGGCTCCAGAAGCGGCTGGAGTCCGGGGTAAACACCTCGTCGGCCAGCACCAGCCGGCCCTCTTGGTCCAGGCCGAACTCTACTTTCGTGTCCGCGATGATAATGCCCCGCTCATAGGCGTAGTCAAAGCAGCGCTGGTAAAGAGCCATAGCGGTCTCCTCCAGCTTTTTGGCCATTTCGGCCCCCAGCTTTTCGGCCATGTACTCCACCGAAACATTCACGTCATGACCTTCGGCCGCCTTGATAGAGGGGGTTAAGATGGGCTTTTCCAACTGCTGGGCCTGCTGCATCCCGTCGGGCAGGGGCGTGCCGCAGAAAGCCCCCTCCTTCTGGTAGGCCTTCCACATAGAGCCGAACAGGTATCCCCGCACAATGAACTCAAAGGGCAGCATCTTCAGCTTTTTCACCAGGATAGTGCGCCCCTGGAACTCCTCCCCCCGCAGCTGGGGGGGCATGTCCTCCGGGTTTTCGGAGATTATATGGTTGGGCACAATGTCCTGGGTGTAGCGGAACCAGAAGGAGGACAGGTCGTTGAGGACCCGGCCCTTGTCCGTAATGGGGGTGGGAAGAATCACGTCAAAGGCCGAGACCCGGTCGGTAGTAACAATAGCCAGCTGGTCTGGTGCCACCTGGTAGACCTCCCGAACCTTGCCGCTGATAAGCTTTTCCATAAAAATAGCCGCCCTTTCTGTATGTGGGATTTTTTAACTAGTATAACGTATCCCGCCATTTTTTGCAAGGGGGCTTTCGCCCGGGGAGTGCCCAAAACGAGGAGATAAAAAACAAGCTCCCGGCGAGCGCCATGAAAAGTTTCGTCGTCTCCGCTGCCGCTTCGGTCGGCTCAGGACGAGAGTTGATGCAAAGCATCCACTCTTTGCCACATGGCGACCCTCGCCCTTTTCAAAGGTTGCGGGGTTTGGAGACTTGGATTTATTTGCCAACTCTCCACCGCCGGAGGGGAAAGCTCCCCACTGGGGAGCGCCCTGACCCCACCGAACCCAGCCGATTTCATCGGCAGGTGCGACTCCACTCTTTTGTCATAAACTCTTCTTTTCGGACACTCCCTTCGCCCGGAAAGCGCCCGAACACGTTGTTTTACGCACGCTGTTCTGGCAGCGGCAAAGCAAACGTTTTGTCCACTTTTTCAAAAGTGGTGGCTCCTTAGGGGCAACGCCCCTGAGCCGCCGGAGGCCAAAATATCGTCATAAAATACTTGATTATGCCGCTTCCTTTCACCCCATCCCCCCTGCCCCCAGGGCAAAAAATCCTATGGAAACCATATTGACTTTTCCCCCCAAACGAGTTATAATATACATAGATAAATTACCCATAAACCGCCCTGTACGCAACAGATTACTATACTTTATGAACATAAAAGGAGGATACCATCATGCTGCCAGTCATTACAATCTCCCGCCAGTTTGGAAGCGGAGGCCACGAGGTAGGCGAGCGGCTGGCCCGCCAGCTGAACGTGCCCTTTTATGACAAAGCCCTCATCGCCATGGCCGCCAAGCAGAGCGGCCTTTCTGAAGAAGTGTTCGCCCACGCGGATGAAAAGGCCACCAGCAGCCTTTTGTACTCCATGGTCATGGGCAATTACTCCTTTGGGGCCCGGGTGCCCGGCATCAACGAAATGCCTATTAACGACAAGCTCTTTATCATCCAGTCCGATATTATCAAAAAAGCCGCCGCCGAAGGGCCCTGCGTGGTTATTGGCCGCTGCGCGGACTATATTCTGCGGGAACACCCCAACTGCCTGAACGTGTTTATTCATGCCAACAAGGAGACCCGTGTCCGGCGCTCCATTGAAAAAAAGGACTGCGAAGAAAGAAAAGCGACCGATTTTGTCACTAAAAAGGATAAACAGCGGGCCAATTACTATAACTTCTATTCCAACAAGCGCTGGGACGACCTGCAAAACTACGACATCTCCATCGACACCTCCCGATTCAGCATTGACGACACGGTAGAACTGCTGCTGGACGCCGCCCGAAAGCTGGACCGATGAAAGAGAAGTTTACGGCCCGCCGGATTTTGGCGGGCCTCCTATTTTTCGGGCTGGTGGGCGGCGCGGCGGCCCTATACTGGCACAAAGATCCCGAGCCCATGCGGCTGGAGACCTTTGCCATGGGCTCCTATATGCAGCAAAGCCTATGGGGCGGGGAAGAAACTGCCGCCCAAGAGGCCAGCGGGGCTGTGGCTGCCCTGGAAAACGAAATTTCTTGGCGGCGGCAGGGCTCCATCGCCCAGCTGAACCAGGCGGCGGGCGGCGGCGAGGTGGTGCTCTCCCCCCAGGCGGCGGCTGTGCTGGAGCAGACCCTTCTCATCAGTGAAAAAAGCGGCGGGGCCCTGGACCCCACCCTGGGTCCCCTAACCCGCCTGTGGGATTTTGACGGAAGCCCCCGCCTGCCCAACGAAAAAGAGCTGGCCGGGGCCCTGGCCCTGGTGGACTACCGGGCCCTGGACCTGTCGGAAGAGGGCCGCGCCAGCCTACAGCAGGCCAGAATGCAGGTAGACCTGGGCGCCGTGGGCAAAGGCGCGGCCTGCGACGCCGCTGTGGCCTGCTACCGGGAAAAGGGCGTACAGGCCGCCGTGGTGGCTGTGGGCGGCAGCGTGGGGCTATGGGGCCAAAAACCCGGAGGCTCCCCCTGGCAGGTGAGCGTCCGGGACCCAGAGGGCGTAGGTTCCTTGGGGATATTGCGCCTGGAGGGCGGCTTTGTTTCCACCTCCGGCAGCTATGAAAAGTTTTTCGAACAAGAGGGCAAAACCTACTGCCACCTGCTGGACCCTGCCACCGGATATCCTGCCCAGAGCGGGCTGGTGTCTGTCACTGTCTGGCACATGGAGAGCGGGGCTCTCAGCGATGGCCTGGCCACAGCCTGCTTTGTGCTGGGGCAAGAAAAAGGCACACAACTTCTGGAGGCGTTCGGCGCGGGGGGCGTGTTCGTAACCGAAAAGGGCGTTATAACCGCCACCGGCCCCCTAAAGGAGACGTTTACCCTTACCAGCCCCTTATAATCCATACTTTTTTCATCAAACCCGCCACATTCTGGATAAAACGAAAGCTCCCCGCTTAAAATCCCGCGGGGAGCTTTTATGCTGGCCAAAAGCGTTCAGAATCATTCCGTGGGCCGGACTTTTTTGCCGGGCCAAACGGTTGGGCTCTATGTACAGCCGTCTACTTTCCAGCCGAGGGGTCATAGGCAAAAAACTGGAACTCCTTCACATCCTCCAAAGTCAGGTCCATGTCCCCCAAAAGCACAGAACTTACCGCAAAGCGGGCGCTTTCTCCCGCCTTTACCTCCTGCAACATAGCGCCGCACACGGCCAAGGGCTTGCTTTCCTCATCAAAAATCAAGCAGTCCACTTGCAGGGTTTCCAAAAGCTCCTGGCTGTCGTTTTTCACCCATCCGTCCAGGTGCCAGGGGGCAAACAGGTCTCCCGACACCTTTTCCACCCCGGCCACTGGGTAGCTGTGGGGGTCTTGGCTGGTCTCTTCCAGGGTCAGCTGCGGGGTCATCACATAGGGGGTGTTCTCGTCCATATCCTTCAGCGCCCCCATGTTACAGTAGAAATAGCCCTTTTCCCCCGGAGCAATAATACTGGGGAAAGAGGAGACCCCGTGGTAGGTGGTAATCTTCTCCCCCTGGGGGCTCCGGAATTGGAACTGTCCCCGGCCCAGCCGCAGGTTTACATTGCCTGTGTTTTCCACCTCCACCAGGGCGTAGCAACAAACATCGTCCAGCACATCCCGGTAGACCCAGTCCCGCTGGTAGGTAACTTCATAGTCCGGGTTTGGGTCCACCTGAAGGGAGGGCAGCGAGGCCCCGGTGTCCTGGGGCAGGGCCTGGGCGGAAACCGCCATATGAATGCCAATACCGGCGGCAATGCCCACAAGCAGCACCCCGGCCAGCACCAGGGCGTACCACCACTGGAACACTGGGGCGGGGGACTGCTGGGAAGCGTTGCAGAAGGGGCACACCTCTGCGTTTGCGTCAATAATTTCCTCACAGTTGCGGCAGTATTTGGCCCGCAGAAACTTGGTCCCACAGTTAGGGCAGAAGTTACCTTTGCGCACCGTATATCCGCATTGGGGACATTTCATGGATGGATCACATTCCTTTACAAGATAGTATCCTTATTATACCACAAATAGCCAAAATGTAAAAGGTCTTTTTTCCAGCGCAAGCGCTGAACCTCCTTCGCGGAGCCGGGCGCGGCCCCGCCCTACCTGGGTGGTAACCGGCCAGCATAGCCAGCGCGTTTTTCTGTGGCAGCGTCCCCTCCCTAGCGGCCCACAGCATCCAAAAAAGAGAGCAGGGAATCCGCAAAATCGTTATCAACGAAAGTCCGCATAATCCCCGCCCCTCCGTACAAACTAGAAAAAAGCGCAAAGGGCTTGCGCATGGATTTCTTTTGGAAAGGCTGGGCAGGGTTTATGAAACGAGTTGGCAAAAGCAGTTTTCAGTTTGACCGGCGGCCAGGCATTTTGGGCCGGGCCGCCGTGGGCGGGCGCAAGGAGGCCCAGGGCCCCCTGGGGGCAGAGTTCCACCAAACCTTTGACGACACTAAGCTGGGTATGGACAGCTGGGAAAAAGCGGAGGCGCAGCTGCAAAAAGAGGCGGTTTCCTTGGCGCTAGAAGCCGCTGGGCAGGGCCAGGTGGACATGATCTTTGCCGGGGACCTGCTAAACCAGTGCATCTCCTCCACCTTCGGCCTGCGGGAGTTCGGCCTGCCCTTTTTGGGCCAGTATGGGGCCTGCTCCACCATGGCCCAGGCCCTTCTGCTGGCCTCTATTATGGTAGAATCTGGGACAGCCAGCCGGGCAGCGGCCGTGACCAGCTCCCACTTCTGCACTGCCGAACGGCAGTTCCGCACCCCCCTGGAATATGGCGCCCAGCGCACCCCCACAGCCCAGTGGACCGCCACGGCCGCGGGCTGTGTCATTATGGGCGAAGGGGGCAGGGTTCAGGTGGCCCGGGGACTTTTTGGAAAGATTGTGGACCTGGGCGTGAAGGACCCGGCCAATATGGGTGCGGCTATGGCCCCGGCAGCGGCAGACAGCATTTTTCAATTTTTAGAGGATACTGGCACCTCCCCCGGCGACTACGACTGCGTTGTTACCGGCGACCTGGGACTGGTGGGATCTAACCTGCTGATTGAGATGCTTTTGGAAAACGGCGTAGACCTGCGGCGGGTACACAAAGACTGCGGCCTGCTGCTTTATGACCGAGAGAAGCAGGACACGCACGCCGGGGGCTCGGGCTGTGGATGCTGCGCCAGCGTACTGTGCGGACACCTGCTGAACCAGATGGAGCGGGGCCAGCTGAAAAACATCCTCTTCTGCCCCACCGGGGCGCTGATGTCCACCACCTCCCAGCAGCAGGGAGAAAGCACCCCTGGCGTCTGCCACGTGGTACAGCTGGTGGCCGGGGAATAACACAAAGAAAGACAGCGAGGGAGCACCCCTGCTGTCTTTCTTTATAGTGCCAAGTCTCAAAAAAGCCCCGCGCCCGGGCAGGGAAAGCTTTTACTTTCTGGCCGCATGTCAGCGGTTGCGCTCTTTTATGGTGCGTTCTATGTCCCGCTTGGCCGCTTTCTCCGCCATATCAGCCCGCTTGTCATACAGCTTTTTACCCTTGCACAGACCCACCTGCACCTTGACCCGGCTCCCTTTAAAGTACAGAGACAGGGGAATCAAGGAATATCCCTGCTGCTTTACCAGGCCGTACAGCCGCATAATCTCCCGCTTGTGCAGCAGCAGGCGGCGCACCCGCATGGGGTCCTTATTAAAAATATTTCCAAAGTCGTACTGGCTGATGTGGCAGCCGTTCATCAGCATTTCGCCCTCTACCACCGAGCACCAGGCGTCCTTTAGATTGGCCCGGCCCTGGCGCAGGGACTTTACCTCTGTGCCCACCAGCTCAATGCCGGCCTCCAGGGACTCTTCCACAAAGTAGTCGTGGTAGGCCTTTTTATTTTGCGCAATGGTCTTTGTGGCAGCCTTCGTCTGCATTTTGCCACACCTCCTTACAGTTCTCTGCGGCCCTCCATGGCCCGCTGCAGGGTCACCTCGTCCGCGTATTCCAGGTCGCCTCCCACCGGAATACCATAGGCCAGCCTAGTCACCCGTACCCCCAGAGGCTTTAACAGCCGGGATAAATACATGGCCGTGGCCTCGCCCTCTACTGTGGGGTTGGTGGCCATAATGACCTCCCGCACCTCCGGCGTTACCCGGGCCAATAACTCCTTAATTTTCAGCTCCTCCGGCCCCACCCCCGAAAGAGGAGAGATGGCCCCATGCAGCACGTGGTAGCTTCCCGCGTAGTCTCCGGCCCGCTCCAGGGCAAACACATCCTTGGGATCCTCCACCACACAGATGGTGGACCGCTCCCGGGCGCTATTGCCGCAAATGGGGCACAGTTCCCCATCGGTCAGGTTACAGCATACCGAGCAGTAGTGAATCTTCTCATGGGCCTCTACAATGGCCCCGGCAAAGGCCTTGGCGTCTCCGCTGTCCATGTCCAGCACATAATAGGCCAGCCTTTGGGCCGTTTTAGGGCCAATGCCGGGCAGGGCCTCAAACTTGTCAATCAGCGCCTCCAAAGGGGCTACATGATAGCCTGCCATCAGAACATCCCCGGCACACTCATGCCGCCAGATACTGCCGAAAGGGCCTCGTCTTTTTCCTTAGCCGCAGCCCGTAAGGCCTCGTTAACCGCAGCGGTAACCAGGTCGCCCAGCATCTCGGCGTCGTCGGGGTCAATCACCTCGGGCTGTATCTCCACCTGCTTCACTTCCAGCTTGCCGGTAACCACCGCCTTCACCGCGTCGCCGCCAGCTGTGGCGGTATATTCCTTTTGTTCCAGCTCCGCGGTCACAGCCTCCATCTGCTCCTGCATTTTCTGGGCCTGCCGGGCTAGCTGCTGTAAATTCGCCGCGCCGGGTGTCTGGTAGCCTTGGGGTAATCTTGCTTTCATAGGGGTACTTCCTTTCTCAATTGCTATTTTATGTTATAAGAGTGCATCAAAGTTCCCAAAATGGGATGTGTAGAAAATGCTTATTCATAGGTGCTGGCTTCTCCTTTTTCCCCTTCCTTCACCGCCCAATGGGGTCATCCTTTGGGGCCATCCGCATCATCCTGCCCCGCCTCCTCCACCGGTACGCCCGCCTCCCTAGCCCGTTGCAGCAGATCCTCCAGGGGGTCGGCCTGTCCTTTTTGTCCCTGGCGGTAGGGGCCCAGCTTATACACACGGCCAGTCACCTGCCGCACCGCCTGGCGCAGCCGGTCCCGCTGCTCGTGCTTTTTTAGCAGCTCAAAGGCAATCTCTGGGGCGTCAATAAGCATATACTCCCCGTTTACATAGGCCGAGCTGCCCTCAAAAGCCATCGCCGTGCTTTTGACCGCTGTAAACCGCGCCAAAATTTCCGGCCACTCCCGCAGGCGTTTGGCCTCTGCGGACAAAGCCTCAATATCGGGCTCCTCCCGGGGCTCCTTGGGGGGCAAGGGCCCGGGCAAAGGTTCTGGGTCTGTCGGGGGCTCTTGCCGGGGCGTGGGGGCTGGGGCCGCCGGCCGTGGAGGCTCCGGGTCGTCCAGCGCTGCCAAAGCGTCTGCCAAGGCTTTCTCCTCATCCAAAGGCTCCTTTTGGGGCCGGGGCTGCTCCTTTTTGGGTAAATCCGCCTGCCGGTTCATTACCGGCGCGCCGCTTTCCAGGGCCTCCAGCCGGCGCAGCAGGGCCTCGGGGGTGCTGTCCAGCTGGGGCGAGCACAGCCTTACCAGGGCCATCTCCAAAATCGTGCGCTGGCTGCCATAGCGCATTTTATTCAAGGCCTCTTCCAGCACGTCCATACCGTGGAGGATGTCCGCCAGGCTCATAGTTTTGGCTTGGTCAAGAAGGGTCTCCCGCTCCTTGCCCACAGCGTGCAGCAGGTCTCCAGGGTCTTTCATGGTCTTGCACAGCATAAGGCTGCGGAAATGCTCCGCCAGCTCCTGGCACAGGCGGCTTAGGTCCTTGGATTCCTTGTAAAGCCGGTCAATAATTTCCAGCGCCCCGGCAGCATTTCGGTCCTTTACATAGCCCGCCAGATGTTCCAGGTAGTCCCGCGCAGCCACCCCCGCGGCGGCGTAGACCACCTCTAGCGTCACGTGGCGCCCCCGGCCTAGACACTGGTCCAGCAAAGAGAGAGCGTCCCGCAGGGCCCCGTCCGCTATGCGCGCAATAAGGGCGGCGGCATCCTGGTCCAGCTGGGCCTCCTCCTTTTCGGCCACCTCCAGCAGGCGGCCCGCCATGGCCTGGGGGTCAATACGGTGGAAGTCGAAGCGCTGGCATCGGGAAAGAATGGTGGGCAGCAGCTTGTGCACCTCTGTAGTGGCTAAAATAAAGACCACATGGGGCGGGGGCTCCTCCAGGGTTTTAAGGAGCGCGTTAAAGGCCTGCACACTTAGCATGTGCACCTCGTCAATAATATAAACCCGGTACTTGGCCCCAGCGGGGGTAAAGGCCGCCTCCTCAATCAAGGAGCGGATATTTTCAATTCCATTGTTACTGGCTGCGTCAATCTCCACCACGTCCATCAGAGAGCCTTCCTCCAGCCCCCGGCAGATATCGCACTTGCCGCAGGGGTCGCCATCCACGGGAGCAAGGCAATTCACCGCCCGGGCCAGTATTTTGGCACACGTAGTCTTACCTGTTCCCCGAGAGCCGGTGAACAGGTAAGCATGGGCAATTCTGCCCCGGGTCAGCTGGTTTTTCAGGGTCATGGTCACCTGGGGCTGGCCCACCACGTCGGCAAAAAACCGGGGGCGGTATTTTCGGTAGAGCACCTTGTACATGGCTGCGTCCCTTTTCCTGGAAAAATGATGGGATATGTGAACGGACAGGCGACCTGCATCGCCCGGGAAAATCCGCTTAATGCTGCTCGGTTCCCCGCCTGACATGGTTCACGGCATCCCGCCGCGCAGACCTGTCCGTCCACATATCCCATCTCTTGGTTTTATTTATTGATAGTATACCACAGTCCTAGCGGATTTGCAATACTTTTTATGGGAGACCTGTGATACTTCGTTACGCGGAAAGCCAAGTTTTACAAAACGAAGCTCTTGGCCGGCAGCGGTTCGGCAGGCCGCCGCAAGAGAAAACCTCCTGGCGCAGCAGTTCCATAATTCCGTGTAGCGCCCTCCTCCTTGCCAAAAAGCCGGCCCCCAAGGGAGCCGGCTTTTTCATTTATATTTACGCTGATCAGGGCCTTTGCCCCTCCTCAACCATTGGGTCATTATCTATATGTCAATACCCCATATCGACACTGCCCGCTTCTTCGGGCATCACCTCATGAATGAAATTAATCAATACCGTGCAGGCGGTGGCCCGGTTGGCCGTACCCATGGGCTCAAATTTATTGCCGCCCATGCCGTTGACAACCCCATGCGCCCGCAGCCTGTACACCGCGTCCCGGGCGTAAGCGCTAATATCCTGGTGGTCGGCAAAAAGCTCGTGTTCTCCGGTGGGCTCGTCCATACCCAGAGAATCCATATAGCGGGAGAGCATCACGCACATTTGCTCTCGGGTAATGGGATCGTTGGGATTGAACTTGGCCCCGCCGCCCCCAGAAATAATTCCTTTGCTGGTTGCCCAGGCCACTGGGTGGTAGTAGTATCCTCCGGTCACATCAGTAAAGCCACCGTCTGTAAATTCAAAACTGTTTACATCCTCGCCGGAAATATTGGACAAGGCTGTGATAAACTGCGCCCGGGTCATCACCTTGTTGGGAGAGAACATGTTGTCCCCTGTTCCCTTGAAAATCCCCCTGGCCACTGCCTCGTCTACTGTCTCGGCGTACCAGTTGGCATAGGTAAAGTCTGTGAAAAGGGCGCCGTTACTCAGCACCGTCGCTACGCTTACCGGCCCGGGTACTGTACCCTTTACGGCCATCGCTTTATAGGTAACCCCCAGCTGATAAATGGGCACTGCATAAAGGTCGCTGTCTAAGGTAGGCTCGCTGCCATCGGTAGTATAATAAATGTTGGCGTTGCCCGCCGACATACTCACCGCCTCACCACTGCTGGTAATGGACACAGTGGGCAGCTGCACCTCTATCAAAAGGGAAGAAATGTAGCCGCTAATCCCGCTGGAGGTAGTCACTTTATACCAGGTGGTGGAGGTCTGCCCCCCCACCGAAGCCTGTCCACCCTCTACGGTCTCCTCCAACTGAAGCTGGGCGCCCTTGTGGAGCACAGCTACTACCGAGGAAGCTGTAGTGGCCTCGGACCGCAGGATTACCGAAGTGGCGCTTACCTGGGCGTCATAACTGAAGAGATTGCCTGGATCGTCGGATCCCGGGTCGCTGGGCTCCTCTGGGTAATAATTATCGGTACCGCTCCAGCCCATGGAGGAAAGCCAATCCCGTACCTCGCTGGCCGGGGCCCAGTCATTAGATAGCAACAAGGGCTCTATTGGAGCGTACTGGCCGTTCATCAGGGCAAATCCGTCCTCACCGATGTCGTAGCCCTCTACATTGGTATTTACGTCATACTCGTAGTTGGTATAGTGCACCATTTTGCCGTCAAACTCAAACCAGCCGTTCCGGGGATACATCACACCATTGTCGAAAAGATGCCAGGAACCCCAGTCACGGGTGTAAACAGAGCCGCGCACCATATTGGTGCCATAGTCAGAGTTATCCACTGCCTCATTATTGCCTATGTAGATACCAATGTGACCATAAATGCCGCTTTCCGGGTCATAGCGGTCGAACACTGTAACCGCCAGGCCGTGGATGCGGGGCACTCCTTCGTCAATGCTGCCGGAAAAGATGCAGTTCTGGTTTACCTGGGATGTAGCTCCCCCGGCACAGCCCCCCACGCCCAGGTCTGAAAAATAGGCGTAGAGCAGGCCGGCGCAGTCGGAATAGCGTACTCCATTTATAGTCTCTCCTTTGGAGCCAAAGGAGTACTGCCAGCCGTCGTTATAGGCGTTCAGCCCATGCTGGGCCAGCCCCAGCGAGGTAGGCGTGCCCGCCGCCCGGGCCGAAAGCCCCAGCACAGGCAAACCGCCAACGAGCAGAAGAACCGCCAAAAACAGGCAGAGCCGCTTTTTCATAGGGTTGCATTTGGTCATATAGAGTACCTCTCAATCTCAGTAATTGCCGCTGAAAAAGCCCGAAAACACAGGACTTTTTTGAGTGGCTAAAAACAGCAAGTGTTACAAATTGGTTACATTTTACCACAGTTTTTCGGATTTTGCAACCCCCCTTTTTGGCTTTTCTCCGCCTGGTTACGGGTTTTTGGCACTATAAACTGTGGTGGATGCGTTCCCACCCCCCTAGAGAGCGAGGTTTTCCTAAAAAGTCGGGGACATCAGAAATTTGTAAGAAACCCTCTGCCCGCGCGGGATGATTCCCATAGAAAAAAGCCTCCAAACGGAGGCTTTTCTTCGTTTTACAAGCTTATGGTACATCCTTTCGGCTATATCCTTTATAGATATTTTCCAGCCGCTGTTCTTTATCTGTGGAGAGGATTTGGCTCTCTCCTGTCACCGCCAGAGCCTTGCAGCCCGAAAGGGCCGCCAGGTCCAGGTCTTGGGCAATAAACACCGGCTCCGCGGCCAGCATCAGCTGCGCACAAGAGCCCTTCGGGGCATACACTGCCAACGAACGGGCCGCGGCGCGGCACCTGCCGTCCGCAATGTCCACGTAGGGGTGGCGAAACACTCCCTCTTCCACTGGTTGATACCACCCCTGGTCCCTCTCCCCCACCGGGAAACTGCGCATATACACCAAGGCCACCGGCTGGTCAAAGGGAGCCTGTGCCGCTGCCACGGCCTGGTCCTGACGCCAGTCCAGCAGGTTGAAAACCGTACCGGCACTGGTCCCCGGCAGGCAGCGAACACATCCGTCGGCACTGGAAAGCACCCCCTCCTGAAACCCTGCCTTTGCCAGCTCTTCTACAAAATAATCCAGGATAAAGGCGTTTTTTTGCCGGTAAAAATCCACATATTTTGTGGCGCCGTTCTCTTCCACAAAACGCCTGTATTCTTCTGAAACACGCAAACATAGACGGTTTTCCCCTAAGAGCTCTACGTTCACCTGGTTTGGGCTTTGGGCATAGTCAGCCGCCTCCTGGCAAAAGCGGCCCATATCCGGGTCCTGCCAGGGGTCCAGCAGAGCAGCCTCGTGGGCGTCCTGAGCAAAAAACAGGTCGGTATACAGCTCATACACAGGGCCCAAGTATACCCCACGATTTCCTGCCTCTTCCAACATGGAAAAAGCCTGGTAGAGAAGAGGGTCCACCTCTATCTCCTCGTTGGGGTGGCTGTTAATATACCACATATTGTGTACGTCTGGCTCTTTTAGCTGGACATCCGCGCTAAACAGCATATGCGCGTTGGCTAAAAGCTGGGTGTACAGCCCGCGCACCTGCCGCAGCTCATCGCTGCCGGAAAGTCCGCCCTGGGACACCAGATATTCAAAAGTAAAGTCCTCTTCCGTGCTGAAGCCACTGCCCCCGCTCTCAATCCGGGTCCAGCCAGGCTCTGCACTAAGCAGCATATAGACCCCATATCCCAGGCTGGTTAGGGCCACTGTTAGGCACACAAAAAACAGCACGGTTCTTCGGCCAATATGCCGCTCGTTTACCTCCACCTTTTCCACTGGCCAGGGGGCCGGGCTTCTCCGTTCCTTCGCGTTTCGGCCCATGCTACAGCACAACAGCCAAAAGCAGCAGAATGAGGAACAGCGCTATAATGGCACCTATAATAATGAATCCTGCCTTTGCGCCCTTCACACAGGCCCGGTAGTTTTTGATATAATTCTTCTTCCGGAACAGTACTGCCGCAATGATACCGATAATGGGCAGAAGCAGGGAAAAGAACGTGTACCAAATATTGCCCGTATCATGGATGGGCGCACTAAGGATGGCGCTGGTATCCACCGGCTCCTCTACCGGTTCTTCTTCCGGAGCATCCGCGTCGCGGATGGTTATGGACTTAATGGGCACGCCCTTTTCACGAATGGCCTTATACTCCTCGATCTCCTTGGCGCTGCCATAGACAAAGTGGTTGTGGCCAATATCCGTCATCACTGGCTTGTCCACCGAATAGTCATGTACGCTGGGGTCATAGGTAAACAGCACCTTGTTCTTTTCCAGCTGGGGGTCTGGGATGGGAATGGCGGAAATCAGCGAACGGGTGTAAGGATGCAGCGGGTAATTGAACAGTTCCTCCGCTGCGGCAATCTCTACGATATTGCCCTTATAGATAACGCCAATGCGGTCTGAGATAAACCGCACAATGGAAAGGTCGTGGGCAATGAACAGGTAGGTGACGTCCCGCTCCTGCTGGAACTTCTTTAGCAGGTTCAGCACCTGGGCCCGAATGGATACGTCCAAAGCGGAGATGGGCTCGTCGGCCACCACCAGCTCGGGCTCCATGACCATGGCCCGGGCCAGGCCAATGCGCTGGCGCTGCCCACCGGAGAACTCGTGGGGGTAGCGGGTCAGGTGTTCCGGCAACAGCCCCACCTCGGTGATCATATTGCGCACCTTTTCCACCCGGTCGGCTTCATTTTTAAACAGGTGGAAGTTATAGAGCCCTTCGCTAACAATGTAGTCCACGGTGGCGCGCTCGTTAAGAGAAGCCGCCGGGTCCTGGAACACCATCTGAATGTTGCGGATGACCTCCCGGTCCAAAGAGTGGGGAATCTTGCCGGTAATGGGCACGCCCTTATAGAGGATCTCACCAGCGGCACAGGGATTAACCCGAATCACCGCCCGGCCAATGGTGGTTTTGCCCGAGCCGGACTCCCCCACCAGAGAGAAGGTCTCTCCCTTATAAATGTCGAAGGACGCGTCCTTCACCGCCCGTACGGCGCTGTCTCCTTTGCCAAAAGTGATGTCCACATTGCGGATGGACAAAAGCACCTCCCGGCCGTTTTCGTCAATCGGGCCGTGCGGGGGAAGATGGCGCACTTTCGCGCCTGTTTCTGTTTTTGTCTTTGTGTTATTCACGCCAGGCCCTCCTCTATATATTGAAAGCTTTCATCAGCTTTTCGTGAATATCCTGTATTGCCTCCGGCTTTTCAATCTTGGGCGCCCGGGGGTCCAGCAGCCAGGTTTTGGCAGAGTGGGTCTCTGTTACCGGGAACATGGGGGGCTCCATCAGGGTGTCCAGCTTGAGGCAATAGGGATTCCGCGGGGCGAAGGGGTCGCCCACAATCTGGTTATACAGCGAAGGGGGCGTGCCGGTGATAGAATATAGCTTGGTGTTCCGCTGGGCCAGCTGGGGCAGGCTGGAAAGCAGCGCCCAGGTATAGGGGTGGCGGGGATCATAGAATACCTCCTCCACCTGGCCCAGCTCCACCACCTGGCCAGCGTACAGCACCGCCACCCGGTCGGCCACGTTGGCCACCACGCCCAGGTCGTGGGTGATGAACACAATGGTATAGTTGAACTCCTTTTGCAGATCCTTCAAAAGCTTGATGATCTGGGCCTGTATGGTCACGTCCAGGGCCGTGGTGGGCTCGTCACAGATCAGAATTTTCGGCTGGCAGGAAAGGGCAATGGCAATTACAATGCGCTGGCGCATACCGCCGGAGTACTGGAAGGGGTAGTCGTCAAACCGGGCTTCGGGGTTGGGAATCCCCACCTTGTGCATCAGCTCAATGGCACGGGCGCGGGCCTCTACCTCGGAGCAATTCTGGTGCTTTAAAATGATACTGGTAATCTGCTTGCCAATGGTGATAATGGGGTTCAGGGAGGTCATGGGGTCCTGGAACACTGTGGCAATACGCCGGCCGCGAATCTGCCCCCAGTCCTTGCTAAACTTAACATTGGCCAGGTCCAGGGTGCAGGTGCCATGCAGGGTATCGGCGGTTTCATCCAGGTATCGTACCCGGAACACCACTTTGGCAAACACTTCGTCGCTCATAGGGTCCACGCCCAGCTCCATGGCCTTTTTGATCTCTCCTAAAAGTCCGTGAATCAGCTGCATCCGCTTGTGGAAAGGATAGCGGCCCACAGAAAGGTAGACCTCCTTGGCCAGCACTTCGTTGCGCTTTTGGGCAGCGGCGCTGGGCCCGGCGGCGGTCTCTTTGACATACTGGGCTTTCAGCTCTTCCATGCGTTTGTTGTATGCGGCATTATACGCGGCGTTGTTTTTCACAGCGGCGGCGCTGGCCTTTATCTTTCCCTGATACTCCTCCTCCAGGCGCTTTAGCTCGTTATCCATTCCCTTAATCTCCATGCCCAGTTCTTTATAGCGGGCCTGGTCCTCTTTGGCATTCAGGGTCTGGCGCAGGTTAAAGGCCTCGGCGCGCCGGTAGCGCAGGTCTTCCAGGCGCTCCTGGTGGGCCTGCTCTTCCTGGGGGGGAAGAGCCATTTTCTGCCGGCGCTCACTTTCCAGCTCCACAATCTTCCGGAAAGTGGCTGCGCCGGGCTCCAGCTTGGAATACTCATCCAGCTTTTTCTTCACTTTAACAAGGATACTCCTGGCCGCGCCCGCCAGCTTTACGTGGGTATCCGCCAGCTCCTCGTCGTTAAAAATAATACTGCCCCGGTCAATAAGGCCGTTGGAATCCAGCATACCGGCAAAGGTCTTGGTAAACACCGACTTGCCGGAGCCAGACTCGCCCACAATGGCAATGGACTCGTTTTCGTAAATATCCAGGGAAATTCCCCGAATGGCGGTAAGGATGCGTCCGCGCACCCGGAACTTGACCTCTAGGTCCTTAATCGAAAGCAATACTTTTTTCTGTTCCATGGGGGCGCCTCCTTACATATGGGTCCTGGGGTCGGAAGCGTCGCCCAGGTTTTGGCCAGCCACGTACAGCACCACGGTAATGATAGAGGCCAGCACCACGGGGCTCCAGAACTCAAACTGCCAGCCGCTGGTGAGCATGGCGGGCTCCGCCTCAAAGATCAGCTTGCCCAGTGACATATCCGAGAGGCCGATGCCGATATAGCTAAGGAACACCTCGTAGGAAATGTAAGAGGGGATCTCCGTGGCGGCCATGGTCACGATAATGGAAGTCATAAAAGGCAGAATATTCTTAATAGCAATGCGGAATAGAGAGGTGCCCAGGCAGCGTGAGGCCAGGTTATATTCCCGGTCTCGAATAATAATTACCTGGATGCGTATGGCGTAGGCAATGCCCAGCCAGCCGGTGACCGTCATGGCGAAGACCATGGTCCAAAAACTGGCGGAAAGGGTCATTACCAGCACGGCAATCAGCAGGATATAGGGTACATTGGCCACGATGTTGTAGACCTCCATCATGATCATGTCCACCTTTTTGGAGAAGCCCCACAGGGCCCCCAGCACCACGCCGATGGACATGTTGATCAAAGCGCAGATCAGCGCCAGGGAGATGGAGATCTTGGAGCCCACCCACATGGCGTCAAAGGTGGGTTCGCCCTGGGCGCCGGCGCCCAGAATCCAGTGGAGGTTATACCCGAACTTCTCCATAGCTTTCAAAGGCGTCAGGTGCTTGGCGCTGGAGTCTGTCAGGTTTGCGAAACGGTCGTATTCAATCATTGACGGATATACATAGGCGAAAATAATGATAACCACTAAAAGCGCCAAAATAATGAGATTCAGTTTATTCTTAAAGAATACCCGAAATACCGAGTGCCAGTAAGAGTATCGGGGCGCGGTGATTTTCTCCGCTTCTGTGTCATTATGTGTCACAAAGGAGAACAGCTCCTCTTCGGGCAGGCCCAGCTCCTTTAGGTTTTTCAATTCTTTTGTCATCTATAAATTCCCCTTCCTTACCTGCTCTCGTTGGAGAACGAAATTCTCGGGTCCACCATAGCCATCAGCACATCTCCCAGAATAATAGACAGTACGGATAACAGCGCATAGAATAGGGTCACGCCCACTATCACGCCATTGTCGTACTGATTAATGGCATAGGTGAGCAGGTTGCCGGTGCCAGGCACCACATAAACCCGCTCTGTGATAATCGCGCCGGTCAGCGCAAAGAGCACGCTGCCCGGAATGCCGTGGACAATGGGAATGGCGGCGTTTTTAAAGATGTGCTTAAAGAAGATTTCATTCTCAGAGAGGCCGCCAGACCGGGCAAATTTCACATAGTCCGAGTTCATCTGGTCCACCATGTAGCGCCGCAGCCACTTCATCAGGTTGGCCACAGAGGGCAGGGCCAAAGAGACAATGGGCAGCACATACATCAGCTTACTGTTAATGGTTACGTCAAAGGTGGTGGGCAGGCCAAAGGAGCCGCCAATGGCCTTGAACATAAAGATATAGGCCAGGGAAGGCACCGCGATAATAAAAACAATATACACGGTACCCAGCTTGTCTACTATGCCATCCTTATGCCGGGCCATAAAGATGCCTAAGGGTACGCCCAGCACATAGGCCATTAAGGTGGCCAAAATGCCTATGGAGAAGGAGTATCCCATCTTCGATTTACCGCTGCGCTCGTTCACCACCACGGTATAGTCATCGGTATACCGGGCTTCTGTTACAGGCGTAGCGTCTCGAGAGTTCTCCATATAGGTCGCGGTGTGCAGGTCATCGGCGCTGTCCTCCCGCAAACCCGTGGGGTAGATGGTGGGGCTCATTACATAAGCGCCCTGGGTAACGGTCATGGTCTGCAAAACATCCACACCGTAGTTTACCGCGTAGGACTTACCCAGGGTGATGGTCAAAAGATTCTGGTGCACAAAGGGGAAGTGGTTGTCAAAATAGAGCAGGTACTTGTGCTGGGTGCCGTTGCCAATAATGGCCGGCGAGAACTTCTCGCTCCCGTACACCGGGTCGTGCCAGGTAAAGGTCAGGCCCCGGGGCCCAATGTCAATATCCTCGTCCACATAGTGGATATTGTCCACTGTAAGGATGCTGGCAAAGTAAGAGATCAGCCGGTAAATAAGGGGCCGGTCCCGGTGGGCAAACAGCTGCTGGCCGCCGCCGCTGGCCACCTTCCGCCGGGAGACCTTGGCGTTTAGCCGCTGCACGGTAAAGCCCTTTTTCTCGTACTCTTCGGTAAACTGCTTTACGTACTTGGCCACTACCTCGCTGTCGTCCTCGGGCTTGCGGCCAAAGCCTATGGCCTCTTCCCGCTCTTCGGGGGTCATTTTGCCCTGGTGAACCTGGTCCGTCAGGTAATCGGCGTAGGTGACGTAGTCCAAATAGCCGTATTCCTGCCATTTTCGGTAGGTATACACCGTCTGGGCGTTATTTTGCAGTTTTGTGTAGTTCTGGTCCGCGGCAAAAATTAACTGCCGGTTCAGCGCCGTATAGACCAGCACCATCACAATGCCCACTACCACCACAATGGACAGCAGGCCATGAATGAGGCGTTTCAATATATATTTTGTCATAATATCATCTACTTCTCTATAGTTTCATGCAACATGCGCTTCACTTTCTGCCAAAAATGAACCAAGAAAGGATAAAATGGAAAAAACCAACATATAGAGATTGGGCATGGAACCCACCGGCCCCAGCCCATCTCTATTTTGACAGCTACCCGCCAGGATAACTGTTATGCTCCGCCGCGGTATGCGGCTTCTTTTTGCAGACAATCTCTATCATGAAACAGTGTCTGTTTCATGAGGACTGTTTTCAGACTGAAAACTCGTCTTAGTAGATGCCCAAGGTCCTGGTCATGAAGCCGTTGTAGTTGGGCCGCATGGTATCCAGGTAAGAGCAGGGATCCAGATAGTCGGGGCCCCAGCCAGAGAAGTCATTCAGGTCATAGTTCATGTCAGAACCGACCTTCGGGAGGTACACAGCGTCGTACCACTCACTTAGCTGCTCGGCAGCTGTGATATTAATCGTTACCTTACCGCCCAGACTGGCCTCCACGCTCTGCTTATAGGCGTTGGCGCGGTTCAGATACACGGTGCCGCCCACAAAAGCGGGCAGGTCCAGCTGAATGGGGTTGTTCTCGTCAATGGTCACGCCTGCGGTCTCCAGCTCGGCAATGGCCAGTTCCAGCTCGGCGGCCGCCTCAGTGGGATTGTACCAGCCGTCAAAGCCGTCGCCGGTGCCCTTGCCGTTCTCGGCGTTGGGATCCTTCTTATAAACGGTAATCTTCATGCCGTCGGCGTCCAGCTGAGCCTGGACGATCTCGCCGTAATCCGTGCCAGCCGGGAAGGTGGTGGGTGTTCCGTTAATATCAACGGTCACTTCCTCCTCCAGCTCACAGAAGGTGGCGGGGGTATAGCTGTTGCGCACAGACACAGCGGCCAGGTCATCGCCTACGCTCTGGGCGTTCCAGGCAATCCGGTCAGCTGCCATAGCCAGAGCCAAGCGGAAGTGGCGGTTATTGATCGCAAGATGGGTCCGGGCTGCCTCCTCCTCGCTCTGGGAAGAAACCACCTTGGTCTCATCCGTGTAGTTGCCAAAGCGCTGGCGGTTCACGTTGGTAAAGTTCACATAGGTGGTCACCGTGGGGTACGCCACATACCCATAGGTCTCAAAAATAGTGGCCGCGTCACCCTCCAGGGTATCCTGCTTGGCCTGGGCCATAGCGGAAGCGTTAAGGCCAGCGCCAGTCTGGGTGCCCGCCAGGGTATCATTGTAGGACTTCAGCACATCGCTGCCATCATTATACATATACTTAAACTCTTTGATGGTAACATTCTCAGCGTCCCAGTAGGTAGGATTCAGCTTATAGTCAATGGAGTTGCCCTCAGTGGCGTTGGTAATCAGGAAAGCGCCGCAGTACAGAATATGGTCGGGGTCAGAAGCGTACTGATAGCTGTCCGGCTCGGGATCGAAGTCGACGCCAAACTTGCCGCCCTGAGACTCATAATAGGACCGGCACATGGGCAGGGCATTGCTGTAGTGCAGCATGGTGGTAAAGAAGGGGGCCTTTTTCTCCAGCGTATACACCAGCGTGTAGTCGTCCGGAGCGGAAATGCCCACAGTAGAGAAGTCATTGGTTTTGCCGTTGATGTAGTCCTCAATGCCGGGCAGAATGCCAATGAACAGGTCGGCCAGGCCCTGGCCACAGTCGGCGGCGTGCTGCAAGCCGGCTACCCAGTCGTCAGCCTTCACTTCGGCCACCTCGCGGCCCTGAGAGTCCACCCACTTCACGCCCTTGCGGATGTGGAAGGTGTAGGTCAGGCCGTCCTCGCTGACCTCATAGCTCTCGGCCAGGGCGGGCAGCTCCCGGTCCTCGCAGTCAAAGAACAGCAGGCCGTCAATGGTCTTGACCAGAGGCTCTGTGTCAGAGGCAGAGCTGGAGTTATGGACGTCCCAGGTGGAGGGCAGCTCACTGAAGGTGGTCACGTACTTGTCCATCAGCTGATAGCCCGCGCCGGTGAGGTAATCCTGAATCTTCTGGCGGGCAGTACCAGTGCCCTTGTTCTCGTTCAGGATTTTCTTAACCTCGTCGCGGTCTTCCTTCTTCACCAGCTTGTCCGCCACAATGGCGTACTGAAAACGATGCTGGTCGCTGCCAAAAGCATGAGTGGTCAAAGAGCCAGGCACCGCGCGGCTAATGGCGTAGTTGCCGCCGTAACCGGTGGTGGGCATCATAATGCCGCTCTCCAGCAGCTTGGCCTCGGCAATGGCCTCCTGGGCATAGCGCAGGCTCATGTTGTCCACCTCGGCGGTGGCGTTCTGATAGATAGCCCAGAAATCGCCCAGGGTATAATCGTAGTAGTAATCAGAAATTGCGTCATAGTCGTCTCCCTCGGGAGGCTGGGGAGCTTCCCAGGCAGTGTCGCTGGGCTCTTCGCCGCTTACCTCGCTGCTCTCGTCGGCGGGCTCGCTAGAGCTGCTTTCGGGCGCGGAAGATTCCGGGGTGCTGCTGGTAGAAGAGTTTCCGCTGTCGTTGCCGCAGGCCGCGAACACGGAGACCATCATCATAAGAGCCAGCACCAGCGCCAAAACGCGCTTTGCAGTCTTGTTCATGGTTTTCATTCGTCCTTTCTGCTGAGTTTAATCTATGCTGTAAAGCAGGGGCTCCACCCCTTGCCAACAACCCAAATAAGCTCATAAAGCCCGCGCCAGCGGGCCTTTTCGCGGGGTTCTTAAAGCCAGCTGCAACTTTCTGCCAGTAAAATTGCATTTTTTTCAAATCAGGCTGAACGCCGCCCTAAATGTTGTATAATATTATACCCGCAAACCAACGCCCTGTCAAGACCCTTGGCGGCAAAAGGGGCATTTTGATTGATACCATCGTAAAAAGCGTGGCACGGTGAGGATTTTTGTGCATTTTTCCGGGATGCAGGAATTATTTTTTTTATTTCAAATTAACCGAAACCACCCGCTTTCTTTATCTATTATATAGGAATCTCTCCAGGGTCTGCCGCCCCCTCTAAGGCCCTGGACCCAGCCAAGCGTTTGCTCCGCCTATTCCCCGGCCAGGGCCTGCCGCGCCGCCAGGATAAACCTGGGCCGGTCTAGGGGGTCCACTCCCATCCGCTCCCGGTCCACGCCCATGCCATCCGGGCAGTCGGCATAATGAGAAAAGCGCGAGCCGTACACCCCCCGGCCCCCGGTGGCCGCCGCAAACCCCACGGGCAGGTCCATGGCCTCTGCGGCGGGTATCTCCGCTTCAAAGCGAAAACGCCCCGCCTCCACCTGGGGGGCCGAAAAGCTGGCCCGCCGGTTGGAGATTAGCCCCAGGGCCTTGCCCAGGCAGTCCTCCGGCCCGGAAAATTCCGCCCGCAAAACAGGCTCCAGCAGCTTGGTGCCGCAGCTTTGCAGGGCATTCATCACCCCCATGGGCGTGGCCACAAAAAAGTCCAGGGGGTGGGTATGCACATGATGATGGGTGCCGTCCACCAGGGTCACCTTCAGGTCCGTCACCTGCCAGCCCTTCAGGCCCTGCTCCAGGGCCCTGGGCACCGCTGTCTCCACATGGGCCTGATACCGGTAGGGCAGCCGGCCTGGTCTCACCCGGCACTCATACTGAAACCCGCTGCCCCTGGGGAGCGGCTCCACTAAAAACCGCACCTCCGCCCAGCAGGGCTTGGGCCAGGTGTAAGACTCAAACCCCTCTCCCACCCCCGCCGGGGTCTCTTTATAAATCACCGAGGGTTCACTAAAGCTTGCGTCCACGCCCCAGCGCTCCCGCAGCAGAGCTTCCAGCACTTCCACCTGCAAGCGCCCGGTCAGCCGGGCCCATACCTCTCGCTTTTCCTGGTTCCAGCTGCATTGCAGCAGGGGGTCCTCGTCCTCCAGCTGGCGCAGGGCCTCGTTTAATAGCGGCTGCTGGGCCGGGTCCAGGGCTGTTACCTTAGAGAGCATCAGGGGCTCGGTCAAATGATAAGCCCGCATGCCGGGCAAAGGCCGCCCCAGCAGGTCCCCTGCCCGAACGGACCCCAAGCCGTACACCACGCCAATTTGGTTTTCGCCAATGCGTTCCGCGTCCTCCAGCCGCCGTCCCTCCACCCGGCGCACCCGGGTGGTTTTTTCCCGGGACACCTGGCGCATTCCATAGTTTTTCAGCTGGGCTTTCTGGCTATTTTCACTACAATCATCCTCCGGCCCGGTCCTTTCCAGGGAATTCTCCTCTTTCTTTTGTATAAGTTCACCGCTCTCTGTTTCCTGGCGGCATACTGTCACCTCTTGGCGGTTGCCCAGCTTCCCGGCAAACAGCCGCACATAGGCGGCCTTACCCAGGGCGGGGTCCTGCTCTACCTTGTAGACTTGGGCGCACAGCTCCCCGCCCAGGGGCGCGGGCTGTGGCAGCAGCTCTGCCAAAGCATCCAGCAGCAAGTCTACTCCCAGGCCAAACTTGGTGGCCCCGCACAGGACCGGGTACAGCTCTCCCTGGGCAATCCTTGCTTTTAACGCCCCGCCCAGGCCGCTGGGCGCACCCTTATCCAAAAAATTCTCTAAAAGCTGGTCATCGCCGCAGGCCAGTACCGCCTGCTCCACCCAGGCAGGAGAAACGCCGTCCACAAAAGAGGCCGCCACGCCCGCCTCCCCTTCTCCCGATACCTGGCACAGGGGCAGGCAGGCTCCGCCCGCCTCCTTCTCCGCCTGGGCCAGGGCCTGGCGCCAATGGCTACCAGCCCGGTCCAGCTTGTTGAAGAACAGAAAGCAGGGCAGCCGCGCCCGGTGGACGGCCTCCAGCAGCAGGCGGGTCTGGGGCTGGACGCCTTCTACCGCCGAAACCACCAGCACCGCCGCGTCCAGCACGGCCAGACTGCGCTGGACCTCGCTAAGGAAGTCGGCGTGGCCGGGGGCATCGATCAGGTTCAGCCGGACGCCCCGCCACAGCACAGAGGCGCAGGCCGTGCGCACCGAAATGCCCCGCTGGCGCTCAATGGCCATCCCATCCGTCGAGGCCGTTCCCTGGTCCACGCTGCCCGCCGCGCGGATGGCCCCAGCGCGGTACAATATCTGCTCGGTCAGGGTGGTCTTGCCCGCGTCGGCGTGGGCCACAATGCCCAGGTTCAGAATTTTCTCCGTCATGCTGTCCCTACTTTCCCTGTTGGTTCTGCCTGCCAGCGCCTTTAAAAATTGATCTTTCTCCAAGCACCGGCGCCAATTTGCCCCTCTAGGGCGTGTTCACATAAGCGTTCGTACGCGTCTTTTTGGCAAATCTTTGTCATCTTCTTCGTTGAAAATTCTTGAAGTACGCGAGTACGTCTGCGAATTTTCGCCTTGAATCTGACAAAAATTTATTCCAAAATCCGCATACTCTGCTTATGGGAACACGCCCTAGGATTTTTTGCGAGCGCGTCAAACCGCGCATGTTCTGGTTTTCTTTATTTTTTAGAGGATTTATCATATTCTTTTTTGACTTAATCATTTACTTCTCTTGACAAACAAAAATCGTCGTGTTATGATAAAACCATGGAAGCTTTAGCCATTTCTGCCAATTTCAATTTTTTTCAGAAAGGCGGTATGTTTAAAATGTTAAAAAAGCTCCTTGCAACCACTGCCGTACTGGCTATGGCCTTGGCCTTTTCCCTCTCTGCCCAGGCCATGGAAAACGACGCCCCCGCCGCCCAGCGCGATGAAATCTCCCAAAATATCACTCTGCGCGTCAATGATTTGCTGCTGGGCTCCCGCCAGCAGCGGGCCGCGGGCATAGCGCCCCAGGGCGAAGCCCTGTCTCCCAGTGCCAAGCGGGAGTATGTGGATCAGATCATCCGGGACGAGTACCAGAAAAACGGCTGGCGGGAAGTATCTACCATGCCCCACACCGCCGCCCAGGTTTGGGAAACCGTAAACCGGGAGATGGACCAAAAAGCAGTGCGCCTGGCCTACATGGACCTGGACCAGACCCCCGAAGATCTAAAGGACTATATCCTCTCTGCCCGGCGGGCCGTGATCTACCAGTTCGCCTGGACAGCGGACCCCGCCGACAAGACCATGTGCTACAGCATTGAGCCTAGGGAGGACCATACCTTTGAGATCACCCCGCGCTTTAGCGACCTGTTCCCCGGCTGGTATGAGCCCCAGATAGACCTGGAGCTGCCGGACTGGAAAGACGCGCCCGAAGAGGCTTTGGCCAGCCTCCAGGACGCTTCCGCCAGCTTCCTGCAAACTAGCTCCGCCGCCACAGCGGACAAGGCCGGGCTGCGCAGCGCGGCGATATTTGCGGGGACTCGCATGGGCGGAACACCCTGATGTATACAACAAAATTGTTTATTTGGATAATCCAAAGACCAGGATGTATACCGCTCCCTTCATGACTTTTCCCGCGCTTTCGTACGAAACATACGAATATGCGGTAAAAGTCTCTTATCTTCCCCTCTACAACCAGCTGCAATTTTTGTATCACAAATACCACTTGGAATGAATCTTATGCCTATTGGCCAAGGCTAACAACCGCTAGCCCTACGCAAACGTGTCGCATAACAAACAAAGATGCGCAATGTACCATTGGGCTACGTGCAAGTACTTATAGCGTTCCCAATAATGGAAACTTCAATATTAAATTGTCTAAGTATCTTGCGTAACAGCTAGCAATTCTAAAAAATTGGCAGGCGGCTAAAACGTTCCATTTCAGGAGTCAAGCGGGTACCCCGGGTTCGGGGTCCGCCTGACTCCTGTTTTTGTCTATTCCATGCCTGGCCGGGCGGCTTACCGCCTCTTCCCCACCAGCATAAACCGGTGGCAGGGCGGCTCTTCTCCATAAAACTGATGGGCATAGTTCAGCCGAAACCCAGCCGCCTCCAGTCTGGGGGCCACATTCTCCAGGTTATAGTCTTCCCCCAGCCAAGGGGCCTCCTGGCCGCCGGTCTGCTGGGCCACCAGAAAGCCCCCCGGTCCCAGCACCCGGGCAGCCTCCGCTGGGTCTAACGGGGCCCGGTCGTTCAGCAGCAGGTCAAAGGACCCGTCTCCAAAAGGCAGAGGGCCTTCCCTCCACCAGCAAACCTCTGCCCCCGGCGGCCCCAGCCGCTTTTGGCACAGCAGAAATTCCGCCTCGTCCTGTACCAAAGCTGCCGTTAGGGCCGGTGGATGCCCCAATCCTAAAAGGAACTCCCCGGCTCCGGCGCTCATATCCAGCAGGCGCACCCCCGGCCGCAGGAAATCCCGGACCTTTCGCTCATAGCTCCAGGGAAGCTTTTCCTTGAGCCCCGCCATCAGCTGTTCCTGTCCACCTGGTGAAAGGTTTTCAGGTTGCCGGTTTTCCCGCCGCGCTTCGAGAGCTCCTGTTCCACCTGCTCCAGGGTAATGCCCTGCTGAACCATCAGCACAGTCAGGTGGTACAGCAGGTCGCTGATTTCCAGCACAGTCTCCTCATTTTTGCCGTTTTTTGCGGCAATAATCACCTCGCCGCACTCCTCCGCGCATTTTTTCAGGATCTTGTCCAGCCCCTGGGCAAACAGATATCCTGTGTACGAGCCCTCCTGGGCGCTGGCCTGCCGGCTTTGCACCGTGGCGTAAAGCTCTTTAAGTTCTTCCATCATGACACCTCTCGTCTGCAAAAAATTTTATATAAAGGGCCTCCTTTGCGGGTCTTGGCTTTAGCCAAATCTCTCGGCCCCCCGCTGTTTTTCCTTTCAGCTCTCGCCCGCAATCCACTTATAAAAGCAGCTCTCTTTCCCTGTATGGCAGGCCGGGCCCTTGGGCTTTACCCGTACCAGCAGTGTATCGTCATCGCAGTCCGCCGCAACGCTTACCACCCGCTGGGTGTTTCCTGAGGTCTCCCCCTTATTCCACAGGGACTTCCGGCTGCGGCTATAGAACCAGGTATACCCGGTCTCCAGGGTCTTTCGCAGGGCCGCCCGGTTCATATAGGCCAGCATTAAAACCTGATGGGTATCCGCGTCCTGCACAATGGCGGGAATCAGCTCCGACTTAGAAAAGTACCGGTCCAGTTCGTCTGCTATGGCCCCCTCTGTCTTGGGCTTTTTTCCAGAGATCTTGTGGCACACTGCCACCGCCTCCATTAAGTCCAGGGCGCCGGCATACACAGCCTTGCCCGCAATGGCCCCGTACAGGCCCAGGTCGTACAGCTCAATCAAATCCAGTAGGCTGCTGACCCCCCCGCTGGCCACGATATTACAGCCCACCGCCTGATTCAGCCGGTCCAGCATCTCCAGGTTTGGGCCCTGTTGGGTGCCGTCCTGGCGGATGTCCGTACAGATAATATACTGCACGCCCATCTCCTCCACCCGGCGGGCCAGCTCAATATAGTCCGTGCCGCTTTGCTTCGTCCAGCCCTGGGCCGCGGCCCGGCCGTCCAGGGCGTCAATGCCCACCGCAACCTGCTTGCCAAAAGCCTTTACCGCCTGCCGCACAAAGTCTGGGTCCTCCAGGGCGGCAGATCCCAGTATTACCCGAGAAATCCCCTTTTCCAAGTACCCGGACACGGTCTCCATGCTGCGGATGCCGCCGCCCACCTCTATATTCATATTAACCGTTTCCGCCACCCGCAGAATCAGCTCCATATTCTCGGGCCGGCCGCTTTTGGCTCCGTCCAGGTCCACCATGTGCAGCCAGTGGGCCCCCTGCTCCTTAAAATGCAAAGCGGTCTCCACCGGGTCTGGGGCCACCACCTGGGCAGTGGCATAGTCTCCCCGCAGCAGGCGCACACACCGGCCCTGATGCAGGTCAATGGCTGGTAAAACAATCATCGGTATCATCCCTTTCCATATCGCATAAAATCATTTCGGCCCATCTGGCAGGAGCGGCAAACCCGAGGCTTAATTCCCCTGACGCGCTGTCCGCTCCAAATAGCGCCCCAGCAAATAATCAATATAGTCGCCCTTGCAAAAAAGCCGCCGGCTCTTTCTGTCTCCGCAGCACCGGGCCAGCTCCCCCACTGGTACCGTAGCCCGGGCGTGCTGGCCAGGGCTGCGGTTTTCGGCGTAGAATTCCAGGGCGGCCCCCGCGTTCTCTTCCGGAGAACGGCCCGGGGCTTTCAGGTTTCCCAGCAGCCAGTGGGGAGAGGGCGCGGTAAAATTGGGATAAACAGAAAAAGAACTGTCAATATACAGCACTGGCTCTGTCTGGGCCATTTTCTGTGTGGTGGGGTCCTCCAGCAGCTCCTCAACCAGCTCCCCCTCCGGCCGGCCAAACACCTCCCACAGGTCCGCCGCGCCCCAGTGCTTTAGGGAATACGCCGCCAGCCGGGGCGGAATCTTCTCCAGGTCCTCCGGGGTCAGCCACTGGGGGTAGAAGTCCCGGTTTTTCCCGTCGCAGCTGCCCTGATGCAGGAAAAAGACAAACTCTTTGCCCATCGCCTGGCAGCGGGCAGGCAGTGCTAAACGGTCTATCAGCTGGTCTAAAAAGGGCAGCTGGTCCAGGTTGCTTTTGTTGACAAACACCTGTATCCGGGGTGCCAAACCATTTTCCAGCAGCCGCTCTATGGCGGTTAAAAGGTCCTGGTAGGCCCCAGGACGGCCGCTCATGCGGTCGGTAACCTCTTCTCCCCCAAAAAAGGTGAGCTGCACTACATCCACTCCCAGGGACCGCAGCCACTGGGGGTAGTCCCTATCCCGGGCCAGACGGGGCACGCTGGCCAGCTCAAAATGATCCCGCTTCTCCCCAGGAGTAGAGAGCGCGCCGCACAGCTGCCAAAGCTCCCGGTAGTCGCCGGTCATGTCCGGCTCCCGGTACCAGTCGTATACAATCAGCCGCTGGGTGTGTGGGCGAAAAGCCTCTGCCACAAAGCGCAGGTCCTCTGGCCCCAGGCCCGCGTTGGGCCCCCAGCCCAGCCAGCAGTGGCGGCAGCGGTTGGGGCAGCCGTGCATATCCAGGGCAATGGTGAGACGTTCATATTTCATTACAGGCTTCCTCCTGTTTCACGATCTCCGGGGATCATTATAGCACAAACCCCGGCAAAATAAAAGGGCATTTCGCTTTTATTCACAGGCCCTGTCGCCCCATGGAAAAGCCGCCTGTAATCCCTGGGGCTTTTCTTTGGAGATCACCTGTTTCCATGGAAAAACCAACCCCACTTTATCCCCTCTCCCGACCAGAAACTATTGACACTAAAACCGGGCATATAGTATAATATAATGCGGTATCATAAATGCAATATCAAGCCGGACTCACCCAGGACCGGAAACACGGAAAAGACAGCGCTGCCCTAAGTTAAAAGCGTAAATCGGTTTTCCAAAAGACTTTGTCCCCGGTGCGGCCCTTCGAAGCGTTGGAATGGAGACTGTCTATGAAAACGAAGCCGAGCAGAAAAGGAATGAATTGGAAGGGCCAGATCCTTCTCGTATCCATTGTGTTGGTCTTTTGCGTTTTGGGAACCGTGGTATACACCATTTCTCAAAAGATTTCCCAGGAAATGTCTTCCTCCGCTATTCAGAACCTGCGTGAAAGCTTGGACCTGATTCAATATACCATCGAGGCTATTTTGCGCAGCGAGGCGGACTTTCAGACCCTAATCGCCCAGGAGATCGCAAGGGCGGAGGACCCCGAGGCTTATATCCGTGCTTATGAAAAAAACCAGACCATGTCAAAGATGTCTCTCATCCTCTCTGGAAAAAACCAGGGCGTTTCCAACACCGGCGAGCCCTTTACGGAAGAGGGGCTGGACTTCTCCGCGGGAGGAACGGTGGGAGGATTCGCCGTTTCGCAAGCCTATATCAATTATATGGGCACCTGGTCTTATACCATAAAATCTCCTGTTCAGCGGGACGGCCGGGAAATTGGAACCCTTTACGCTGAATACGTGTTCGATGCCATTGACCGCTCCCTTCCCAACGGCTTCTATAACCAGCAGGCTACCCTCTACATCATGGACGCAGAAAGCCAGCGCTTTGTTCTAAAGCCCAAGGGAATGGGCCAGCGAAGCGCCGGCCATTTGAACCTAAGCGATTTCTACCGGGCAAACAATATTCTGGATTTGGACATTCAGTCAGAGGTGGAAGCATGCCTAAGGCAGGGAGAGCCTATTCTGTTTTACCATGACATCCGGGAAGTACAGGCCCTTAACTATATGTGGCCTGTAAACGACGGCACCCTCTTTTTGGTGGGTTATGTGCCTGTAGAGGCTATCCAGCAAGAGGGCCGGACGGTCAACCAGAATATTTACTTTGTGGTGGCGTTCATGCTGGCCGCGTTTTTCCTGTGTATTGGTCTATATTATCTTAGCAGAAGACAGCAGAACAAACTGCAGCAGGAACGGGAGGCCGAACGGCGGCTTCATAACCAGCAGCTGTCCGAGGCGCTACAGGCCGCCCAGATCGCCAGCCAGTCCAAGACCACCTTCCTTTCCAATATGTCCCATGACATCCGCACGCCAATGAACGCGGTTCTTGGTTTTGCGACGCTGCTCTCCACAGACGCGGAAAATCCGGTAAAGGTACGGGAATACACCAAAAAGATTATGGCTTCCGGCCAGCACCTTCTCAGCCTAATTAACGATATTTTGGATGTTTCCAAAATTGAAAGCGGGAAAGTGGTCCTAAGCTTTGAAAGTTTTGCCCTCAGCGACGTACTCTCCTCTGTAGACGCCATTATCCAGCCCATGGCCAAAGCCAAAGGGCAGGAATTCCACGTAGATGTGTCTGGGGTCCGGCATGAGTATCTGGTGGGGGACGAGACGCGCATCAACCAAATTTTAATTAATCTCCTTTCCAACGCCGTAAAATATACGCCGGACAAAGGCCATATTTGGCTGCGGGTTGTTGGCCTCAAGCAGCATTCCAGCCAGTATGAGCATATCCGTATTGAGGTGGAGGACACCGGCTATGGCATGACGCCGGAATATCTTACCCATATTTTTGACGCCTTTACCCGGGCGGAAAACAGCACTACCAACAAAATTCAAGGCACTGGGCTGGGTATGGCCATTACCAAAAGCATTGTGGAGCTGATGGGAGGCACCATTGAGGTATTCAGTGAAGTAGACAAGGGCTCCCTCTTCCGGGTGGAACTGGAGCTGGGGATTCAGGAAGAGCACCGGGACCGGCAGTTCTGGGAACGGCAGGGAATCACCCGGGTTTTGGCAATCGATGGGGACCAAAAGAGCCTAGAAAATATCCGTACACTGATGGAGGACACCAGCCTTTCCTTTTCCGAAGCCGCCAGTACCAAGGAAGCCATCCACTGGCTGAACAGCGGCGAAACCTGCCAGCTGGTTCTGCTGGACTGGGAGAGCAGCGGAGCGCAGCAGGCCAAAGCCCTGCGCGACGCCCTGCCTGACGCCACCTCTCTGGTGGTTTTGGCAGACCCCAGAGACCTGGACGTGGAAGAGGCGCTTCCAGCAGGCCATACGGGCCTGCTTACAAAGCCCTTTTTTGTCTCGGCGCTTCGAGAAAAGGTGGCTGAGATGTGGGGGGACAACGAGGAAACAGGCCAGGAAAATCCAGCGGACAACAGCCTACAGGGGCTTCACTTCTTGGCGGCAGAGGACAATGCCATTAACGCGGAAATTCTTACCGATCTGCTGGAGCTGGAGGGCGCCACCTGCGAACTAACAGAAAATGGGCAGCTGGCGGTGGAACGTTTCCAGCAGGCAGCACCAGGAGAGTTCGACGCCATTTTGCTGGATGTACAAATGCCTGTGATGAACGGCCACCAGGCTGCCAGGGCCATCCGTGCCCTACAGCGGGCGGATGCGGCGGAAATCCCCATTATAGCCATGACGGCCAACGCCTTTGCCGAGGACGAGAAAGAGGCGCTAAGCGCCGGCATGGACGCCCATGTACCAAAGCCCCTTAGTATGGAGCTTTTGAAGAAGGTTATCAGCCAATGCAGCAAACGAAAGGAAGATCGGTGAAATCAGCATGAAGAAGAAACTGCACCGCATAGGGCTTGCCCTCTGTATGGCGGCACTGATTCTTATGCCGGCCTGCGCGGAACCTTCCCCGCCGACAAACCTTATTTCCAAAAGGAATGAACCAGAAAGAATCGTTGAGCTATTCAGCCCCATGGAGAAAACCGATCCCGACGCGGAAAACCTTGCCAGGACCGCCTCGGACCTGACCATCGCCATGGCGGAGGACGCTTTGGGCGTTACCGTGACTTACCACACCTATACTGCGGAGGATCACCAGGATAAGACATACGACCAAGTGGCCCTGGACCGTGCCCGTAATAATATGGACGACATTTACCTACTAAACCCAGATACCGTGCTGGCCCTGGGAGCGGAAGACCTGCTTATGGACCTTTCAGGGCTGGAAAGCGCCAAAAATCTGCGGGATATTGTGCGAACCGCCAATACGGTAAACGGCAAGCTGGTAGCCATTCCCCAAGAGGTGGTGGCCTATGGTCTGTTTATCAATAAAACCATGTTTGACCAATACCACCTGGAACTGCCAGAAACCCCGGAGGATTTTTTAGAGTGCTGCCGGGTGTTTAAAGAAAACGGCGTTGAAACACCTGTGGGCGCCAACCGCTGGTGGCTGGAAAACTTTGTCTTTGCGCAAGCCTATGCGGACCTGTACAACGGCGGAAATACCCAGGGGGAGATTGAGGCCCTGAACAGCGGCAAGGCCAGGTACAGCGACTATATGCGCCCAGGTTTTGCGTTTTTACAGACGCTTATTGACCAAGGGTATATTGACGCGGAGAAAGCTCGGGTTAGCGAGGCCATTGAGGGAGAGGGGCAGGATTTTTTAGACCAAAAGACCCCCATTGTAATGGCCTACTGGGGCGCGGCAAACACAAAAACCGCCTATGGGAAAACAGATTTTGAAATGATGGTTATCGGCTTTCCCAGCAGCCGGGGGCAGATGCCGGTGATGTCCATGACGGGTTTTGGCGTGGGAGCCAACGCGGAACACGCCCAGGACGCGGCCCAGGTGCTGGACGTCATCACCTCTGACGAAGCGCTGCAGCTTTACGCGGAGACCAACCAGGTGATCTCTCCCTCCCGGAACGTGAAGGTAGACTGCGTTCCCGCCCTGAAGCCCCTAAACGACCGATTTGATGAGGGCGTTTATGTACTGGGTTCTAACGCGGGCATGAAGGTAGAGCAGTGGGGAAACACCTGCCGTATTGTGCGGGATCTGCTAAATGGAGCTAGCGTGGAAGAGTGCATGGCGTCCTTTGACCAGCTGCAAGACGCCTCTTTGCAGTAAAAGGCACATCTAGAATATACAGGGAGCCGCTCCAACATATAGGGGCTGCTCCCATATTTTATAGTTAACGCAGTTCAAAAGAAGTATTTCACCTCTTTTGAGCTGGGCCGCAAAGCTGCCCAACTCAAAAATCGATATGTACCGATTTTTAAGTGCGTTTACTATATGTGCCCCGGTTTTGTGCAAAACAGAGCGGGCGCAGGGACTGGCCACCAGGGAGCCTATCCCAATAAACATATAAAAAACATGCCGGCATTTTTCTTACATAAATCCATAGGAAAAAAGGAGCGTACCCCTGGGGCGCTCCTTTGCTTCTTTTTCACCATCTATTCCAGTGCCAGCAGTGCCCTGGCATTTTCGCCCAATACGGGCCCGGCCTCCTCTGGCTTTAGCTCCCGCCGCAGCCATTCCAGGGTCTCCGCCTGGCCGCTCCAGGGGCTGTCACTGCCAAACAGCACCCGCTTGGCTCCAAAAGCCTCCACCAGCCGCCGGAACCCCGGGCCGTCCAGCAAGGGCAGGTCCTCCGGCCCGTAGTAGCCGTCCTTTAGGGGAACCATTTTCCCCACAGAAAAAGCTGTATCAATGTATACCGGCAGCTCCGGCAGCAGCTCCAGCACCTGGTCCCAGCAGCGCCAGCCGCCCATGTGGGCCAGCACCAGCCTTACCGGGCCCACCTGTGCCAGTGCCCGGCGCACCATCTGGGGCGAACACCGCTCCACCCCCGGAAATCCCACGTCCAGCCCCGCGTGGGTCACCACGATCAGGCCCAGCTCCCCGGCCCGGTCCAGAATCCGCAGAATGCGCGGGTCGTCAAAATTCACCCCCTGGTACACAGGGTGCAGCTTCACGCCTTTCAGGCCCAGGTCCTTTATCCGGGCCAACTCCGCGCGCCACCCCTCAAAGTCTGGGTGCATGCACCCAAAGGAGTGCAGCCCCGGCGAGCCGGCATTAATCCGCGCGGCGGAATCGTTAATGTGTTCCACCTGGCGGGGCGCTGTGGCCACAGGCAACACCACTGAAAGATCCACCCCGGCCCTCTCCATGGAATTTAAAAGCCCCTGGCAGGTACCGTTCGTAAAGGGCTGGGTGTGGCTGGCGGCACTAAGCTTTTCCAGGGTAGACGCGGCAATCTTTTCCGGGAAAGTGTGGGTGTGAAAGTCAATGGTCATGAGCTTCCCTCCTAGTTTCAGTCCAGCCGGAAAACAGGCTCCAGCTTTGGCTGGGCTCCGGTAGCGGGGTCCATTTCCAGCTCCAAAATATCCTCCATATACTGGTTCCAGCGGTCCACCACCGGGCTTTGGGCCTGGGTCTTTTCAGCAAAGGCCACGCCCTTTTCACATTCATAGTAGCCAAATAGCAGGTCCCCGTCAGCAAAAATGGTGTAGTTGCAAATACCGGCAGCCTTGAGCAGCGCCACCATTTCGGGCCAAATTTCCCGGTGGCGGCGCACATACTCTTCTTTTTTTCCGGGCTTGATACGGCCTCTCCAAGCCATACGTTCCATATAAAGTATACCCTCTTTCTGTAAAGATTATGTGGCAAAGGACGCCAGAAGCCGTCCTCCGTGGCCGGAGCCCTAATCCCCCCAAAAGTATAGATCCCTTCTCTTTGCTGATAAAGGCGCCCCCTCTTTGGCGGCTCTCCCAACTAATGGGCTGTCACGCTGCTATCAGACGGTGATCTAGGGGTATGGGGGCTTTTCTTTCTCGCGTCCCCTCAAGATCAAAACCATGAGACGCTGTCCCCCTGCCACACCCAGCATTTGTTCCGCCTATTCGTTCCGCTTTTCCAGGCGCTGGAACAGCCTTATCAAAATCACCACCGCTACCGCCGAGAGGATTACCTCAGCTACCAGCTGCGAGTACGCCAGGCCATACAGGGGCCACAGCCAGTCCAGCACAAACAGCGCCGGTATCTCCAACACGATCTTCCTTAGCACCGCGAACACCAGCGACTTCTTTCCCATGCCGCAGGCCTGGAACACCCCCACCGCGATAAAATCCATGCATAAGAAGGGCTGCGAAAGGCTAAGCGCCCGTAAAAACGCCTCGCCATAGTCCACCACGGCCTCATTCTGGATAAACAGCAGGGTAAACTGCCGGGAGGCAAAGAACAGCGCGGCGGTGGTTACCACCATAAAGGCGCCCCCCACCCAAATGGTAAAGTCCACGGTAGATTTCATCCGTTTGGCGTTCCCGCTGGCATAGTTATAGCTCACCAGGGGCATTACCCCCTGGCTAAGGCCAAAAAAGATCTGCACCGGCACCATGGCTATGGTGGTGGCTATGCCCATGGCCGCCACTGCATCCGACCCATATCCAGAGGCGAAGTTGTTCAGCACGGTCTTGCCAGTAACGTTTAGCAGGTTCTGGATAGAGGCCGGTACTCCCACCCCCAAAATGCCCAGCACAATCCCCCGCCGAAAGCCAAACATAGAGGGCTTGACACACACAAAAGTCTTTCCCCTGCGCACAAAGAGCAGCACAAAAAAGTATAGGCAAGCCACACAGTTGGAAAGGAATGTGGCCAGCCCCGCCCCGGCCGCGCCCAGGTTTAGGCCCCATGGCAGGATGAAGATGGGGTCCAGGAGAATGTTGAGAAAGCAGCCGCTCATGGTGCCAATACTGGCATGGAGAGAGGAGCCCTCGGAACGCACCAAATAGGCCAGCACCACGTTGAGGATGGCCGGGGCCGCGCCAAAAGCCACCGTCCACAGCAGATAATCACTGGTAGCGGCTACCGTAGTGGCGTCCGTACCGATCATGGTCAGCAGAGGAGAACGAAAGGCGGCATATAATCCTGAAAAGAGCACGCCGCTAAGCAGCGAACCGTAAAAGCCAAACGCCGAGCTTCTGTATACAGTGTCATGGTCCTTTGCGCCCAGCGCCCGGCTCATCATGCTGGAGGACCCCACGCCAAACAGATTGTTCACCGCGTTAAAAGCCAGAAGCACCGGCCCCGAAAGGGTTAGCGCGGCGTTCTGGATGGGATCGTCCAGCATTCCTACAAAGTAAGTATCTGCCAGATGGTACAGCACCATGACCAAAGAGCTAAGAATGGTGGGAATTGCCAGGGTCATCACAGCCCGGGGAACAGGGGTTTTCTCAAAGAGCAGAGTTTTGCTGTTTTCTGCCATAGGGGCTCCTTTCTCAATCGAGATCATTCAATGAAGCAGTCAATTAACTGGTATCGTGAAGTAGAGCGATGGGGGCAGAGGGAGGCTCCGCCCATTTTTACCCGCTTCCGGAGGTCACAGGCGGGCCCGGAGGGCCTTAATTTTCAGGCCTTGCCCGCTGAAGAGGATCTCGTGCTCGGTCAGCACATTTTCTGGGTCCTCCTGGGCATGCAGGTCCTCTGTGTCGAAAAACACAGTAAAGCCCGCTTCCCCCAAATAACGCCGGGTGGCCAGGTACAGGTCCTGGTTATCGGTTTTAAACCAGATCTCTCCCCCTGGGGCCAGCAGGGGTTTATAAGCCTCCAGCTGGCGGGTGTGGGTCAGCCGGCGCTTGTGGCAGCCCGCTGCGGGCCAGGGGTTGCAAAAGTTGATGTACAGCCTGTCCGCCTCGCCGGGGGCAAACAGCTCCCCCAGCCGCTCTATGTTATAGTAGCAAAGCAGAATATTTCCCGGCTGGCGGGGGTCAAACCGGGCCTGGATATTCCGCCGCCCCACTCCCAAAATATCATAGCTGATGTCAATGCCCACAAAGTTCGCCTCTGGCCAGCGGACTGCCGCCCCGGCCAAAAACACGCATTTTCCGCAGCCCAGGTCCAGGTGCAGGGGCCTGCCCTTTTGGGCAAAATGCTCAGCCCAGTGGCCCCGCAGGGCCGCTGGGTCCGGCACATAATAATCGCACTGGGCCAGTTCGGGCCTGGCCCAGGCTTTTTTTCTCATTCGCATGAATTGCATATCCCCCCAAAACTTGATAATATGATTATAACGGCTTTGAGATAGAAAATCAAGCCCACACAAAAAAGGACCCGCCCCTTACCAGAGGCGGACCCGACCGTACACCTATTGTGCTGTCCTTTGCACTACAAAGTCTCCATAGCCATCTTTCACATAGTTGCTGGTGCGTATGCCCACTTTACCATATGTTCGAATATCAACCTGTAATCTCATGACCATGGTTAACCTCTAAATTTCTACGGGAAATGATTGACTTTCCTGTGTTTTCATCTGTAAAGCCCAAATTATACTTCGTAATTCCTGACGGCAAAGATGTAGCTACCGCTCTAAAATCATTATAGTAGTTATTATTCTTTACAGAATCTATTACTTTAAATGAGCCTGCAATCACGCCATCCACGGCTTTTGGTATCAGCACATCATAGTAATTCCATTGTGTCGTGACAGGTTCTCCATAGAATACAATTACTTCTTCCCGATAACGTTCGTTCCGGGGGACTTCTCCTTGCTGCGCAGAAGTATTTACCACTGGCAAATCCCAGTCGGGGAACAAATCGCCAAATTTGGGTGTAAAACAAAAAGTACGGTTTTCATCATTAAAATCACAGCCAACTACGTCATCCGCAGCATAGTCATAATGACTAATCACCTTATTTCGCGCATCTAAAATCTTCGCTTTCATTTCTTCGTCCGCTTTATCCATGTCGCTATAGGCTAGTTCCAGAACTTCTGCCGGGATATTTTCCTGAAGCGCAGCCGTTTCTTCAGGAAATACTTCTGTATATCCCCGTGCCAGATAACGCTGACGGACAGATTCTTTCATATCGTCAGACTCTGCCGCTGAAGCCGTCATAGTAAATGTGCCTATCAGCATCAGTACAAGTAGCGCATAGATTACTTTTTTCATCCTGTCAGCCTCCTAATATACTTAAGCACCACTCTGATACCAGCAACTCCACCTTCTTCGTGTATCGAAATTATGGTATATATACTTATAATATTGTCCTGCCATTGTCAAGCCTTGAAGAGCAAATTTACCATATTTCCACTCATTGTTTTTTCGGCCATAGACTTGTCTCTTCGCCCAAAATAGACTTGAATATCCACTTCAAATGGTGTAAAATAGCGCTAAAGAGCTCTGTTATCCGTCTCTTTAGCGCTGAAAAGTTCGTCTAAAGAACCTGCAACGCTGGTTTTTTAGACGAACTCTTAGAAAGGATTGTGATTCTTTTTGATAAAAACTGCCTTGGCCCTGGAGGGCGGCTCTCTGCGCTGCCTGTTTTCCGCCGGGGTCACTGACGTAATGCTGCAAGAGGGCATTAGCTTCCAACATGTGTTTGGCGTCTCTGCCGGGGCCTTTACCGGCGTCAACTTTGTCTCCGGCCAGGCCGGCCGCACCGCCGAGATCAACCTGCGCTTTGTCAACGACCCCCGCTATATGGGGATGCGCAGCCTTATTAAAAACCGCAGTATCTTTAACTTTGATTTTCTTTTTGGCGAGATCAGCGACACCCTCATTCCCCTGGACCGAGAAGCCTTTACCGCCTCGCCCTGCGAATACACTGCCGTAGCTGCCAGCTGCCGCACCGGCCAGGCCCTTTATTATGATAAAAGCACCTGCAAAGATATCTACGCAGCCATCCGTGCCAGCGCCAGCCTGCCCCTGCTGGCCCCCATTGTGGATGTACAGGGCGAGCCCTGCCTGGACGGGGGCCTGGCGGTTTCTGTGCCCTTTCAGCGGCCCCTGGACCTGGGCTACCAAAAAATTGTGGTGGTTACCACCCGGGAGCACGGCTACCGCAAAGCCCCGGTTTCCCGTCCCGCTGCCCGGATGTACGCCCGGTTTTACCGGAAATATCCCCAGTTGGTACGGGCCATTCTGAACGTGCCCAGGCACTATAACGCCGAGATGGATGCCATCGACCGCCTGGAGGCCCAAGGGAAGCTCTTTGTCCTGCGTCCAGCAGAGCCGGTCACGGTCCGCCGCACGGAAAAGGATGTAGAAAAACTGCAAAACCTGTACCAGCAGGGCCAGGCGGTCTGCCGCCGCCAGCTGCCCGCCCTACGGGAGTATCTGGGGCTTAGGACGTAAGCCTCTCCCACAGTTTAGCGAAAAAGCCCGGGCGGCGCTGGGGTGCGGCGCAGCGGACCAGCACAATGTCCCCACCGATCATTTCAATGTCCTTCCAGGGGATCACCGTGTCCTGCTCCCGGCCTAAAAGACCCAGCAGCCGCCCCCGGCCATATACCACCAGTGCGGTAACGGCAGCGGTGTCTGTATCCAGCTCCAGGTCGCACACGTACCCCAGCCGCCCGCCGTCCTTTACACTGATTACTTCCTTGCTGCGAAGCTCTCCCATCCGGCAGCTCATGGCCATTCCTCCTTTCAGGGCCGCGGGGATTTTACCCCGCACCCCACCACCCTTTGAAAAAGGTGGACGAAAACCTGTATTCCGACTTTTTTCTGATGTTGACCAGCCGGCCTCTGCTAGGAAGCCGAGCGCCGGGTGGGACCGGGACGCTTTTGGTCTGCCACGAAAAAAATCCCCCTATTTGATGTCTATGCCCTTTGGGCTAAGCATATGCCCCAGAATAAAAAAGAAAGAGGGTATCACCATGAACATTTGGCACGACATTTCCCCCAAGCGCATTAAGTGCGACGATTTTTACGCGGTCATTGAGATCACAAAGGGCAGCAAGTCCAAGTATGAGATGGACAAAGAGACCGGCCTGCTGCGCCTGGACCGGGTGCTGTACACCTCTACCCACTACCCAGCCAACTACGGCTTTATCCCCCGCACCTACGCTAATGACGGCGACCCACTGGACGTGCTGGTGCTTTGCTCTGAGAACATCATTCCCATGTCCCTGGTGCGCTGCTACCCCATCGGGGTCATTATAATGGATGACTCTGGCAAAGAGGATGAGAAAATTATCGCCATTCCCTTTGATGACCCTACCTATAACAGTTACAAGAGCATCTCCCAGCTGCCCACCCACATCTTTGAGGAAATGCGCCACTTCTTCAAAGTATACAAGCAGCTGGAAAATGACAAGGATACAGAGATTAGCGAGGCCCGGGGGCCGGAAGAGGCCAAAAAGGTTATCACCTCCTGTTTGGAGCGCTACCTAACCGACTTCTGTATGGCCTAAGCCTTTTCAAAGTATATCCCTGTCCTCTTCACTCATTCGCAATCAAAAAAAGCCAGCCCTCTCTATGAAGGGCCGGCTTTTTTTCTTATGTGCAGGTATTCCCGCTTATCTTACGGTTCGGCCTCAATGACAAGAGTCGTAATAGAGGACTCCGCCAGCTCTACCTTGCCCGCGTAGTCATTAAGACGCAGCTCTATGGTGTCCGCCGCACCCTGGTTTTCCAGCACAACCACAATGCTGCCGTCTGGGTTTTCCAGAGCCGTAACCAAAAGGTCCTGGCGGTATTTGCTGCTGCCCAGACGCACCGCTCCCCGCTGGATGAACTTGGAGAAGTGCCCCATAGCATAGTATACCTGGCTTAGATGCAGCTGGTCCGTATCCTTGTTATAATGGGCCATAGCGCCGCAGCCGCCGTCCGCATCGTGGCGGGGCTCACCGTTCTGGTCCAGCAAGATGTTCCACTCGGTAAGGCCGTGGGCATAGTTGTTTAGGTTGCCGATGATCTCATAGGCATACCGCATAGCCACCTTCCACTCCTGCTCCAAGGTTTTGCACAGCATGGAGCAGAACTCCGTCTCCAGCAGCATTAGGTCCGGGTCCAGCTCGTGGGCCATGCGCAGAGCGTCAAAATGTTCTCCCGAGTACCAGTGGAAAGCCACGCCCGCCACTGTCTCCCGAGCCCCCACTACGCTGTGCAGGCCTTCTACCCAGTCCACCACATGCTCCTTGTTGTGGTCCCAAATCAGCACCTTGGTGTCCAGCCCGGCCTTTTTCAGCTGGGGATACAGATAGTCCCGGACAAACAGCGCAGTCTCCTCAGCGGTGTACACACAGCTCTCCCAGGTTTGGGTTGCCATGGCCTCGTTCTGCACAGTCAGAGCAAAGAACTCCACCCCGTGGGCCTGATAGGCCTGGATGTACTTCACGTAGTACCGGGCCCATGCCTCGTAGTATTCCGGCAGCAGCTTGCCGCCGTGGAGCATATCATTGTTGGACTTCATAAACGCCGGAGGCGACCAAGGAGAGCAGAACAGCATCAGCCCATCTGTGCAGGCGGCAATGGAGTCCTTGATAAAGGGGATTATGCACTTCTCGTCGTGGGCAATGGAAAAGGTGTTCAGCTGCTTGTCCCCCTCTTCTATATAGGTGTAACAGCCCTCGGAAAAGTCACAGGAGTGAATATGGGTGCGGCACAGGTTCAGGCCCAGGCCCTCCTGGCGGTCAAAGAACAGCTTCATAAACTTAGCACGAGTGGCCGCGGGCATGGCGTCGTAGTTCACCGCAGAGGATTCAGTAAGAGCGCTGCCAAAGCCCTGGACCCGCTGGTACTTTATCTTGGGGTACAGGTTCACCACCTTGTTTTCGGCCTGGGGCTTGTATGTAAAGCTTACCTGGCTCTTCTCCATGGGCTTGCCCATTGTGGACTGATACAGTGTATTTTTGTACATGAGGATACTCCTTTTAAAAACGAATAGTATTTCTGTCGCGCTTCTTTTAAAAAGCTTTCGTGCATTCTATCATAGTAAGCAGAGAAAGTCAAGTGGCTTTTTTGCTATTTTCTTCCACAACCCCCACTGTTCTTTTCCTCATAAAGCTCTATTTTTCGGCCAATCCATCCAGACGCAGAAAATTCCATCTATTATTTCTTTCTATAACGATTTCTATACTCTGTCGGCGTCATACCCACATGGCTTTTAAAGGTTTTGGTCAAATAATTCGCGTCATTATACCCCGCCATCTCCGCTATACGGGAAATCTTAATCTGCTTATCCATAAGCAGATTCATCGAGTACTCGATGCGAATTTCGGTCAGGTATTGGCTAATGGTCTTGCCCGTGTGCTTCTTAAACAGTCCTGACAAGTAGGAGGGCGTTAGGTACACCTCTTCTGCCAGGCGGCGCACCGTCAGGTTCTTATCGGAAAAATTTTCCCGCATCAGCCGTACCACGGTGGCCACAGCCGGGCATACTTCCTGCCCAGCGGGTGGGGCCAGCAGCGTCTGGGTCTGCCGCTTTAGCAGCTCTTGCAGGCTTTCCAGCGTTTCTGCGGCCCGCAGCTCCACTTGACTGGGAAAATAGGCCTCTTCTCGCCAGCGGGCAAATTCCGCGTTAATTAAGGACCACATCGCATAATAGATTCCCCGGGCTATTTCTGGATTTCCCTCCGGTTTTTTTGCCACCTCCCGGTAAATGGCGTCCAGCGCGGCAAAAGCCGCCGTCTCTTCTCTTCGGCTCACAGCCAGGGAAAACCGGGCCAAGAGCCCAAAGTCTATAAAGAGCGGTATGTAGGGATCGTCCCACTGCCGGGCAGACCAGCCCCCCCATCCCTTAAAGAACAGGTCCTGGGCGCTGCGCCTGCACTGCCAAAAGGACCGCTCCAGCTTTTGGGGCTTCTCCACCATTCCACCGCAGGCCAAAAACCATTGCCTGCTATAAAAGGTCATATCCCCGGTTAGCGGACGCAGCTTCCTCATAACAAGACTCTCGTCATTGATGGCCCCCTGGCTTCCGGCCAACGCCACGCACAAGCAGCGGCTGCCCCAGGGACTTCCCCACAAAAAGCACCCGGTGCTTTCGCCCAAGCTTTTCCAAACAAGCTCCAGCTGCTCTTGCAGCCTCGCGTGCTTTTCCAGCGGCTGCCGGAACAGCAGTAGACAAAGCCGATAGCACGGAAAACCATGTTCTACTGGGCCCAGCGCCTTTCTGCACTGGCTCCACGTGGGCAGCTCCACCACGGCCCGGCACCTCCTCTACACTCAACTGGGTTTACTGGCCAATCACTTCCGGCATCCATCCCTTTTCCACGCACTTGCGGAAATCCCATCCGTCCGGCTCAGAGATCAGCTTGTAACTCCAGAAGAAGAAGCCCGCGCTCTGGTCCCAGGCTGTCAGCTGGGCGTCGGCCATCATGCGGAAGGAGAGCTTCTTCTCCCAGGCACTCATTTCCTCCATGCCCTCTGGGCTGTGAGAGAGGCACCACTCGCCCACCACCACTGGGAAGTACTGGGACATCTCTTGAATATCGCCGCGCAGCCGCCCCAGCACAGAGCCCACCATATCCTTGCTCTCGTTACTGCCAGGGGCCCCCATCATATAGATATGGGTATCCAGCCAAACATTCTTAAACTCTGGGCTCCGCATAAACTCCTTCCACATCTTCAGCCGAAAACCGTCATGGAACATCACCACTTTTTCTTCCCCTAAGTACTGGCGGATGGCATGGTATGCCCGGGTGTAGAAGTCATAGAGGAAGGTAATGGGCACCGGGCCGCTGCCTTCGGCCCGCTGGGGGTCCGCAGGGGGGTAGCGCTTTTTTATGAACTCCCACAGCTCGGGCGAGACCGGCTCGTTAAGAATCTGTATGCCAAAGAGCCCCTCTCGCTGGGCATAGCGCTCAGAGAGCATACTTAGCACTTTAATAACCCGGTCCACAATCTCCGGCTTTTGCCAGAACTTGCATACGCCGCAAATCCCGCCGTTATCAAAGCCATTCTGACTTTCAGGGGCGGTGTGCAGGTCGATGAGAACTTTCAGCCCCACCTCCTCGGCCCAGTCAAAGGCCTTGTCCAGGTATTCAATGCAGGGCACGTAGGGGTCGCAAAAAGCCGGGTCATCTCCAAAGATAAAATGGGGCACTGGAATTCGCACGGTATTTAGGCCGTGGGCCTTAATCCACTGAAAGTCCTCCAGGGTAATGTAGGTGTCCCGGTGCTGCTTCAGCCGGGCTTCCAGCTGGGGCCGGGGCAGCAGGCGGCACAGTGCGTCCTCATCCTCCGCGTCCACTCCGGCAAACAGGTCTGGATGCATCCATTTTTCCAGCACCAGCCAGTTGCCCAAATTTACGCCATGTATTTTTTCCATAGGTCACGTCCTCCTTATTTTTGTTATGTTCCATTGGGCTTGCTCCATTGGTCGGGGTGCGGTCTGGCAAATTTCTGGCTTAAAAGAACGAAACGCTTTGCCCTCACCCATATCCGCCGGGCCGCTGTTTTTCTTTTGTCAATCATTCGGCGCGGCGCGTTGTTTTCCTGCAATGTCTAGCGGGAAGGGGCACTGCCCCTTTCCTCCTTTTACGCTCTTTATTCCTCTTCCACCATTGCAAAACCCCAAGGCCCCAGCTTCAGCTGCTCCCCGGGCCGCACAGTTTTGCCGCTAAGCAGTTCGGTCCCCGCACCGTGCAGGTAGGCTTGGGTGACATCCTCTCCGGAATAATTGAAGTAGAACCGCAGCTGCCGGCCCGCCTGGTTCTCCGCGCAGACAATGCGCATGGGGAACGCCGCGCCCTGCTCGACTCCCCACAATCCAGCCCGCTCCAGCACCCGGCGCAGAACTTGCTTCAGCAGGGCTGGGTCCGTCATGGTAGCCAGGTAGGTGGCCATGCCCTTGCCCCAGCTGTTTTCGGTGATAGCCGCGTACTCCCCCCAGAATTTGTGGTCATACTGGGCCAGCACTTCCGCCCCCTGGGGCCGCGCCAGCTCCATCCACACCTTTGCCTGGCGGTCACTTCCTTCCAGGCTCAGCACATCGCTTTTCAGCGGCACGTCCTGGGGCAGCGTAAACTGGTCGTAGGCAATGCCAAAGCACTCGGCCAGAAGAGCGGGCTGCACCTCGGCATACACTTTCAGGTGTTCGTCGGAAAATCCGGTCTTAAAAGTGGCGATAAGTTCGCCGCCCTGCTCCACAAAAATCTTCAGGCGCTCCAGCAGGCCCTGGGGCGCGCTGTATAGGGCGGGAACTACCAGCACATCATAGCTGTTAAAGTCCTCATCCTCTGGAAACAGCATGTCGCACTCCACATTCATCTCATAAAGAGCGTCATACAGCCAGCGCACCACGTCGTTATATTTTGTCTTTCCGTCCGGCAGGCGGAACAGGTTCAGGGCAGTTAGGGCCTGGTTGCTCACCAGCATGGCCACCCGGCTGTGTTTTTTCAGTCCTGTCAGCTTTTCGCTAAGCCGGGCGAAGTCCGCGCCAATGGTGCAGGCCTCCCGGTAGGCGGCGTTGGGCTGTAGGTCATGGCTCAAAAGCCCCTTCCAGTAGGTCTCAAAGGAATTATGGATGGAATGCCAGTGCCAGTACATCACCCCGTTGGCCCCGCTGGCCACATGGCTAAAGGCCTGTAGCCGCAGCTGGCCCGGGTAGGGGGTCCAGGTCACATGTCCCTGGGCGTTGGTCTCTATTACTAAGTAGTTGTCCCGCTTCAGGCTGCGGCACATCGCCCCGCCAAAGGCGATCTCCTTGCCGGTCAGGCGGTCTTGGGTCTCATGGTAGATGTCGCAGCCAGCCAAGGTTAGGCACCGGGCGGCAGACTTGTGGTCCACATCTGGCTGGACGCCAAAGGAGTGGCCCCGCCATTCATAGTCAAAGTTATGGGTAATAAACTGCTGGGGCCGCAGGTACTCCCGGACAATGTCCGCCTGCCAGCTGAGGAACTCATCCACCAGCCCCCGCTGGAACTTGGCAAACTCAGCGGCATAGCTAAAGTTGATGGTACCAGTTACGTCCGGCAGGTTTTCCCAGCAGTCCACCCGGTTGCTCCAGTAGTTGAAACCGAACGCGGCGTTCATAGCCTGCACTGTGCCGAACTTTTCCCGCAGATAAGCGGCAAAACGCTTTTGCACATTGGGCCCCGCGGTACCATAGTGCTTTGTTTCGTTGTCAATCTGAAAACCAATGACATTGGGGTACTTCTGCACGCACTCTACCAGCCTGCGAATCACTTTTTCAGCGTGAAAACGGTAGGCCGGGGCTGTGATATCCATGTTCTGGCGGGCTCCGTACTTGCCCTGTCCCCGGGCGGTAATGGCGATTACCTCTGGGTGGCGGGCGGCCAGCCAGGGGGGCACCGCATAGGTGGGCGTACCCACAATCACCGAGATGCCCGCCTTTTGGGCCGCGGCTAGGGCCCGTTCCACATGAGTAAAGTCAAATACACCCTCCTCGGGCTCCTCGCTGGCCCAGGTGGACTCGGCAATGCGGATGACGTTAATCCCCGCCTCCCGCATCATCTCCATGTCCTTGTCCAGGCGTTCGTAGGGCATGTACTCATCATAATAAGCCACGCCGTATAGCAGATGGTCCAAAGTAATTCCTCCTTGTGATATAAGTGGCAAAATCAGCAAAAGGCAGTACGTGAAGCGCGAACACAGTTAAGGGGCGGGGAAAATCACCAATCGCGATTGCTCCGACCTGATGGAGTCGGTAGACAAGACCAGCTCCCTGCGCTCTTTCCCCCGCCCCCTGTCGTTCCGTCTATTATATCCCATATCCTCGCAAAAAGATATAGGCACTATTAACAAAAAACACCAAAAACCACAAAAAGGGGCGGCGAAGCATTTCCCCCGCCGTCCCTTTTCTAGCCTGCCTATGGGGCAAGCCATTATTCAGCTTTTATCGCGCTATCAGCCCTGCGGGAACTGCTCACAGTAAGCGTCCAGCTGGCCTTGCAGGGTGTCGATAACCTTCTGCACACCGGCGGCTTCCATCTTGGCCTGGAAGTCATTCAAGCCGGCTTCCAGATCCTCGGTGTAGCCCAGCTCCAGGGGCCACCAGTACTGCTGCACCACGTTCTGGCAGGCAGCGTACTCGGTCTCAATGCTGGAGGTATCAATGGTAAAACCAGCGTAGTACTGGCTGTGGGTGTTGCCATTCTTCTCAATGTAAGCGTCCCACTCAGCCTTCATGTCATTCAGATCCGCAGCGGAACCCACGGTATCCAGGTTGAACAGACTGTTGCGGGCAGCCCACATGCCGGTGCTGCCGTAGTCCTGATCGGCATTCAGAGTCTTGGACTGGCCGTCCACGATCTCATAGGTAGTGCCCTCGATGCCGTTCATAAAGACACGGTAGGCTTCCTCATTGGTGGTGATCAGGTCGTACAGAGCCAGGGCGCGCTCGGGGTTCTTGCTGGTGGTGGGCACCACGCAGGCATCCTGGGTAAAGGGCAGGTTGGAGACATCGGTAACAAAGTTCTTAAAGCCCCAGGTCCAGTCGCGGCCATTGTTGTAGTCGTCTACTACGCGGCCATTGTAAGTATCCACATTGTGGATGCCGCAGGCAGCCTTGCCGTTGTTGGGCTTGGTAGAATCGGTGTCGGCCAGGGCGGACTTAGAGTAGAAGCCCTTGTCACACCAGCGCTTCATCATGGTCAAAAAGTCCATAGCGCCGTCATACTGATACCAGGTTTTCAGCTCGGCCTTGTCAGCGAAGGGGTCCAGGTGCAGCCAAGAGGTGCCGCGGATGGCGTACAGGCTGTTGGCGCCCAGCCACATGTCGTCCACCTCAGAGCCGGAAGAGTACACGTTGTAAGGCTCCATCTCGGGCACATTGGCCTTTACGGCGTCCAGGTACTTCTCCAGGTCCTCAAAGTTCTCCATCTTGCCGTCCCACTGGTCCTCGGTGAGGATGTCCGTGCGGTAATAGGGGCCATAGGCGCTGTAAGTAGCCAGCAGGGTGGGGATGCAGTAGTAGTGGCCGTTTACAGTGGCCTGCACCTTGGCGGCGTCAGACTGCTGGGCCCAGTTGTTGGGCGCGTACTGGGGCCACAGTTCATCCAGCTCTTTAAAAGCGCCCTTCTGCGCCAGCGAGGCATAGCTTAGCCAAGTGGCGGTGTAAGCCAGGTCAAACTCTTCGCCAGAAGAGAACAGCAGAGGATACTTGTTGGCATAGTCAGACCAGGGGATCCACTGGGTGGTCAGGGTGCAGTTCAGCTTCTCTTTAAAAAGCTTGTTGTAGTTTGCCTCCACCTCGTCGTATTTACCGGGCTTGTCGCTAATGAAGTACATGATCAGGTTCACTTCTTTGGAAGTGTCCAGGGTGGCCGCCTCGGGCTCGCTGGCGTCCCCGCCGGTGGAGCTGGTGCTTCCACCTGTGCTGGCGGTACTGCCTGTGGACGAGTTTCCGTCTCCTCCGCAAGCCGCCAGAGCCAGTACCATGGCCAAAGCCAGAAGCAAGGCCAAGATCTGTTTGGTTTTCTTCATGGAAATTTTACCTCCTAAAATGTTTGAAATATATATTACAAATCAGCCCTTTACAGAACCAATTGTAACACCTTTAACAAAGTACTTCTGAAGGAAGGGATACAGCAGAACGATAGGACCGGTGGCAATTACGGCCATGGCCAGCTTCAAGGTGGTAGAGGGCAGGTTTTCCACCTGAATGCCCAAAAGGCTGGCAATGCGGGCCAAAGCGGCGGTCTGCTGGGTCATGTTGTACAGCATGTATTGCAGCGGATATTTCCACTCTGTGTTGATGTACAGCATGGCGTTGTACCAGTCGTTCCAATACCCCAAGGCCATAAACAGGCCAATCGTAGCAAGGCCAGAGCCCAAAAGGGGCAGAACGATCTGGAAGAAGATGCGGAACTCGCCCGCGCCGTCGATCTTGGCGGACTCAATGAGCGCTGAAGGAATGCCTGTTACGAAGTTGCGCATGATGAGCATATAAAATACCGGGGTCAGACCAGGCAAGATCAGGGCCAAAAGACTGTCCTTTAAGTGGAAGTACTGGATGTAGAAAATGTAAGTACAGACCATACCGCCATTAAATAAAGTGGTAAAGTAAAAGAAGAAGGAAATCTTGTTGCGGTATTTAAAGTCCTTGCGGCTGATCACGAAAGCCGTCATGGTTAGCAAAATCAGGCCTATGCCGGTACCAATGGCAGTGATCAAAATGGTGATGCCGTAGGCATTGATAATCGTCCAGGGCTCGCGGAACACATACTCATAGGCTTCGGTGGTAAACTCCTGGGGCAGCAGGCCCAGACCATTGAAGCGGACCGCCTGCTCCGAGGAGAACGAGCCGGATATTAGAATGATAAACGGCATAAGACAAATCAGCGCCAAAATGGTAATCAGAATATAGCCAATGATATTAAACACCACTGTCGCGCCGGCAACCTTAATCTTATTGGACTGAACAGAAGTAGTGGCTGGCATAGCTCAAACCTCCTTTTCTCAGGGTTTTTAAAAGAGCGCGTACTCTTCTTCTATCTTGCGGACCACCTGGTTTACCACCATAATAATGATAAAGCATAGGGCTGACTGGTAGAAAGAAGCGGCGGCCGTCATACCCAGGTTCGCACTGGTGGTCAGCGAGCGGAACACGTAGGTGTCGATCACGTCGGTCATGTCAAACAGCTGGCCGTTGCTGCCAATCAGCTGGTAGAACATCTCAAAGTCGCCCCGCAGAATGCGCCCCACCTGAAGGAGAATCATGGTAATAATGGTGGGCTTGATGGCTGGGAAAGTGATGTACCAGATCTTCTGGAAGATGTTGGCTCCGTCAATATCCGCGGCCTCGTAGCACTCGGCGTCGATGCTGGTAATGGCCGCTATGTAGATGATGGAGTTATAGCCAGTCCACTTCCACATATTAAAGCAACATATAATAATGACCCACCACCAGGCGTTTTCCGCGGTATAGAAGTTCATGGGCTCCATGCCCAGCATATGCAGCAGGTTGTTCACAGCGCCTGTCTCATAGTTGAACAGGTTAAAGGCGAACACCCCCACAATAACCCAGGAAATGAAATAGGGCAGGAAAATAACAGACTGCACCACGCGCTTGTACAGCTTGCCGATCATCTCAGAGATTACAATGGCCACGATAACGGCCAGCAGCTGAGAGGTAATCAGGTTCAGCAGGTTGTACAAAATGGTGTTGCGAGTAATGGTCCACCCCGCGCCGGACTGGAAGAGATAGGCGAAGTTGTCAAAGCCGTTCCAGTCGCTGCCAAAAATGCCTTTGTCGTAGCGATAGTTCTTAAACGCCAGCACTAGGCCGGACATGGGCAGATACGACAAAAAGAATGTGAGGAGAATGGATGGCGCGGCCATCAAGAACAATGCTTTGTTCTTCTTCAGCTCGTGAAAGAACCCATACTTCTTCATTGACGTTCCTCCTTACAAAATTTTATATCACGTGCTTACATTATATAGCTAGAATCACCACAATGAAAGAGTAAAATTCTACGATTAGCAGGACATATTTACGGTAGTTCTTGCTCTCTTCACCATTTTGTAACTATTTATTCATTATTTTCGCTTTATTATATCAGTTTCTACCCGTGCCGTTCCGATATGCTTGAACGATTTATACAAAAAAATCTGCCCAGGAGCGCCTCCCCGCAGATTTTCTTGTTTTGTAGGTTTAGCTCTAAGTCTTTATACTATTGGATCATCCAGCTCCTCCAGCTCGTTCTCTCCTTTCTGTCCAAATAGCCGCAAAAGCCGCATCATAGTCACCAAAATGCTGACCGCACCCAGATTTATGTCTGTTTGATCACAGATTCCCCCAGCTTGAGCCGCTTGCGCTGCCAAGTTCTGGGTCTGCCGTTGAAATCCAAACAACGCGCAAAGGGTCACCAGCGAGGCCGCCGCCTGCACGTTCACCGGGTCTGGCCCTGCCTCCTGGCAGCCCATCAGCGTCTCCCGTTCCATAGATAGGGATTTATATTGCAGCGCCAGTCCCAGCATAATGGTGCGCAGGTAGCTTTGGGACTGGTCGATCAATTGAATCCCACTGGCCAACGCATCCTTAGAGATTTCCACCTGGCTCTTAGGGGTTTTTTGGGGATAAAGGCCAAACGAATGGTCCATTGCATGTCCCTCCCGGGATATTTTTTAGTAACAGTATATGCCACAGGCGCCGGGAACGTTTTTAAGCGCCCCCCTCCCCCACGAGGGCGTGTCCAAAATGAAGGGTTTAAAGGCGAGCGGTAAAAGTTTCGTCAACCTTTTCAAAGGTTGCGGGGTTTTTAGGGGTAGAACCCCTAAACCGCCGGAGGCCACTCTTTCGTCACAAACTCTTCTTTTGGACTCTCACCCCACGATTCCCTGTTGAAATATCCCGCATACTGTGTTATAATAACTCTATATATATTGCTTGGGAGAAGTACTGGGACCCAATTTATAGCATCGTTAGGGTCTTGAGGAAGGACAAGGATTCCATGGGAAACGACATCGCCATAGACCTGGGCACCGCCCGGTTCAAGGTCTATCAAGACGGCAAGGGCATTGTTTTAAACGAGCCCGCCATTATTGCCGTGGACAATATGACCGATGAGATCATTGCCATCGGCACCGAGGCCTACGCCATGCTGGGCCGCACCTCGGACCGGGTCACGGTTGCCCACCCCATGTGCAACGGCGTGATCTCTGATCTATCCCTGGCCGAGCATCTAATCGCCTACTACCTGCGGCAGGTAGGCCGCAGCCGGGTGTTTATGCCCCGGGTGGTGGTCAGCGTACCCTGCGGGGTCACCGAGGTGGAAAAGCGCGCCGTGGTGGATGCCATTGGCGCGGCCGGGGTGCGGAAGGTCTGTCTGATTGAAGAGCCTGTGGCCGCCGCTATTGGAGCCGGGGTGGACATTGCCGCTCCCCATGGCTGCATGATTGTAGACGTGGGCGAGGGCACCACGGATATGGCTGTGATCTCCTTAAACGGCATTGCCATAGCCAACTCTACCCATATTGCCGGGGACGATTTCAATGAGGCAATCATCAAATATGTGCGCCGTAAGTTTAATCTAATTATTGGAGACCGTATGGCTGAGGCCGCTAAAATTGCTATTGGCTGTGCCTACCCCCGCCGCCAGCTGACCACCTATACCCTAAAGGGGCTGGACATGGTCACCGGCCTGCCCCAGACCACGGTCATGACCTCAGACGACATGATCGAGGCCCTTATTGAGCCCGCCATTGCCATTGTGCGTACTGTGCAGGCCACCCTGGAGGCCACCCCGCCAGAGCTGCTGGCAGACATTTTTACCGACGGCATTTATCTTACCGGCGGTTCCGCCAACCTGTACGGCCTCTCCATTCTGCTCTCAAAAAAGACCAAAATTCCGGTAGTCAGCTTTGACAGCCCAGAAAACTGCGTGGTCATTGGGGCGGGGCGGGCCATTAAATACATAGATAAAATGGACCGGGGCGAGCACGGGCGCATTAACCCGCTAATGTCCCTGTAAAGGCCGGCTTAGGCGTCTATTTAAAATGGCGCGACACCATTTTGATAAAGCTTTCGGCAGGAGCTTTTATCCTGCCGAAAGCGGACCCGGTCCTTATAATAAACCAGCACGGAAGGAAGGATGCAGAACTTGAACCCCACAGAAATCTCCTCAAAAAAGAAAAAAATCCCCTGGAGCCTTCTCTACATCGGGGCCACCATTGTGGCCGTGGTGCTTTTCGGTATCTTTAACCGGGAATTTTCCAACGTGTTCTATACCCTTACCCACCTGACCCCCGGTTTCCTTTTTACCGGCGTGGTGGTCACTGTGGTGTTTTTCTTTTTCGAGGGCGGCATTATCCGGCTTTTGATGCGCAGCCAAAGCCTGCCCATGAGCTGGGGCACCAGCTTGAAAATTAGCCTGATCGGCATCTATTATTCCTATATTACCCCCAGCTCCACCGGCGGCCAGCCCATGCAGGCCGCCTATCTGCGCCGGGACAAGATTCCCGTGGGCCTTTCCACCGCGGTACTCATTATGAAATTCTTTTGCTACCAGTGCGCGTTTGTGCTGTGTTCAGCGGTGGCCTTTTTCTTGATGCATGACAAAATTGCCCGGGAAAACCCCCGGATCCTCCCCTTCATCGTGGTGGGCCTGCTGATCAACGGCGGCTCCATTCTGTTTTTTGGCTCCATGTTCTGCCGGCCGGTGCTGGGGGTCATCTGCCGTTTTGCCAAGTGGCTGGCCGGGCGTTTTAAAAAGCTCTCCGCCCGGTTCCACTTTGCCGAAACCATCGACAAGTTCGAGGCGGACTTCGACAGCTACACCGATGACTTTAAAACGAAGAAATGGAGTGTACTGTGGGGGATTCTACTGTCCATCCCCCAGTTCATTTTACAGATGAGCGTGCTGTACTTTGTATACCGGGCCTTTGGCTATGGGCAGGTTGGCTACGGGGAAATTGTGGCCATGCAGAGCCTTTTGCAGGTTTCAGTGTCTTTTATGCCCATGCCTGGGGCTTCGGGGGCCCAAGAGATCGGCTTCTCCAACTTTCTGCGGCCGTATTTTGTAAATAACGACCTGTACGCCGCTGTAATGGTATGGCGGTTCTTTACCTATTACTTGGTGGTTATTGCCGGGGCGCTGCTGGTGGTAGTGGACCAGCTGATCTACAAAGGGAAAGAGGACGGCCAATAAGGCCGCCCCCAAAAATTTAAAGAGCGCTGCACAGCGAGTTTCTACTGTGCAGCGCTCTTTTTTACCGTTCTTGTTTACACCATTTTCTCCAGCAGGTGGCTTCTCTTCAGGGCCAGCCGCACCACTGTATACAGCGGTACCGAAACCGCCACCGCAATGGCCGCATTCACGCTGGACGTCACCAGTTTGGTGGCCAGGGCTGTCAGCACCGCGCCCATTTCGCTGCCCAGCAGCAGCCCTTGTACAAAGCTTTTTCCCAGGTACAGCGCCATATAGGTCACGCTGCCACCCACCGCCGCGGCAATGTTCAGCCCGTGGTGCTCGCCTTTATGCTGCCCGGCATAGGCAATTAGCCCACATACCGCCGCCAGCGCGAACTTGAATACAAAGGTAAAGGGAGCCGAGGTAATGTACGCTGGATTCATCATATCGTACAGCGCCGAGCCAATGCCCGCCGCCAGGCCTCCATACACCGGCCCCAGCACAAAGCCGGAAAGCAGGCAGAAGATATTGCCCAAGTGAATACGGCTAACGTCGCCAATGGCCACGGGAATGGGCACCTCAATTTTACTGCCCGCGAACACCAGGGCCGCAAACAGCCCCAGCAGCGCCAGCTGGTAGACAGAAACTTTTTTATGCTTGGTTTGATTTTCCATGGGAATCATCCCCTCCTCTATCAATATGCCTTTTGGGAAATCGGCGGGTCCAGGGCAAAATCCCCAGACCGCGGTTAAGACCAGGACCGCTGGTCCCTTGACGTAGTCAGCACTGGAATCTCCACGCCCCAAGGTCAAAGGTCTTGCCGTAAGACGTAAACAGGCCCTCCCGTGGCGAAAAGTTCCTGCAAAAGCATTCCTCTCGTTCTGACCCCGCCAAACCAGTAAGTGATCTCCTGGCAGTTTCTTATTCCTCAATAAAGATAATTTTCACAAAAGCCTAGAGCTTGTTTGAAACATCTAAAACGCCGTCTTTTGCCCATAAGCGACCATCTTCCGCGTCAAAAATCCTCGTCAACCGGCCGGTTGTCTTGCGGTTTTTTCCTGGGATCTGACCACTTCTGACCCAAAATCCCTGATTTCCTCTATGTTCCAACACACCCTCATCATGATTTGACCCGGGCCACGCCGGTCTCCACTGCCGCCTGGGCCACTGCCGCCGCAATGGCCGGGGCCACCCGCTCATCAAAGGCGCTGGGAATAATGGAGTCCTCCCGAGGCTGGCTGATCAGCCCGGCCAGAGCCCGTGCGGCGGCCACCTTCATCCGGCTGTTGATCTCCCGGGCCCGCACGCTTAGCGCGCCCTTGAAAATGCCTGGGAACGCCAACACATTGTTAATCTGGTTGGGCCGGTCCGACCGGCCGGAACCCACCACCCGGGCTCCGGCCTCCAGGGCCTCCTCCGGGAAGATCTCAGGCACCGGGTTGGCGCAGGGAAACACAATCGCGTCCCGGGCCATGCTTTGCACCATCTCTTTGGTAACGCAGCCCGGGGCGGAAAAGCCCATAAACACATCCGCACCCTTCATAGCGTCGGCCAGGCTCCCCCGCAGCCTCTGGGGGTTGGTTTCTTCGGCCAGCTGGGCCTGGGCGGGGGTCATCCCCTCCAGCCCTGGGCAAAGGACCCCCTGGCGGTCGCAGACCACCACGTTTTTCAGTCCAAGGGACATCAGCAGCCGGGTGCAGGCCGTACCCGCCGCCCCAGCGCCGTTGACCACTGCCGAGACCTCTCCAATCTCTTTGCCCACCAGCCTTAAAGCGTTTAGCATGGCTGCGGCCACTACCACGGCGGTGCCGTGCTGGTCGTCGTGGAATACCGGGATGTCCAGGCGTTCTTGCAGCTTACGCTCCACCTCAAAGCAGCGGGGCGCTGCAATATCTTCTAGATTTATAGCCCCAAAGGACCCGGCAATCAGCTCCACCGTACGGACGATCTCGTCCACATCCTTGGAACGGACGCACAGCGGGAAAGCGTCCACCCCGGCAAAGCGCTTGAACAGGGCGCACTTGCCCTCCATCACCGGCATTCCGGCTTCTGGGCCAATATCGCCCAGGCCCAGCACGGCAGTGCCGTCGGTGACCACTGCCACCAAGCTGCCCCGGGCTGTATATTGATAGGAAAGGTCCGGATCTTTGGCAATCTCCAGACAGGGGGCCGCCACGCCCGGGGTATAGGCCACCGAAAGCTCCTCTTGGCTGCCCACAGGGCAAATGGCTTCCACGCGGATTTTCCCCCGCCAGGCCTTGTGCATTTCCAGTGCTTTTTGACTGTAGTCCATGGAACGACTCCTTTTTATCATATGATTTGCTTGTGATTCGGGAAGCTTTAAAGAAAGCTCCATGGCCGGGGGGCTGCCCCCAGACGGCCGCTATGTAAACTTTCGCTCCCAATGGGGCCCAGGACGCAGTTTTTATGATTCCAGCACCCATTTGTCAAGGCTGCTCCTCCACCACGCTCCCACAGGCCGCATACACTGGACGGCCCGCAGCCAGATTTGTCTCTAGGGTTTCGTCAAAAGCCCCCGCGTCAAAGGCGGATTCGCTGTTCCGCCCCCTGTGGGAACTCCATCCAGCTCTATAAGGCCCAGCCAACGTTTTCTCTCCTTTCCCATTGCAAATTTCTTACAATTCATGGATATATTATAAATCCGCTGGGAGAAAGCCAGCGCTTTTACAAAGCAAGAAGAGAAAGCGTTCAGCAAGCGTAACTCTCGTTTCACGTTTCAGGGCTTTTCCCTGGGTGTGAACGCTTGCTTTCGAATCCATTATATCACCCCTTCCTGTTAAAAGCAATGGTTATGGGTGACAAACCTGGTTTCCGCCCTGTTGGTTTTTTATTACAAGCACCCCACCCCAATCGCATTCTGACCAAAGGGATGGTCTGCGGTGTTCCGGCGGAAGAGACGGCAGACGACCCTTTGACGCGGGAAATACGCTCTCTGGGTAAGCCCGTGGACCGGCTTGCCAGAGGGAAGTCCCTGGTAAAGCTTTCACGAAAACACTAAGCCCGGCATCCTACCCACCGCGTCGATTTTTGATAGAGAGCGGCGGTACGCCTCCTAATTCACAGCTGTTATCTTGAAAACAGCCGGCCATTCCATATTATTTTAGGAACACGCCCTACGACTGCTTTTTCAAACGTTTTTCCTCCTCTTCATCTTGTCTTCGGCACTCTTCAATCATTGCTTCCAGCTTTTGGATCAGTTCTTCCAGCTCTTCCTGTTCTTTCTCCTTGCTCTTTTGTGCCCTTGCCGCGGCTCCCAGCCAAACGATCTTTTTCCTATCAGCCCCATCTTTCCGCGCAATTCCAAGATCATACGCTTCCCTGGTCAAGGTACAACGAAAGCGCCGGGCGTCCTGATTGGCACGTTGTTCAAAGCCGCAGCGCTCAATCAGCCCCTTTTTTTCCAGCGAATGCAATATTACCCGAGTATAATACCCTCCCCAGAAGGAGTTGCTTAAGAGGTTCCGCACCTCAAAAGCGCTAACCGCCTTATCTTGCTCCCAAAAGAAATTCATTACCTTCTTCTCACTTTTTGATAGACATAATTTTGGCATCCTCCCTCTTGCTCCTTTCCGCTTCCATATTTAAAGTTCAAGCAAATTCGGACTATTTTAGGCCCGCAAAACCATATTTTATATTATAATTCATATTATTTATCTTGTCAATTAAATTTTATACGTCACTTCTTTCTTTTTGTCCTCTATGTGTAAACCAGTTGGGAATTAAAGAATCTTTCATTTTTTAGAAAGTCTTTTTCGAGCAGAAAACCAGTTCTATATGTGGACTCACTATTTTTTAGCATCCCAAATCCCTTATGCGCCACTGTGCCAGCCCCTTGGCTAAACGGCTGGCGTACGCCAGCATAACCCCCAGCCCTTTCCATTCCTATCTCTCCCGAACTCATAACAATCAAAAGAGGCTGTCCATCCATATGGGCAGCCTCTTTTTCTATTTCATTTCTTGTTTGCCGGAACCCGCCCAGCTTTCTCTTCAGCCTATTAGGGCTTGTTGGAAACACCGAAACCGCCGTCTTTTTGCCCATACACGGCCCCTTTCCGCGTCAAACATCCTCGCAAATCCGGAAAGCTGCCTTGCGGTTTTTCCTTGCAATAGACCCCTTCTGGGCAGTCTCTTCTATTTTCAAACAAGCCCTAGAGTCTGTTTTGAAATCGGAGAAACGCTGGCGCCTTTCCAGGATTTTTGATGCCGAAGCCACCATTTTTGAGCAAAGCAGATCCTGTTTCGGAGTTTTTAAACAGACTCTAGATTTGAAACACAAAAATAATGATTCCATACACCACGCTGGCCGTAATGCCAAACACCAGCACCGGCCCCGCCACGGTAAAGAGCTTGGCCCCCAGGCCGGTGACAAAGCCCTCGCTCTTAAACTCCATTGCTGGAGAGACCATAGAATTGGCAAAGCCTGTAATAGGTACCAGCACCCCAGCCCCCGCGTGCTTGGCAATATTGTCGTACCATCCCAGGGCCGTCAGCGTGGCGGAAATGAGAATGAGGCTTATGGAAACCGCCATGCGGGCCTGGGGCAGCTCCAGACCTAGATTTTGGTATAGATGGCATAAAAGCTGGCCCAAAGTACACACCGCCCCGCCAAAAACAAAGGCCAGGGCGCAGTCCTTGACCACTGGGGAAGAAGGGGAGGCATTTTTCACTCTTTGGGCGTATTCCTGCTGGGAAATGGTTTTCATGGGGAATTCCTTTCCTTTCCACTGAATGATCGTAACCTTATCATACGCCGCTTTGCCAGGTTTATGCTTTTCCTCTTATTTTTCTCTGATATTTTTAGGGCGGTCTTTTGCCCACAATTTTTCCGGAGCCGGTTCAACAAAAGACCAGGCTCCGGAGCGTCTCCAGAGCCTGGCTTTTTATCTCTCTATATGTTTATTCCCCAAAAGAACATATTGCCGCGGGCTTAGTTCAGCTGCTCCGCCATCCACGCGTTCAGCTTAGAAAGGCCCATGGTCTCGGCCTGCTGGTACAAAGTGTCCAGGGCTGCCTGGCATTCCTCCTCGGTCTCGGCGAAAATGGCTTTGTTGACTTCAGAATAGCACATATCGTTCAAAGAGTTCCACAGGTTTTGCATGTCTCCCTCTGTGGGGATGCACTTCTTCAGCTCGGACATCACCTTGGTGTGCTTCGACCCGTTGCGCAGGCGCTGGTAGTAGTCGATCTGGTCCGGGTCGGTAGCGGCCGCGTCCATAAAGGAGTTCTCATCGCCCTGGTCGCCGAAGATCCACACGCCTACGCCGAAATCATTCTGCCGGATCTTGCCGTTGGCCAGGCCGTCCCGGTAAGACTGGGTGGTCATTACGCCGCCGTCCTCGGTGTATTCCCAGTGTACGCCCTCAATGCCCCAAGAGCCCAGCTTGCGGCCCTCTTCGCCACGGGCCCAGGACATAAACCGAATGGCACTCTCGGGATCCTTGCAGTTTTTGGTGATAAAGGTGCCCGCCCAGCCAATGCCGGTATTTACACTGACCAGGGCGTTGTCGCTCAGGTCGTGGGTCAGCAGCTTCCAGCGGTAGTCGGTGCCGGCTTCCTTGGCCGCCACGTTAGAGGTCATCGCCTCGTCGGCGCTGCGAATCTGAATAAAGGTCTTGCCGCTGTTACGCACTTCACAGTACTTATCATAGCCATAGGTCATGGACTCGGGGGTGATCAGCCCTTCCCGGTAGAACCGGTTGAGAAGCTTGTAGTAGTCCTGAATGCCCTCCATGTTCAGGTAGTGGCAGGGCTTGCCGTCCTTGTCATAGCCCAGGCTGCCGCTGCCGTTAAGGCCCATCTGCTCTGCGAAGTACCACTGGTTGCCTTCCAGGGGCAGCAGGGGAATTACGTCTGGATACTTCTCTTTGCAGGCCAGCAGGGCTTTTTCCACATCCTCAATGGAATTGAATTCCGGGGAGCCAATGTCTTCCCAAATATCCAGGCGGTACGCCAGGCTGCGGGCTCCGCCAGAAATATAGGCTTCGCCTTTGTCAATGGATTCCTGGGATGTGTAGGCGTTCAATAGGGCGTAATAGTTGCCATCCGCCGCGGTGTTGGCCTTAATGACCGTCTCATTGGCATGAATGTCCACACCCGTGCGCTCTACCAACTCGTTGTAGCTATAGCATACGTCGGGGTCGCTAAGCATCGCCTGGCGGCCTCCGTTCTCTACATAGACCAGGTCTGGCAGGTCGTCGGAATTGATCATCAGGGCAATCTCCTGGGGGTCGGTCTCCCGGGTCACGTTAAAGCTCATGTTGGTCAGCTCTGTAATCTTCTGAGAAACCTCGTCGGTGCCCCATTTGTCCAGCCAAAACCAGGGAATGTCAATGAATAGGTCCAGGGTAACCGGCTCGTCAAACAGCTTGCCGCCCTCGTTGGCTTCCTTGGGGTCAGATTCCTCGCCGCTCCCCTCATCCGCCTTGGAAGAAGGGGTGCTCTCCTCTTTGCTAGGGACAGAACTGCTGGGAGCCGAGGAGCTTTTTCCGCTGTCGCTGCCGCAGGCTGCCAGGCAGCCCAGCATCATGGCCAGTGCCAAAAGCAAGCATATCAGTTTTTTCATTTTAATTTCGTCCTTTCTCTTTACTTTTTAATTGTTATGTGAACCCGGCGCGCCGCCGGAAAACCACCTAAATTTATCCCTTTACCGAGCCGATCATAACGCCCTTCACAAAGTACTTCTGCAAGAAGGGGTATACCGCCAAGATCGGCGCCACGCCCAGCACCATGGCCGCCATTTGCAATGACGTAGTCGTGCTTTCCATCGCCGAGGCCGCGTAACCGGCCGACTGGGCGTTGTCCATGGCCGCGGCGGCGGAAAACTTGTTGACAATCTGCATCATCATATAGGCCATGGGCCGCAGCTCGTCCTTGGTAACGTAGTACACCGAGTCCATCCAGGAGTTCCACTGCCCCACCGCGTAGAACAGCGCCACCGTGGCCAGGCTGGCCTTGGAGAGTGGCAGGGCGATTTGCAAAAACACCCGAATGTCTCCCGCGCCGTCCAGCCAGGCCGATTCGTACAGAGACCGGGGGATTGACTGGAAGAAGTTGACCAAAATCAGCATATAATACACCCCCAGCATACCAGGGATCACGTAGACCCAGAAGGTATTGATCAGCCCCAGGTTCTTAATGACCGCGTAGAAGGGGATAATGCCGCCCCCAAAGTACATGGTGAAAATGTACACCTTGTAATAAAAGCCCCGGAAAAGGATATTTTCAAAGGACAGGGCATAGGCCACCGCACTGGTGACAAACACACCCAAGAAAGTGCCCACCACCGTGCGGGCCACTGAGACAAACAGGGCGCGGCCCCAGCTGGCGTCGGAAAGCAGGGTGATAAAATTGTCCAAGGTGGGCCGCCGGGGGTAAAAGTACATGCCTCCCAGGGTAGAATCCATGCCGTTATTAAAAGCCTGTATAATGACATAATAGAAAGGATAAACAGTCACCAGAATGACAAAGAGCATAACCAGGGTCACAATGGTATCCATCACCCAGTCCCCCCGGGTACGCCGGTACCGCCGGCGCTTGCCCAGGGTCCGCCCGGTATTCAAGACATTTTCAGAAGTACCAGAACTGACAGACAGATCAGACATACTCACAACTCCTCTCGTTGGGATTCATGGGATTTAGTAGATAGAAGCGCCTGTTATCTTACGGCTCAGCGCGTTGGAAGAAAACACCAGTATGATAGAAATCACCGACTGCATCAGCCCCACCGCCGCGCCATAGTCGAACCGGAAGGAGGCCATGCCCACTTTTAACACATAGGAGTTGATGATCTCCGAATAGTCCCGGTTCAGGGTATTGCCCAGCATCATGGCCTGGTCCATATTGCCGTTTACCAGCCCCCCCAGAGACAGAATAAACATAATGATAATGGTGCCCTTGATACTGGGCAGGGTTACGTGCCAAATCCGCCGCAAGCGGCTGGCCCCGTCAATTTCCGCCGCTTCGTACAGGGTCGCGTCTATGCCCGATATGGCCGCTATGTAGATGATGGCATTCCACCCCATCTCTTTCCACAGCTCCGTGCCCACGGCCAGGCCCCAGTACTGTTTGCCGTCAAACAGAATACTTAAGGGCTCGCTAATCCACCCGGCCTTTAGCAGCAGCTCGTTTACCACGCCGTTTACCGAGCTGAACATGGTAAAGCACAGGCCCGAGACGATCACCCATGAAATAAAGTGCGGCAGATAGCTGCATGTCTGCACCACGCGCTTGAACTTGCTGGAGCGCACTTCGTTGAGCATAAGGGCAAAAAGGATGGGCGCCGGGAAACAAACCAGCAGCTTCAAAGCCGAGAGCACGATGGTATTGCGGATATACATGCCGCTTAGGGGACTGGCGAAGAACTCGGCAAACCACTTAAAGCCCACCCACTCGCTGGTAAAGAAGCCCATCACCCCAGAGGTAAGCTTATACCTCTTAAAAGCGATGATAATGCCCACCATGGGGATGTAAGCAAAGATCAACAGATAGATCAACCCCAGAATCAAAATCATGTGCAGGGCCCACTGCCGCTGGAAGCGTATTCCTTTGCTGATAGAACTGGTTTCCCTTGCTTTCATATTTTCTACCTCTCTTTCCGAATAGGATTCGGTTCACAGCCACGCCGCGCCCTGTCCTTTGTCTCCCGAACACTTCCGTCCGGCCTCCCCGGGACCAGCGGCGCTTTAGGCGTTCTTGCTTTCCTTTGCTGATATTATATTTCAAACTTACGAGAAAGAAAATGGCGATTTCCGTCAAGATTTATGACAAATATGGACAAGATATGAACTGGTTGTGAAATCAACTGGTTTATTGAACCATCCGGCAGAAAAACAGATTCAGTTTTACAGAAAAAAATCGCAAATTTTTTTCACAATCCATTGACAATGATTTTCTTATAATATTATAATAAATAAAAGAAACCGCTCCACCAAATGCGTCATCTGTGTGTAACTCACGGAAGCACGGAATGGCCCGGCCCCCTGAAAGGAGCCCCCTCCCATGAAACTGGTCGAATATTTGCGCTCCCACCTTCTGTGGAAGATGCTCTTTTGGTTTGTGCTTCTCCTTTTGCTGCCCTGTCTTTTGCTAATGGGCGCCTATTTTGCCGTAAACAACTACTATTTCGCCCAAGAGACCGCCGAGCTGGAGCGTTCCGCCCTAATACAATGCGCCAATTCCATTGAACAGGACCTGGAAACCTGCGCGGAGGTATTCCAGGTCATCCAGCGGCACAGCAGCTTTGTGCGCTTTCTAAACGGTAGATATACCACCCCCGCCCTTCAGCTGGCCGCTTATCACAGTGAATTTTTTAACATGTTTTCCTATGCGAAAAGCTTTTCTCCCTATATTGAGCATATACAGATCTATACCCTGCGTGACGGCCTGATCAGCATAGACAATAACGTATTGCCGGCTTCTCAGCTAGGGGAGTACGCCCTAGACCGCCATACCACCTATGGCTTTTGGCGCTACCAGCCAGAGGAGGACCGCTTTATCTACCGCAGGCTGTTGAGCAGCCTGTACGACTCTACCCCCGCAGGTGTGCTGGAGGTTATTTGCCGCCCCACCCTGGCCGGCCACAAGCTTTTGCGGTTTTCAGAATCTGTCTCCCGCCCGGTATATGCTGTTTACAAGGGAAAAGCCTACCGGGCGAAAGACGAGTCCCTGGTTCCTGCCCCTCTGCCGGCTGCTTCCCAGGAGAGCCTCTGCCTAGAGCTTACCGCCCTCTCCATAGAGCTGCGGGCCGATCAGCGCGTTCTCCAGCAGGAGGACCAGCACCCGGTAAACCTGCTCACGGTTACAGCCCTGGCAGGGGTGGGGGCGGTTATTGCCAGCAGCTGCCTTTTCTTCTTTTACATATTCCGGCTCTCCCGGCGCATTGTGCGGTTTTCACGGTACATTTCCATCTCTTTCACCCAGATTCCCGGGGCCTATACTGACCCCGGCCGGGACGAGCTGAGCCTGGTGGTGAAAAACTTTAACCAAATGCTGGAGCAGAACAGCGACCTAATCAACCAGATCAAGCTGGAAAAGCTGCTGCAAAACGAAATGGCCTACCGGGTGCTGCAAGCCCAGATTGACCCCCACTTTATCTATAACGCCCTGGAAAGCGTGCGCATGATGGCCGAGCTCCACGACGAGCCGGAGATTGCCGACGTAATCTTCTCCTTCAGCAAACTGATGCGCTACAGCTTTTCGGCCAATACCGGCCCCGCTACGCTGGAGTATGAGCTGGACATTGTCCGCCAATACCTGCGGGTGCAGAAGCTGCGCCTGGACGACCGGCTGCGGTATGACATCTTCTGCCCCCAGGAGCTGCTGGGCCTAAGCTGCCCCCAGTTTGTCTTGCAGCCCCTGGTGGAAAACGCCATCAAGTATGGCCGGGACCAGGCGCGCCCAGCCCTTTCCATCACTGTGCGGCTGAGCAGCGAAAACGGCCTGCTGACCGCCGCTGTGGAAAACGACGGCGCGCCCCTGGACCCGGAAAAGCAGGAAAAGATCAACCAGCGGCTCAAAGAAGGCCTGGACCTTTCCGGCCTGTCCTCAGGCACTGGGGTGGGGCTGGACAGTATTAACACCCGGATGCGGTACCTCTACCCAGAAAGCTTTTTTATGGAGCTTCTGCCCGGCCTAAACAACGGCGTGCGGGTGGTTATGACATGGAGACCCCAAAAGGAAGAAGGAGGACACAGTGAAAATTCTGGTAGTTGACGACGAGCGGTTGATCGCCCAAGGCGCGGCCCATGTAATCCGCCAGTTCGAAGGCCCCTTTGAGACGGTAGACATCGCCTTTTCTGGCCAAGAGGCCCTGGAAAAGATGGAAAAGCTCTCTTATGACTTAGTGATCACAGACGTGGCCATGCCGGGGCTCTCTGGCCTGGACTTGGTCCGTCAGGGAAAAGAGCGGGCTCTGTGCAACGATTTCTGCGTTCTCTCCGGCTACTCGGAGTTTGAGTTTGCCCGTACGGCCCTTCAGCTGGGGGTGGAGGACTACCTGCTAAAGCCTGTGGACAAGACAAAGCTGCGAAAAATGCTGGGGGATTTTGCCGAAAAGCAGAGCCGCCGGGGCCGTGCCTGCCGCCGGGAACAAGAGCACCTGCTGGCCGACTGTCTTTTCAGCTATGCCAATTGGGAGGCTGCGCCCTTGGAATCAGGCCCCGTGCTGGTCATTGTGATCGAAAGCCTCTTTCGGGGAACAAAATCCCTCTCCCGCCAAGAGCTAAAGGGCTGCTTTGGCGCCGGAGAAGCCGCTGTCCGTATGGTCCACCTGCGCCACCTGCCGGCCTTTGCCCTGTTTGGCCCGCCAGAGAGCCCCGGCCTGTCTGCGAAAAAGCTTTCCACAGCATTCCCCGGGCTGTCTGTGGGCAGTGCCCAAGGCTTGGCGGAAAGCGCCGCCGCCCTGCGCACCCTATACAAAGACGCCCTGCACGCGGCCCTATCGGCTCGCTGCTTTTTAGACCGCCCGTATCTAGAGGCCGGGGAGTTCCCCAGGCCAAATGCTCTGGAAGAGCTCCCCGGGGCGCTAAAAGCGCGGTTTGGCGCGGCAGTCCCTGGGGAGCGGGTGCTGCTGTACCAGATCTGCTGGCAGAGCCTGGCCCCGGCAGAGGCCCATACCCCCCGGGAAAGCGCCGCCAACCCCTATGTGGCCAAAATGGTGGAGCTGGTAGACCAGCGCTTTACCGAGGACCTGACCCTGGCCGGCGCCGCCAAAGACATCGGCCTAAACCCCGAGTACGCGGGCAAGCTCTTCCGCAGTGAGGAGGGCCAAAGCTTCTCCGAGTATCTAAACCGCTACCGCATTGCCCGCATTCTGGAGTGTGTGACCCAGGACCCCAGCCTCAGCTTTGAGCAGCTGGCCCCCTGCATGGGCTTTTCGGACCAGCGGAACTTCTACCGGGTGTTCAAGCGCCTGATGCAGACCACCCCGGGGAAGTACCGCTCGGCCATGCGGCTGGAGCAGGGCGCATAAAAAGACAGGGCCGCACGCTGGCGGTCCTGTCGGCTTTGCTTATCATGTGATACAGGCGGTGATAACTCGCTACAAAACCACTATCAATCAGGGATAATCTGTAGGCTAATCATCGCGCTGGTACCATTTTGCGTGTTAATGATATTTGGGCTGTAAACGCTGGTACGAAACCCCACCCTGGAATAGCTTTTGCCAATATGGCCTTCTATCCCATCTTCTGGGTATGCGTCCTTCATCCAAAATATGTTTTTCTGTGGCGTTGAATTCATATCAGAGACACCCAAATTGATTTTTGTGCAATTCGAAAGGCGCTGAATCTTCCCGTCAATATTCATTCCCCGGCTGTTCGATACGGTATGAAAAGGCGTAGTCATAACGCCCTCAACATATTTTGGCACATTTACAGAATATATCACCGGCGGGTATGCTACATTAGCCGAACAGGCTCAATAATAGCTTCCACAATACCGGCAGTGTCCCCTGGCTCTGCTTCGGGTTCCTCAATTGGGTCCCAGCCGGGGAAAAGTTCGGCAAAAGTAGGCATCTCATGCCATTCTTTTCTTCCATCATTCACAGCCACAAGGTAAGTATCTCCATTGTCCACATACCATTCCTTTACACTGTAAGCAACCTGACGGCGGGCGGCTAGAATTTCTTCTCTCTGCTCCGGGCTGGCTGTCTCGATGTCCGAATAAGCCAGTTCGAATGTTTCCGGGTCAATTTCCGCATCCGAAAGCATTTGCGGAATGGACTCGGCAGGCACTTGGGTGTAACCTTGTTGCGCCATTTTTTCCTGAATCCGCTGCTTTGCCTGTTGGCGTTCCAGTGTGTCAGGGGCGGCATCTTGGGCATATGCTACCACGGATACCACGCTTAACGTAAGAACCGCTGCTAAGAGAGCAACCAATTTCTTCATAATCGCTGCCTCCTTAACTTTTTCATCACACAGATCTTTTCACCTGTATCACTTCAGTGTGACGATACAATTTTTATACCCTCATTTTTCTAATTGTCAAGCACAATTTGGAATTCGCAACCACAATCTTACTAGAAAGGCATGGAATCCATCATGAACTATAGCGTCCCCTGCACCAACCCCACCCTGCACAAACTACAGCCCCAGGGCTATTTTGGCGCGGTCCTGGAGAAAAATATCCAGCGCTGGGCCCTCTCAGCCCTCTCCCAGAATCCGGGCATTGTGGGCCACCTGCTTCACGCCCCCCACAGGCTGCCCGCCCCCGGCCCCCATGAGCGCCCCCTGGTGCCCTGGTACAACGAGTTCCCCGGCAAGCTGCTTACCGGCATGGCTTTCGCCTACCAGGCCGCCCCCTCCCCCGGGCTGCTGGCCGCCGGCGACGAGCTGGCCGCCGCCCTTTCCGCCGCCCAGGGGCCCGACGGCTACCTGGGGGTGTATGACAAAGAAAACCGCTTTGGCGGCGACGGCGAGAACTGGGATCTTTGGGGCCACTACCACAGCGCCTATGGCCTGCTGTGCTGGTACCATGCCACCGGCGGCGTCAACACCCCCGCTTTAGAGACCGCCCGTCAGGCCCTGGACTGTGTGTACAACCAGTTCAGCGGCGGCGGCCGCAGCTATGACTCTGCCCAAAACCAAACCATGAACCTGGCGGTCAGCCACGGCTTCGCCCTGTTCTATCAGCAGACCGGCGACCCAAAATACCTGGACGCCGCCCTACAGATCGTGGACCAGGAGTGGCCCCTCTCTGGCGACTGGAAGGGCTTCGCCCTACGGGGCGGGGAATTCTGGCAGTCTCCCCTGCCCCGCTGGGAGGCCCTGCACACCATTCTGACCCTGGGAACCCTGTACGAAATCACAGGAGAAAAAAAGTATTTTCAGGCCCTTACCGCCATCTGGAAGAGCATCCGTAAAACCGACCGTCACAATACCGGGGGATTTTCCAGTGGTGAACAGGCCCAGGGCACGCCTTTTGCCACCGGGGCCATTGAGACCTGCTGTACGGTGGCCTGGATGGCCCTTACCACCGAATACCTGCGGCTCTCGAAAGATCCTCTGGCTGCCGACGAGCTGGAACTCTCCCTATTAAATGGCTTGCTGGGGGCCATGATGCCAGACGGCCGCGCTGTGTCCTACAACACCCCCATGTGCGGTGAAAGCCGAGACCCCTCTCAGGTGGAAATCGGCTTTCAACACAACCGGTTCTCTCCTGACTTCAACTGCTGCCAGGCCAACGCCTTACGGGGACTGGCCCAGGTCTCTCAATGGGCGGCCATGACCGCTGGCGGCAAGGTCTATGTCAACTACTACGGCCCCTGCCGCATGGAGCTGGAAACTCCCAAGGGCCGGCGCTTCACCCTGGCCCAGCATACCGCCTACCCGGCCAGGGGACAGGTTCTTCTTACCCTGGAAGAGATGGAGGAAGAGTCCTTTCCCCTCCTGCTGAGAATCCCCCTGTGGGCTGTGGGCACGGCTGTCTCTGTCAACGGACAAGCCCTACCAGGAACAGTGCCTGGGCGGTACTTCACCCTAAGCCGCAGTTGGCGGGCAGGGGACCAGATAAAGCTGGATCTTGGTATGGCGGTCCATGCCTGGCCGGGCGGCGAAAGCTTTTTGGGCGCAGCCTCGCTCTACTATGGCCCCGTCCTTATGACCGCGCCAGAACCCGCCGTGTTGAACTTTTCCTACATCCAGGCTAAAGCGGCGGCTGTGGAGGACCTGAGTTCCAGTGGTCAGGGCTGGCTGCGGTTCACTCTCCCCGAGGGCTGTGGCCCGGCAGTGCTTCGGGACTTTGCTACAGGAAGCCACCAGGGCGGCTACACCAGCTGGCTGCGGTTCCAGGACAGCGGCCGTTTACCCGGCGCTTCCGCTGGCCACCCGGATTGGTGCGGCGGCTAAAAGTTCGTAAAACCGATTCCATAAGGCTGCCCCGCAGTCTTTCAATCACAAAAAAAGGAGCCCAGCGGGGGACTCCTTTTTCTTTTTACGGATATGGGCGAGCGCCTTCCTGTGTAGTATCGTTCACGCAGTTCAAAAGCGGTGATACCTCTTTTGAACCTGCGGCACGGGTTTGCCCGCGCCATTCTGCTTAAAAACCACCATCTTCCATTTTCAAGCTAGCGCTATGCCGCTGGCTTAAAAGAAGCTTTTATCTCTTTTAAACTTTGTTAACGATACAACAGAAAGCCACCTTTTTTAGGGCAATACCGCAGAATTCTAAGTACCGTATTGCACAGTCAGATTTTTCTTCAGAGGGTACAGATTGAGCGCCGTCCATCTCACCATTGACCAGCGAAAGCTGTGCGCTATCACGGAAAATCTGCAAGCAAGACGGTGCTTAAGGCGCCACCCGCGAATGGTGCGGGGTTGCCTTAGATAATTTCCAGATAGTCCTTATCCGGCAGAGGCGGGAAAGGCGCGGCCGGCAGGGTTTGGTACCAGTACGCCACTGAGGCAATGTCGTCCTGCAAGGGCAGATACCGTTCGCCCTCTCGCCAACCCAAAGCCTGAATGGTTACCCGCAGATCACTTTGGAAGCGGATGGGGTCCGGAATATGCCAGCGGTACATACCAATGCGAGATTGGCTGGAAAACAGCCGGTCCGGCTCAATGACCTGGTGCAGCCCGGCATAGGGGGTCAAGAACTTCTTGTAGCAGTCGTGGGTATATGGATGCTCGAAGCCATAGGAGCCGCAAAAATAGTCCTCGGTCCCCGTGCCGCAGATGGTGGGATACTCGCTGTCCCCGTCCATATAAAATTTAATCTCCCCTTCGCCCCACCAGCAGGCGTTGTTCACTCCCCAGGCCAGGTAGGTTCCCACATAGTGGCCCTGGCCCTTTACACCGTCCAGAATGGTATAGACGGACTTATAGGGCAGGGGATTCACCCGGCGGAACTGGGCATGGAAGTAGGCCGCGTCCTCGGGCACCTGGGTAAGGGCGTAGTCGATCTGATAGAAACACATGACGTTTTCGGGGCCGATGTCCTCCAGGGTGATACGGCAGCTTTTGCGGAAGGGCATCTGCCAGTAACAATTATAGGCCAGCCCAGGGTTAATGCATACTGCGGCGGAGGTCAGCTGGGTGGGGTGGTCCCAGGTAGAGCAGAAAAAATCCCCCACCGGGCACTCTACCGAGGGGTTCTCCTCCCCGTCCCAGAAGAACCGGATAATCGAGTTCCGCCCCTTGCTGGTGGGCACCATCCAGATATGCTGGATAACTCCCGGCCCCTCAATATTGGCCAGCTCGTAGGTCTCACCCGGGGGAATAACCACATAGGGGTTCACCTTCCAGCCCTTGCCCAGGTCCCGGGCGGCGTGGCGGGCGCTGCCGTTTTCCAGCTCACAGCGGGCGCCCATGCCGGGTTCACCGGTGGGGTTTTCCGCGCTAAGAGACCGGCTGCGGGCGTCAGAGAGGCGGGTCAGGTCGCCCATACTGCCTATGATGCCATTGAAGCTCATTTTTAATCATCTCTCTTTCTTGATGAAATTTTCTTTCGTTGGCATCATAGTAGCATAGCCAAAAGAAGCTGTCAAGGAAAATTTTTCAGGAGGGGCCCCCATGCCGGTGCCGTTCCTGCCGCCAGCTGAAAGCAGAGTGCCTCCAGCTCTTCCACCGTGGCAGCCAGATACCGGGCGCCAGCCTCTTCCAGCTCGCCAGGGGCGGCATAGCCATATAAGACCCCAACCGCCTCTAGACCCCATGCCGCCGCCCCAGCTATGTCATAGCTGCGGTCGCCTACCATCACGGCCTCTGCCGGGGCCGGATTTCCCAGCCGCTCCAAAACTTCGGCAACTACCGCCGCCTTGCTGGGCCGGGAACCATCGTCGCCCACCACTACCTGAAATCGTTCCTCTATGCCCCGCATGGCTAGAATTCTTCGGGCGCCGCTCTCATTCTTCGAAGTAGCCACACCCAGCACCGCCGCCTGGGAAAGCCTCTTTAGCAGCTGCTCCACACCTGGGTAGAGAGGACTCTTATAAACGCCCCCTATCACATAATAGCCCCGGTAAATCTGAATGGCCCGGGCGGCCTCCTCTGGGCTCATGCCGCAAAGGTTCTGGAAAGACTCTGCCAGCGGCGGGCCCACAAACCGCCGGAGAAAGGCCTCCTCCCGGGGCGGCAGGCCCAGGTCCGCCAGGGTCTTTTGGATGCATTCCATAATGCCCGGTCCCGTGTCCGTAAGGGTGCCGTCCAGGTCAAACAGAAAGTACTTTTTCGCCACTTTCCGCCTCCTCCCCGCATACCAGCACCCCATAGGCGGGCATCTGAACAGGGCCTTCATATGTTTTTCCAGACAGCAGGTCGGTCATAGGGGCCCGGCATACAATGCTTTGGGCTTGGGCCGTGTAGTTTAGCAGGATGTGGTAGGACTCCCCCTCCTTTTGCCGCAGGGCGTACTCCACCTCCTGGGGCAGGGTGAAGGTACCGGCGCAGGCCTCGGCCAAACCAAAGTACTCCAGCAGCGCCGCAGCCATTTCCTCTGAGAATGCCGCCCCCACATACAGCGCCTGCCCCCTGCCCCTGGTTTTGCGCAGCACAGCGGGCTGGCCCGCGTAAAACTGGGACCCATACCGAGCGAGCACTTCCCCGTCTTGGGGCTCTAAAATTTCGTTCAGGTTGGGCATGGGCACGGTTCTGCCCAGCAGCTCCACCATGGTGGGCTCGGAAACCAGGGTGTAGTCCCGCACCGTGCCCCCCGCCAGACCCGTGGCAGGGCCGGGCGCAGGCCGCATGGGGCAGCGGCCGAACCCATCCTTAAAACCCGTCCGGGCTCCAAAGACCACCTGGCCCCCCTGTTCCACATACTGTTCCAGCAGGCGGCAGGCCGTTTCAGAGATCAGGGCGATGTGGGGCAGTACCAGCAGCCGGTAGGGCAGCAGCTCCTCCAGAGTCAGGTCCTCCCGCAGACACAGCAGGTCCATGGGGGTATGGGCCTTTTGGCAGACCGCGAACCAGCTCCCGGTGGAAACGCCCCCCAGGGGCCCGTGGAACACATCCCCCTCGCCGTCCCACTGGCTGGAGTAGTGGTAGCACACTGCCACCTGGGCCGTGTAGCGGCTTCCAGCCAGGCCCGCCGCCCGGGCGGTCTCGTCCCGCAGAGTACGCAGCTCCTCCAGCTGGCGGCTGTCCCGGTTGTCCCAGGGAAGGATGCCGTTCCAGTAGATCTCCATGCCCACCGGGCAGGTGCGCCACCGGAAGAAGCTGACAAAGTCCGCCCCATGGGCAATGGACTGCCAGGCCCACAGGCGCATCTGGCCTGGCTGGGGGCTGGGCTGGGCCATGCGGGTCTGCCAGCCGCCCCCGCCGGATTGCTGCTCCATAATGCCAAATATCGGAGAGACCGAGCGGGTCAGGGCCAGGTTTAAGCCGGTGGCCCGGTCCCGCAGGCCCTGGGTATTAGCTCCTAGGGAATAGGCAAAGTTGGGGTAGCTGTCGTAGGTGATAAAGTCCAGGACCTCCCCCACCAGCTCCTGGTAGTCCAGGTGGCCAAAGAGGCCGTTGGTGGTAATAAAGTCCCCGGGCTTCCGGTACTTTTTCAGGATGTCCGCCTGCATCTTAAAAAAATCCACGCTGGCCCGAGAGACAAAGCGCTTCTGCTCCAAAAGCAGGTGGGGATTGGGGGAATGGGCCAGGGTGGGCCTGGCCACGAAGATTTCGTCCCAGCTGGTGTATTCCTGGTTCCAGAACACCGTGCCCATGGCCTCGTTCAGGGCGTCCAGGGTGCCAAATTTCTCCTTTAGATAGGCCCGAAAGGCCACCGAGTCGCTTTCAGCGTAGTACATACTGGTCTCACAGTTGATCTCATTGTCAATCTGCCAGCCAATAATGGCCGGGTGGCTTCCGTAATGCTGGGCAATCTCCTCTACCACCCGGGCGCAGAGCTTTAAAAACACCGGCGCGGTGTGGTTGCAGTGGCAGCGCATGCCGTGGCGCACCAGAGTTCCGTCCGGGAAAGCGTTCAGGGCCTCGGGGTATTTCTCTGTCAGCCAGGCGGGAGGTGTGGCGGTGGGTGTGCAGAAGATCACTTTCATGCCCTTTTTTTCTGCCAGATCCAAAAAGCGGTCAAAGAAATCAAAGGTAAATACCCCTTCGGTTTTTTCAAACTTGCTCCAAGCGAACTCCGCCACCCGGCAGACCTTCACCCCGGCCTCCAGCATCCGGTCCAGGTCCTGTTCCCACATGGTTTCAGGCCAGTGCTCTGGGTAGTAGCACACCCCCAGGGTCAGGGCATTTTGATGAATGCAGTTGTCCATTTTACGTCATCCCCTCTATCAAAGTTTTGGATTATCATAAACTTTTTGGGAGGCAATGTCAAGAGAAAGTGTGGCGGGGCGCTGTTTGAGCCGCCTCCGTCCGGGGTCCTCACAAAATTGCTTTCCGTGCGGGGCCTATAGCAGCTTTTGGTAGCCCACCCAGCGCAGGACGCAATCGAAAGCGGTTTTATAGTGGCGGGAAAACACCAGGCGAAACTCTCCCGCATAAATGGCCAGCCGTCCGTTGAACCCAGTCTTAAAGTGGTACACCCCATAGTTGGGGTGCTCGGGGTCATACCAATAGGGTACGCCTTGAAAATCATATACATCGCAGCCGGACTGTGCCGCCCAGCGGATCATCTCCCACTGCATCAGATAGTTGGGCATCACCTCCCGGTGGCTGGCGGTAGAGGCCCCATACACATAACTGGTTACGCCGCCATACTGCACACAGAGTGCGCCCGAAAGAGCCTGCCCCTGGTATTCACACAGGTATAGCCGGCAGTGGGGCCCCAGGGCGTCCATCATTCGGGCAAAGTATTCCAGAGAACGCATCTGGAAACCGTCCCGGGTGCGGGTTTCCTCCATCAGCCGGTGAAAATCCCGCAGACGCTCCTTGCCGTATACCCGGCAGGTCACCCCTTTGCGCTGGGCCAGACGGATATTGTACCGGCATTTGCTCTTAAAGGAGCGCATCAGCTCTTCCTCGCTGCGGCCGTTTAGCTCTAAAATATAGTTACTCCTGCACTGTATGGTAGCGTCGTCTGGCTGCCAGGGGACAAAAGAACACCCCGCCGCCCGCAGAGAAAAGACCTTTTCACTTTCCGCCTCCTCAATAGGCGGATCCATTTTGCAGGAGTAGGCCTTGTATTTATGAGAGAGCTCCTCCAGCCCCAGCATCAGGTCCCGAAAGGCACGGGCGTCTTGAAAGTCCCACACCGGGCCCCTGGGGGCGTAAAGAAAGGACTTGAAGGGAGGCGGAAACTTTTTTATCAGAACCAGGCAGGTGGCGCGTATCTTCCCCTCCCTGTCTCGGGAGATCACCGCCTCATGGCGCCATCCCCGCTTCACTCCCGCCCAGCGCACCGACTGCATAAAACTGCCGCCACGGCTTTGTACAAAGGCCTCGTATTCCTCCACAGCGTCATAATTTGTAAAATCCAGAAATTCCATACCATTCTCCTTCTTTCAGATGCTTCCACCTATTAGAAGCCCCAAAAAAAGAAATGGTAACCAAAAAAATGTAATCATTCTGTAAAACTTGATCTGAGAAGAGCCTGCTTGGGCCTGGACCGGGCTATAGTAAGGCATTTTGCCACGCCTCTCCAAAAGAAAAAAGCGGCAGGGGTATCCCGCCGCTTTTTGCGGTTTGGCCGCTATCTGCTGGTTACTGTCTCCTTCTTCAGGCTCTCTTTTATAGCCGTTACCCAGGCGTCCAGGGCACAGGCCAGGGCATATTGCTGCCGCAGCACCGCCATTCCCGCCTGGGGCGTCTGCCACACTCCAGATTTTTGGTTAAGGTTCTGTTCCAGCTCACCTTTCATTTCCCGAACGCCGCCCCGAATATTTTCCAAATACATGTTCTGTTCCTCTGGCGGGCGGTTTTCCAGGTTCACGATAACGGCGTTCAGGTCCAGGAACATCCGCACCGGTTTGCGGGAAATCTCCCCCATCAGCCGGTCCAGAGCCTTTTCCCCTTCCGGCGTAACGGTATACACCGCCTTTTCAGGCATTCTTCCCTCTTTCTCGCTGCGGCTGGCAATCAGCCCCTTGGCCTCCAGCTGCAATACTTTTTTGTAGATGGAAGGCGTACTGATCTTCACCCATTTAGAGATATTCTGATACTCCACCACCTTTTGGATGTCATAAGCCCCCATGGGCTTATTCTTCAGAATTCCCAGTACTACCAGATCGATGGCTGACATAATGATCCCTCTCTTTCATTTAGCCCGTGAACCGAATAGAAAGCTACCGCTTTCTTTACAAATACCTAATCGTTTACAGTCTCGTTTAGGTACAATGTATTTCTTATAACCAATAGTACTGTAATTCTATTGAATTGTCAAGAGGATTTAAAAAATTTTTCCTACAAAATCGGAGATTTTTTTTAAAAAACTCCTACACCCTCCATTTTTGACGGATATTGTTAGGTATCCCTCGAAAAAAGCAGCAAAAACAAAAAGAGGCCCGGCTTCTCCTGGGCCCCTTCTTGTTCATGCCATTTTTTATTACTTCATCTGTTCGTGCATCCCCTGGATGGAATGCTCCAGCTTGGCCTGGGTCTCTACCACGGGCTGGGTGTTGCCAAAGATGGTCTGCGGCATCTGCCGGGGCGCGGCCCATTTTACCGCGTTGGTAATCACCTTCTGAATCTCCGGCTGATGGTAAATGGGGAACACCTCGTGGCCTGGGCGGAAATAGAAGATCTTGCCCTTTCCCCTGTGGAAAGTGCAGCCGCTGCGGAACACCTCGCCGCCCTCGAACCAGCTGACAAATACCAGCTCGTCGGGCTGGGGAATTTCAAAGCGTTCTCCGTACATCTCCTCGTGGGGAATCATGATCTTCTCGTCCAGACCCTCCACAATGGGATGGGTGGGATCCATGACCCACAAAATCTCCTTCCCGCCATCCTCGCGCCATTTCAGCTTGCCGGTGTCCGTGCCGCAGACCTTGTGGAAGATCTTGGATCCATGGCCCGAGTGCAGCACAATTAGTCCCATGCCCTCCTGAATACGCTTATATACCCGGTCCACCACCTCGTCGCTCACCTTGTGGTGGGCCATATGGCCCCACCAAATCAACACCTCGGTGTTGTCCAGCACCTCTTGGGTCAAGCCGTGCTCGGGCTCGGGCAGGGTGGCTGTGCGCACCTCCATGCCGGCCTCCCGCAGAAAGTCCGCGATGCAGCCGTGGATGCCCTTGGGGTAAACCTCGCCCACTTCCTTAAAGGTCACTTCATGATAGTACTCGTTCCATACGGTTACTTTGATTGCCATTTGTAGATACCCCCAATTTTAAAATATTGCCGGGCTCCGCCGGGATCTCTATCTATATGAGAGCAAACGCAGGGACGCCAGCGTATACCAGCACTCCTCCAAGACCCCGGGTCCGCCCCTTTTCGACGTCCTTACAGCTCCACCCACCGGCCGTTCTCCGATGAGACCAGCACCGCGTCCACCGCGTGCTGATTCACCTGCCCGTCAAAGATGGTAGCTGCCAGGCCGTCCTCTTTGCCGTTGATAATATCCGCGAAAGACTGCATCTGGTTCACCTTGTACTTCTCGGGAATCGGCAGCTTGCTGTATACATGGGACTCCGCGCCCATCTGGCCGGTGCACACCTCAATCTCATCCCCGTTGTCGTGGTTATAGTCCAGTTTATAGACCAGGCCCCCCTGGCTGCCGTAGACCTCCATGGTCTGGAAGTTCCCCCGGCCAAAGCCATAGCGGGTAATGCGGAAAGTGGCTGCTATGCCGTCCTCCATCTCCGCCATGTAGTTGGAAAAGTCATCCACGTCTACCGGGCCCATGGTGCCATCGGGCTTTTTCCGCTCATGGACAAAGGTGCCTGTGTGGCTGACCAGCCGCTTATACTCTTTGCCAGTGACAAACCGCACTAGGTCCAGGGCATGGCTGCCTAGGTCCCCCAGAGCGCCGGAGCCAGTAAGCGCTTTCTGGAAGCGCCACACCAGAGGCGTCTCACACAAAGGCAGGCCCCAGGCCTGGTAATACTGCATATCCACGTGGTACACCTGGCCGATGAGCCCCCGGGCAATCAGGTCCTTGGCATAACGGGCCGCGGCCATAAACCGGTAAGAGAAGCACACCATGTTCTTTACGCCCTTCTCCTTGGCGGCCTGGGCCAGGGCGTCTGCCTCTTGGCTGTTCAAGGTAATGGGCTTTTCCACAGCAAAGGGCTTGCCCGCCTCTACCGCGGCCATCGCCACCGGGAAGTGCACGTTGTTAGGGGTGGAGATGTCCACCGCGTCCACGTCCGGGCAGTTGATCAGGTCATGGTAGTCGGTAAAGCAGTGGGCCTGGTCAATGCCGTAGGTCTCCTGGGCATAGCGCAGGGCCGCGGGATCAATGTCGCAGACCGCCGCCAGCTCCAGGTCGGGGCTGTTCTTGATTCCGGGAAGGTGCACCCCGCGGGAGATCCCGCCAATGCCAACGCTCCCCACACGAATAACTGACATAATACTTACCTCCAAACATTTTTTTCCATATTATAAAATCGTTACCTTCCGATAGATCCGGCCCCTGGGGGCTTTGTTCTTACCCCAGCTTCAAGAGCTCCCGGTCCAGCCCGCCCCCTTCTTTTACAAACAGCGGGATGGTATCCAGGGGCGCTTCGCAGCTTATGCTCTGCCCGCCCTCAAAAGCCTCGCCGGTTTCCACCCGCACCCACCGGGCGCCCTTGGGTAGATACACCTGCCGCTGGGTCTGCCCCGCGTGGGTAACGGGAGACACCAGAATGTCCGGACCAAACAGGTACTGGTCCCGCACCTGCCAGCAGGCCTCATCTCCAGGATAGTCCACAAATAGGGGCCGCATGGGCGGTACGCCTTTCTGGTGGCAAAGAGCCATCTGCTCCTTGATATAAGGACGGATTCGTTCGCGCATATGGAGATACTTGGTCAAGATGCCCAGGGCCTCCTCCCCGTAGCTCCACACCTCATTGCCGGCGGGCTGGGGCTCGGCGCTGTATCCCATACCCTCCTGCTGGCCGTCCTTCTGCTTCTTCACCCGGGCCCCATGCAGCCGGAACACTGGGCAGAACACCCCATACTGGAACCAGCGGATCAGCAGCTCTCTAAAGGCCGGGTCGTCCGGGTCGCCAAAGTCAAAGCCTCCAATGTCCGTGGTCCACCAGGGAATGCCCGCCACGGCCATGTGCAGGCCCGCCACCATCTGGCGGCGCATACTGTGGAAGCTGGACACAATGTCCCCGGACCAAACCAGGGTGCCAATGCTCTGGCTGCCCGCCCAGGCGCTGCGCTCCAGCAGAATGATGTCCTTCTCTCCCTGGGCCTTCAGGCCGTCATACACGGTCTTTCCGTAGTAGTAGGGGTAGATGTTGCCCACCTCCAGGCTGCTGCCCAGGTGGTAGCGCAGGTTGTCAAAGTGGTAGGGAATGGTCTCCGGCTCGGCGGCGTCCAGCCAGTAGCATTTGATGCCCCGGTCGTAGTAGCCCTTCTTGATCTTATTCCACACAAACTCCCGGGCCCCGGGGTGGGTGGCGTCGTAAAACACCTCGTAGCCGCCGCACTCGATCTGGGTGCGGTTGCCCCGGTCCGTGTGCACCAAATAGCCTTTTTCCATCATTTCCGGGTAGTTGGGGCTCTGGGGGTCCACCGTGGGCCACACGGAAACCATCAGCTTCACGCCCATTTCCTCCAGCTCCTGGTTCATGGCAGCGGGGTCGGGCCAGCATTCGGGGTCAAAGTCCCAGACGCCCTGGTTGGGCCAGTGGAAGAAGTCTATGATGATCACCGAGAGGGGCAGGCCCCGGCGCTTGTACTCTCTGGCCACACTTAGCAGCTCCTCCTGGGTGCGGTAGCGCAGTTTGCACTGCCAAAAACCCGTGGCGAAGTCCGGCATTACGGCCGGCATTCCGGTGGCTGCCAAATACTGGCTGATGATCTGCTGGGGCCCGTCCCCGGCGGTGATAAAGTAGTCCAACTGGGGAGAGGACTGGGCGTGCCAGTCGGTGCGGTTGGTGCCAAAGGTGGCCTGGCCAATGGCTGGGTTGTTCCAGAAGAAGCCATAGTTCTTGCTGGAAAGCACAAAGGGCACACTGACCTGGGAGTTCCGCTGGGCCAGCTCCAGGGTGGCCCCTTTCAGGTTAAAGGTCTCCTGTTGATACTGGCCCATGCCGTACAGCTTTTCGTCAGGGTCAGACTCAAAGTGCACGGTGATAGACTGGTCGGGGCCGCGCATGGGGGTATACTCCCGGGCGGTAATCATGAAGGGGCTGAAGTTGGTGCCCCGCATACTGCGGTCCCGCTTAAACTCCTGCAAAAGCGCCTGGCCGTCCTTGCCGTAGAAGGTCAGGCGTCCGTTTTTCTCAATCTTGGCGGAGATTCCGCCGTTTTTCAGCACCAGCGCGCCGTTTTCTTCCCCAGCGGCCGCGTCCGTGGGTGGGGCGGGCAGCAGGGCCCAGGAGAGGCTTTGGTCGATGTCTCCCATGCGCACCCCCCGCACCCGCAGGCTGTTTGGGCCCCAGGGCTCCACACAGAGGGTTTCGCCATCATACTGGTAAAGGATCTTCTGTCCGTCGATTTTTAGCATTCCATTGACCACCTTTCGGTTATAGTGTTGGGGTATTTTCCGGCAAGGACCCGGGGCGAAGCGTTGGCCATGCCAGCTCTCAGTCCCTGCCAGGGGGCAAAGCCCCCTGGACTCCCGCAAGAGGAACTATCCCCTTGACCCCTTCTTACTGGCGTTCCTTTTTATCGCTTCTTTCCGTTAGCTGGCCGTCCTCCATCAGGCCCTTCCGTACCGGGCCCCTTACGTTCACCGCGCTGACCACGTACTCCGACAGCTTTCGGTACCCAGGCGCTACGCACTCGCAGCAGCCCTCATTCTTAAAATCCGCTGTCACCTCTTCCAGCAGCTGCTGGGCTCCCTTTGGGTCGGTCTTTCGCAGCACATACCACATCCAACCGCTGGCTGTGGCCCAGTAGGCTCCGTTCTGATACTCCCCAGGGGCCACCTCTATCAGCAGCTTCTGCCAGGGGGCTCCGTCCGGCAGATGGCTGGCCTGGCCTTTATAAAGGTACCGGCTCTGGTTCTCCGTCAGCCAGCGGGCCAAGCCCTGGCCCTTTTCTTCCTCCACAGGGAAGCCGCTATACAGCAGGAACGCGGCCCCCCACACGTCCGGCTGGTGGCAATCCAGCTCCGCCGCAAAATACAGCCCGGTCTCTGGGTCGTATAGCTGGTCAATGGCCCGTGTTACCCGCTGGGCCCGAGCCTCGTAGTCCGCCGCTTTCGCCTCGTCCTCTCCGCACCGGCGGATGAGCTCCGCCAGCTGCCGGCAGGCCCGCCAGTACAGCAGCGACTCGTAAAACAGCCGTCCGGTCTTGCAGACGGTGTCTGTAAAGCCGTAGGGCGAATGGGGCCGGGCGGGGTCGTTGTATACCAGGCCCTCCGGGCTTAGGGGCACACAGTCCATGCCCCGGGCCAGGGCTTTCACCCACCGGGCCAGCACCTGGGTTTCCACTGCCGCCAGCTGTAGGGTGCTGTAAACCGCGAACACCAGGAAAGGGGTGTTGTCCAGGTTGGCCTCCCCCACCGGCGAGCCCTTGGCCCCAGCGGCATACACCGGGCAGCCGTCGGCCTCCACCCGGTCGGGGATCCACCCGTCCTCCCGCTGGCCGGAAAGGATGAACTCAACGCAGGCCTCTAGCTGGCCGGGGGCAAACAGGTCCCCGCAGTATTCAGCCATATAGCCCAGGTCCCGCACCCACAGGGCGTCGTAGTTGGCCACGCCGTCCGGAGTAAACAGGACGGTACCGTCCACAGCCGTTTTTTTGCAGCCCTCCAAAAGCTGCCGTGAAAGCTCTGTTAGATATTGATAATATTGGTTCATGGGACGATTACGCCTTTCTATGTTTGAAATTTTGTAACCCATTATACCGCGTGTTTTCGGGAAAGTAAATAGAAATTTTGAAACAGTTTTTTACTTTTAGGTGATTGGTTTTTACTGTTTATAAAACCTTCTCTCCTGTATAGCAATACCGCACAAAGAAGCCAAAAAATCTCTTTGTGCGGCACTGTTGCAGCGGTGGCTCGGCTTTTTCTGTCCACGCCCCGCTTTTAAATCTGTTTAGACTGGGACTGGTTTTGAAACATCGAAAGCGCCGTCTTTTCGCCCATTCAGCGGCCATCTTCCCCGTGGGAAATTCTCGTCAACCGCCAAGAGCAGCCGGCTACAGCGGCTCTTCTCCCGGAATAATGGCCGCTTTGGGTCAGCATTTCGCCATTTCTTCTGTTTTCCAAACAAGCCCAAAATTTCGCAATAGAAGTTTTTACGCCAACCGTAAAAAAACTTATCCCTTAATGCCACTCATGGCAATGCCCTGCACAAAGTATTTCTGAGCGCACAGGTACGCCACCAGAATAGGCACCACAGAGAGCACCGAGCCCGCCATCACCAGGTTCCACTGGGTGGTATAGATGCCCCGGAAGAAAGCAATGCCCAGAGTCATGGTAAACTTTTCGGGGGTGTTCAAATAGATTAGGGGCCCAAGGTAGTCGTTCCAGGTGTTCATCAGGGTGAACACGCCCAGGGTCAGCATGGCCGGCACCACCAGGGGCAGCATAATGCGCCAGTAGGTGGTAAAGGGGTTGCAGCCGTCTATCTCGGCGGCCTCCTCCAGCTCCTTAGGCAGGGACATAAAGAACTGCCGCAGCAGGAACACGCCAAAGGCAGAGAAGAAAGCCGGCAGAATGAGCGCCAGGTGGTTGTCTGTAAGGCCCACTTTCGCAAACATCAGGTAGGTGGGAATCATGGTAACCTGGCCGGGCACCATCAGGGTGGCGATGTAGAAGAAGAACATCACTGTGTTGCCCTTAAACTTGATACGGGCAAAGGAGTAGGCCGCCAGGCTGCTGAAAAACAGCTGGCCCAGCACCACGAAGATCACGATCTTGATGGTGTTCATCATAAACATGAACATAGGCTGCTCGGTAAAGAGTGTAACATAATTTATCCACTGGGGCTGCGCCGGAATCCACACGGGCGGAATCTTCACCGCCTCATACTGCTCCTTCAAAGAGGTAGACACCATCCAGAAAAACGGAAACAGCATAATCAGCGCAATGGCTACCAGCAGCACGTAAAGCAAAGTCCGCTTTACGTAAAAGGAGGTGGGCTTTTTCTTTCTGATCACTACGGCATTATTCGCCATGGAACTCACTTTCCTTTCTTCTATAATAATGACGACCCATTAGGATAAGTCCGCCCACTTCTTGGAGGAAATGTTCTGAATCAGCGATACGATAAACACCAGGACAAACAGCACATAGGCCGCGGCGCAGGCGTATCCCATCTTGTAGTAAGTAAAGCCGTAGCGGTACAGGTAGAAGCCCAGGGTTTTGGTGGCGTCCACGGGACCGCCCTGGGTCATGATGTTGATCTGGTCAAAGGTTTGCAAAGAGCCGATGAGGGCCATCAGGGTGACAAAGTAGGTGGTGGGGCCGATCATGGGCACAGTGATTTTAAAGAACTTCTGCACCGAGTTTGCCCCGTCGATGGTGGCCGCCTCGTAGATGTCCGTGGGCACGCCCTGCAGGCCGGCCAGGAAGATGGTCATATTATAGCCCAGGCCCTTCCAAATGCTCATGATGGCCACGGAGATCATGGCCACGTTGGTATCTGTCAGCCAGTGGACAGAGGGCAGGCCCAAAGCGTTGAGGATGATGTTGAACAGGCCGGCATTGTCCTCGTACAGCATGCTCCACACCAGAGAAACCGCCACCATGGAGGTGATGACCGGGATAAACACCGTGGTACGGAAGAACGCCATGCCCTTTACCGGCCGGTTCAGCAGTACGGCCAGAAGCAGGGCCAAAACAACCCCCGCCGGCACTGTTAGCACCGAGTACCACAGGGTATTGATCAAGGAAACGATAAACTGGTCGTCTTGGAAAAGGTCCACGTAGTTCTGTATGCCCACAAAGTCCATCTGAGAGATAATATCATAATTTGTCAGGCTGAAAAACAGGGCCATGACGATAGGGACCAGCATGAAAAGGAGAAAACCTAAGAAGTTGGGCAGGATGAACAGGTATCCCCAAAAGTTCCACCTGCGCTGCAGGGTTTTGCTTCGTTTGGTCTGTTCCATATGGGAAACCCCTCTCTTTGAAAATGGAAAGCGGGGGCGCTATCTCTCGCGCCTCGGGAGATAGCCGCCGCCCGCCCAGAGCCTGCTTAACAGAAGCGGCGGCTCTTCAACTTATCGGTTATGGTGATTTCTTTGAGTAATAGAGAGCCTTCGGGCGCACAGTCCGCACCCTACGGCAAGACCTTGGGGCGCTACCCCAAGCCCCGCAAGGTGCCTAACGCACCTTGACCGCGCTCTCTGGGTAACTCTCTGCCATTTTGCAAGAAATCCAATGTAGATAGGGCCTGGTTACTTATTGTCGGCCTCAATCAGCTTGTTCACGGCCTCGGCGGCTTTGTCCAGAGAAGCCTGGGCATCGTCGTTTTTGTCAAACATGTACGCCTGAATGTTCAGACCCATGGCGTCCTCGATCTGGGGCCAGGACGGGGTGAACGGACGGGTGTGAGAGGTCTCCATCTGGTCGGAGAACACCTGCAGGTACGCGCCATAGGTGGCGTCGTCCTTATAGAAGTCCGCGTAGTCGGGCTGAGGAGGAACGGTGATCCAGTTGGCCCAGAAGGTCTCCACAAAGTCCGTGCAGGTCAGGTGCACCAAATAATCATAGGCTTCCTGGGGGTACTTGGTGCTGCTGAAAATAGAGATGCCTTCGCCGCCTACCACGGTGGCGCTCTCCTTCTGCTTGGGCAGGGGGGCTACGCCGAACTTATCCTTAAACTCAGGGTCGCTAAGGAAGGTAGACAGGTTCCAGGGGCCGTCAATCACCATAGCGGTAGCGCCGGAGGTGAAGCGGTTTACGCCAGTGGGGGCCGCGTTCAGGGGCACGCTCTTATCCTCTTGAACCATGGCTTTCCAGAACTCCAGGGCTTCTACGCCCTCGGCGCTGTTCACGATGCACTGGGTGCGGTCCTCGTTCATGAACTCGCCGCCGTTCTGCCACAGGAAGGGCAGCCAGGTCCAGCAGTAGCCGCCGTTATCATTGTAGATGGGCAGGTCCAGGCCGTATACGTTGTTGCTGGTATCGGTCAGGGTCTTGGCCGCGTTGCGCAGGTCATCCCAGGTCCAGTCAGCGCTGGGCTCTTCCAGGCTGGCGTTCTTAAACAGCTCTTTGTTGTAGAACAGGGCCAGGTTGTTGGCAGTGATCCGCAAGCCATACACATCGTCCTTGTACACCAGGGTGTCCCACACCGAATCATAGAACTTATCCTTGTGCTCTTCCACGCCGTACTCTTTCAGGCCCAGCAGCTTGCCTTTAGCGGCCAGCTGGGTGCTCTGTACGCCGGCGTCCAGGAAGGTCATATCCGGGGCGGCGCCGCCAGCCAGGGTGGCCTGGATCTTGGTGCTGAAGGAATCGGAGGCCACGTCCGTGCAGGTGATCTTCACGCCGGTCTCCTCTTCCCACTTAATGGCGTCCTCTTTCACCTTGTCGGCACTGGCTTTTTCCCAGCCGTACAGCCAAATTTCCAGGCTGGCGTCAGACTTCGCGCCCGTATTGCTGGCCTCGCCGCCGGTGGAGCTGGTCTTAGAGCTATCCCCGCCTTTGCTGGCGGTCGAGGAGCCGCTGTCTCCGCCGCAGCCGGCCAGCGCGCCGATCATCAGTGTGCCCGCCAAAAGCAGGGCCGCTACCTTTTTCGCTTTCATGCTAGTTTTCATCCTTTCCAAAAACTTATGTTAGTCAATATAGCCTGACAAAGCTTATGCAATTATTCTAACTCGTATGGGGCATTTTGCACAGTGCATCAATTTCCGGGTTTGGTGCACGGTTTTTTACTTTTTCTGTTTTTCCTCTTGCCATTCGGTATTATGTTATGTTTTACTATTGATACAATCCGTTTTTCTGGGATATTGGTCTGAAAAACCTCTCTCTGCCAAGGCCGCGAAGGCCCAAAAAATTGCACAAAGGAGAATTCAAAAGCGAATGAAATCTTTTTTTATAAAAGGCAAAAGCTTTTGGAACCGGCTCACCGACCGGTTTATTATACAAAAAAAACTGCTGGTTACCCTGGTGCCCGTTACAGTGGTCAGTTTTTTAACCCTGCTCGTAACCACTTACTTTTTCTCTTTTCAGGAAAGCCAGCGGCTGGTAAACGTGCAGGCGGATATTACCGCAGACCAGCAGATCGGCCTGGTAGACAGCTATCTGCGCAAACTGCGCACCGAAACCGAGGTATTTATGTTCAGCGACAACGTACAGGAAAAGCTGAGTATTAGTAAAAGCAGCCTAAACCCCAACCAAGTGGAGAACCTGGAAACAGAATTTCAGCGGCTGATATACAATATCCTCATTGACTATGATATGAATATAGAGAGCATCACCATTAAAAACAGCTATGAGGACTACTATGTCTGGCGCATGGACAGCCGCCTGCGCTTTGGCGACCTTATCGCCCGGCTGAACCGCAACCAGGCCGCGGCCCGGCGGCTGGGCGGTGAAATGTACTTTACCTATGACAAACTTTCCAACGACCTGGTAACCCTGACCCGGCAGATCAAGGACCCGGTTTCCGACCAAGAGCTGGGGCTGATGATGGTGGACTTCAACCTGGGGGCACTGCGGCAGGTGTCCTACGCCCTTTCCGGCCGGGTGGAAACCGACCCCACCCTGGTGATTGTCAATCCCTTTGGCCAGCCCCTGCTGAACTACTCCACCCTTTCCAACGAGGCCATTGAGATGCTCTCTCCCCAAGAGCCGGTGCTGTATTTGGACGGCGTAAAGCTGCGGGTGTTCCACACCGTCTCCTCTCTGGGGGACTGGGACCTTTACCTGGTGCTGAACGAAAGCTTGCTGTACAGAAACGTATATAGTATATTTTATTTTCAGTCCGGCCTCACGCTGCTCTCCGTCCTTTTGGTGGTGCTGTGCATTTACCAGGTTTCCCGGGGCATTTCCCAGCAGTTCCACCAGTTCCAGCAAAAGCTGGGCCGGGTGAGCGACCCCAAGGCCAGCGAGCCTATTATCACCCAGACCAAAGACGAGTTCCGAGACCTGGCGGAGGTCTATAACCAGATGATGGCACGTATTGAAAATCTCATTGATACCGTGTATACTAAAGAACTGCGGCTAAAGGAGGCGGAGATCAAGGCTTTTCAAGCCCAGATCAACCCCCATTTTCTGTATAATACCCTTGACTGCATCAACGGCCTGGCCGAGGCCCGGCGGCTGGAGGACATCAAACAAACGGTCACCGCCCTGGCGGGCATAATGCGCATGAGTATTAAAGGGCCGGAAATTTTGCGGGTGCGGCAGGACCTGGGGTACCTGGACCAATACATGTACATCCAAAAGCTGCGCCACGGCGAAAAGCTGCTGTATATGGCCGAGCTTCCCCCGGAAATGCTGGACTTCTATATGCCAAAGCTCATCTTGCAGCCTTTGCTGGAAAACTCCATTCTTCACGGCTTTTCCGATACCCTGGGCAGCTGGATGCTGGGCCTGTTCGGCCAAGTGCAGGAGGACTGCCTGGTGTTCCAGGTAAAAGACAATGGCCAGGGCTTTCCCAAAGAGGTGGCGCGGGCTGTGAACCACAGCGTCATAATTCGGGAGGACGCGGTCTCTTTCAGCCGGGAGAGTATGGGCCTGCAAAATATCCAGGCGCGTATTCAGCTAAGCTATGGGGCCCAGTATGGCCTGCACATCACAAATCTGCCCAAAGGCGGCTCCTGCGTCACGGTAAAGCTGCCTAAGCTCACCGCCGGGGACCTGGCGCCTTAGGGCGCTGCCCCATCCCCCCTCAAAAAGCCTTTTACGCCGGCCAGCCCCCGCCACAAAGCCGCGGGCTGGGAAGAAACAGAAAGCATGAAGAACCCCCATGGGGGTTCTTCCATGAATACGCGTATTCAAAACTCTTTAAAGCATTTCAAGCAGCGCCGCGCAGCTTACTTTTGCGCAATCTTTGCGCCGTGCTGTCTAAAAAAACATTCGGGAGATCCCAAATATATGAAAATTCTCATTGTGGACGACGAAGCCCTGCTGCGCCAAAACCTGCGCGCCATGCTAAAAGCCTCTTCCCTGGCTATTGACGAGTTCCTAATGGCCGAAAACGCCATAGAGGCCATCACCCTGGTAAAGGAACGCCAGCCGGACATTGTGCTAAGCGATATTCGCATGCCCGCAAAAAGCGGGCTGGAGCTGGCCGCCTATATTTACGAAAACCACCCTGACCTGCCCGTAATTTTGGTGACCGGCTATTCCGATTTTGGGTACGCCCAGGCCGCGGTAAAAAACCGGGTCTTTGACTATATCCTCAAGCCTGTGGAGTCGGACAAGCTGATTGCCAGCGTGGCCAGGGCCAAACAGAAGCTGGACCTGCACAAAAAGCACAAGCACCTGTACCAGGTGTTTCGGGAATATTTTAACGACAACTTGAAAGCTGTGCAAAAGCAGTATATCGAAACCCTGCTGTTCCATGGAAGCGCCGTGCCCTACGCCAACCAGCAGCGGGAGGCCTTCCAGCTGGACTTCCGGCGTTTCCGCCTGGTGGCCGTCAGCTGCGGCACCGCTGTGGGCAACAACCAGCTGGAAAGCCAGTATTACTGCACCTATTTGGTGGACAAGTATATCCGTGAGGTCTGCCCAGACACCGTGACCTACATTTTCGGCAGCCTTGTGTTCTTTTTGTGGGAGGTAAAAGTCCCCGACCGTTTTGAGGACAACCGCCAGCTGCTGGCCCTGCTGGGCAGCCTGCTCTCTTTTGCTAGGAATCATTTCGCCGGGGTGCTCTCAGCGGGCATCAGCCAGATCTCGGAAAGCTTTGCCAATATGCCCAACCTGCGCCGCCAGACCTCGGAATGTTTGGAAATGGCCCGGGAAAAGGGACGGGAAAACTTTCTCTTTTTTGAGGACATCATGGAGCCCAATCAGGAAAGCTGGGAGATGGAGGACAACGCGCGCACCCTGGCCGCCCTGGTACGCGCCGGCAATGTCTCCGCCGCCCTGGAACGCTTTGACGCCCTGGCGGAAAAGCTGGCGGATAGTCCTTACTACATCACCGTCTGCCTGCTTACGGTTTCCCAGATCTCCTTTATGCTCCACGAACTGGGCATAGAGGCCGGCCGGGTGGCTGAAATGACCGGGCGCATCCTCCCCCACCTAAACGAAAACGACCCCCGGCGCTATACCCAGAAGCTGCGCCAGTGGCTGGGGGACATTGCCCGGCTTATCTCTGGGGAGCTGCAAGACCGCAGTAACTTTGTGGTCAACGGGGTGAAGGACTTTATTAACGCCCATTACAGCGAGCCCGTGGGCCTGGTAGAGGCGGCCCGCTATGTGGACCGCAACCCCTCTTATGTAAGCCGCCTGGTCAAGGAGCACACTGGCAAAAACTTCACCCAGCTGCTGACAGACAAGCGCATGGCCGAGGCCAAGCGTCTGTTAACCGGCACCAACCTGAAGATTACAGAGATCGCCCAGCGGGTGGGGTATGTGAATGTGCGGTACTTCAACCGGGTGTTTAAAGCCGCCACCAATGTCTCGGCCAATGACTACCGGAACTTCAGCGCGGCCTTTCAGGGAAACGAGTAAGGCGCTTCCTCCCCCCTTGCAAATCCTGGTGTTTTGTGCTATATTGTGTCCAGCGCTTTTACACGAAGGAGGACCGCTCTATGCAAGCCAGGCTTCTTTCTCAAAACGGCCTTATCGGCGTCTGCTCCCCCAGCCACGTGGCCCGGCAAGACCACTACCGCTCTATATTCCAAGGGCTTTCCCGCCTGGGCTTTTCCCTGCGGGAGGCCGGGAACCTTTACCGGGACGCCTGGGGCTTTTCCGCCTCGGACCAAGAGCGTGCTGCGGACTGGAACCAGCTGGCCGCCGACCCGGAGGTAGAGCTGATCTTCTTTGGCGGCGGCGAGGGCAGCAACGAGCTGCTGCCCTACCTGGACTTTGACCTGCTGGCCAAACACCCTAAGCGCCTGTTAAGCTACAGCGACGGCACCACCCTGCTGTGCGCCGCCTGGGCCTTGACCGGCCTGGAGACGTACTATGGCCAGAGCCCGGGCTTTTTTATAGAGCCCACTCCCTATGACCTGCGGCACTTTACCGGGCATATCCTAGACGGCAGCATGACCGCCCATGAAAAGGCCTCTCCCTGGCAGACCCTTGTTCCCGGCCAGGCCCAGGGGGTGCTGACGGGGGGCTATACCGTTAACTTCGCCCGGCTGCTGGGCACCCGATACTTCCCCTTTGACCCCCATGAGCCCCACCTGCTATTCTTAGAGGACCACCAAAAATTCAACAGCCCCGCCGCGGTCAGCGCCCTCCTCTCCCACATTGAGCAGAGCGACTTTATGAAAACCGTAACCGGGCTTTTGTTTGGCCACTATTCTGAAGAACCCCAGCCACAACTCTATGAGCGCCTCCGGCTGCTGGGCCGGCGCTGGGGCATTCCGGTGGCCTGCTGCGACGACTTTGGCCATGGGGCCTACCACGCAGTGCTGCCCATTGGCCGCTGGGCCCGGCTGGACGCCACAGCCGGGACTCTGCATTATCTAGAGAGCGCAGAAGGCCCGCCATGCCGCTAATCCTCTTTCTCGTGTGTCTGGCCGCTTCGGGTGTGGGGTCCATTGCCGGGTACGGCGGCGGGGTGATTATTAAGCCCGTGCTGGACGCCCTGCACATTCTGCCCGTGTCCACCATCAGCTTTCTCTCTGGCTGCACCGTGCTGTCCATGTCCATCGTCTCCTTGCTGCGCACCCGGGCCAACGGCGTGGCCCTGCGGGTACGCACCACCACGCCCCTGGCCCTGGGGGCGGCGGCAGGGGGGCTGCTGGGCAAGTGGCTCTTTGAGCTGGTCCGCTCCGGCTCTGACGAAAACCTGCTGGGGCTGGTCCAGTCCCTTCTGCTGCTGGCCACCACAGCGCTGGTTTGGGTCTACACTCTGAAAAAAGACCGGCTGCCCGCCTACCGGCTGGAAAATCTCCCGGTGTGCGGGCTGGCGGGGGTGGTCTTGGGGGTGGTTTCCGCGTTTTTAGGCATTGGCGGCGGCCCCCTGAACGTGGCTCTGCTGTTCTTTCTTTTCTCCATGGACGCCCGGGAAGCGGCGAAGAATTCTATCTTTATCATCCTGTTCTCTCAAACCGCCAGTCTGTTCAGCGCCCTGGTCCAGCAGAACGTGCCCCCCTTTGACTGGGGGCAGCTGGCCCTCATGGCAGCGGGAGGCTGCGCCGGGGCCCTGCTGGGCGCGGCCATTGGCCAAAAGATGAACAACCGGGCTGTAGAGCGCCTGCTGCTAGGCCTGATGCTGGTGATTATCGGCGTCAATCTCTATAACGTGGCCGTTTATGGGGCGGCAGCGGCAGGGCTGGCCCCTTTAAAATAGCCCCCGGCCCGCCCAGGACCAGCTGAACATCTTCCCCCAAGAAAGCCGGCAGGCACAGCCAGGGGAAGAGTTCTCTGGGCCTGGGGCACATTCCTGCTGAAACGCCCTCATTGCCGCGCATAAGCAGCGGCTGGGGCTGGAAGAATAGAGCATAAAAACCCAGGATAAAAAGACAAAGGAGATTCACCATGAGCGAAAACGTAGAAAACTGCACCCACGACTGTTCCTCCTGCGGGGTGGACTGCCCCTCCCGCCAGGCGCCGGAAAGCATGATGGAAAAACTTAACGATCTGAGCCACGTAAAAAAAGTCATCGGCGTGGTCAGCGGCAAAGGAGGCGTAGGCAAATCCCTGGTCACCTCTCTGCTGGCCACCACCCTGCGCCGCCGGGAAAATCAGGTAGCTGTGCTGGACGCGGACATTACCGGGCCCAGCATTCCCAAGTGCTTTGGCATAAAGGGCCGGGCTATGGCGGACGAGAACGGGATGTATCCCATGGAGAGCAAAACCGGCGTGAAGGTAATGAGCATCAACCTGCTGCTGCCTGAAGAGACCGCTCCCGTGGTGTGGCGCGGGCCTGTAATTGCCGGAGCCATCAAGCAGTTCTGGACCGACGTGGTGTGGGGCGGTGTGGACTACATGTTTGTAGACATGCCCCCCGGCACCGGCGACGTGCCCCTGACCGTATTCCAGTCCCTGCCCGTGGACGGTATTATTATCGTGACCTCTCCCCAGGAGCTGGTGGGCATGATTGTCTCTAAGGCCGTGGAAATGGCCAAGCTGATGGAGGTACCTGTGCTGGGCCTGGTGGAGAACATGAGCTATGTCCAGTGCCCAGACTGCGGTAAACGCATCCAGGTGTTTGGCGAAAGCCACATCGGCGAGGTGGCCGCCAAGTACGCCCTGCCGGTGCTGGGCAGTCTGCCCATGGACCCCACCCTGGCGGCGGCCTGCGACCGGGGCGTGGTAGAGCTGTTCCAGGGAGATTGGCTGGAACAGGCCGCGGATGTGATTGAGGGATTGGAGTAGGACTCCCTCAAAATCCCCCGCGATAGATCCCCCATTCCTCTGGAGAAATAAAAAAGGAGCGCCTCCCTATGGAAGCGCTCTTTTTTGTCCCGCTTATTCCAGCTCAAAGGCCCCGGTGTACAGCTGGTAGTACTTGCCCTTCTGGGCAATCAGCTCCTCATGGGTGCCCCGCTCAATAATGTGCCCCAGCTCCAACACCAAAATGCTGTCGCTGTTCTGCACGGTAGAGAGCCGGTGCGCGATTACAAACACCGTACGCCCCCGCATTAGGCCGTCCATGCCCTTCTGCACCAGCCGCTCGGTGCGGGTGTCAATGGAGGAGGTGGCCTCGTCCAGCACCATCACCGGTGGGTCGGCCACTGCCGCCCGGGCAATGCTTAGCAGCTGCCGCTGGCCCTGAGAGAGGCTGCCCCCATCCCCGGTAAGCACGGTGTCGTAGCCCTCGGGCAGGCGGCGGATAAAGCTGTCTGCGTTGGCCAGCTTGGCCGCGGCCTCTATCTCTTCGTCGGTGGCGTCCAACTTGCCGTAGCGGATATTGTCCCGGACTGTGCCTGTAAACAGGTTGGTCTCTTGCAGCACCACCCCCAGGGAGCGCCGCAGGTCCGGCTTGCGGATTTTGTTAATATTAATCCCGTCGTAACGGATCTTGCCGTCCGCAATGTCGTAAAACCGGTTGATCAGGTTGGTAATGGTGGTCTTGCCCGCGCCGGTGGCGCCCACAAAGGCAATCTTTTTGCCGGGCTGGGCGTCAATGTCTATATCGTGAAGCACCAGCTTTTCTTCATTATACCCAAAGTCTACCTGGTGCAGCTCCACCCGGCCGGTGAGCTTGGTGTAGGTCACCGTGCCGTCTCCATGGCGATGCTTCCAGGCCCACATGCCGGTACGGGTCTCGGTCTCGATGATCTGGCCTTCCCGTTCCCGGGCGTTGACCAGCATTACATAGCCCTCATCCCGCTCGGGCTCTTCGTCCATCAGGGTGAAGATGCGCTCCGCGCCCGCCAAAGCCATAACAATGGTGTTGAACTGCTGGCTGATCTGCCCAATCGGCATGGTAAAGCTGCGGGAAAGCTGCAAGAACGCCGCAATGCCCCCCAGGGTAAGACCGCCTACGCCCCCCAGGGCCAGGGCCCCGCCCGCTATGGCAATTAGGGCGTATTGCAGGTGGCCCAGGTTGTTCATCACCGGGCCCATAATGTTGGCAAAGGCGTTGGCCTTGGCCGCCTCGTCCCGCAGGGTGTCGTTCAGCTGGTCAAAGCGCTCCTTGGCCTTTTCCTCGTGGCAGAACACCTTGATCACCTTTTGGCCCGTGACCATCTCTTCAATATAGCCATTGATGTCTCCCAAGGACTTCTGTTGGCGGACAAAGTATTTACCGCTGTTTGCGCCGATTTTGCCGGTGAGGAACAGCATAAACGCTACCACCACAATGACCAGTACGGTCAGCGGAACACTGGTAGCCACCATGGCGCAGAATACGGCGGTCAAAGTAATCAGCGTATTAAATAGCTGGGGAATGCTCTGGGAAATCAGCATCCGCAGGGTGTCGGTATCGTTGGTAAAGCGGCTCATCAGGTCCCCGTGGGTGTGGGTGTCAAAGTACTTGATGGGCAGGCGCTGCATTTTAGAGAACAAGTCGTCCCGAATGTCCTTGAGAATGCTTTGGGAGATGTCCACCATCAGCCAGTTGTAGAAAAAGGTGGAGCCCGCCCCCAGCAGGTAGATCAGGCCCATTATGCCAATGGCCCGCAGAAGCCCGGTAAACACTGGGTTCGGGGCAGCCAGCAGGGGGGTAATGTAGTCGTCGATAAGGGTCTCTAAAAACATAGACCCCGCCACGCCCGCCACGGCACTGACTAAAATACACACCAGCACCACGCCCATGCGGACGCGGTTGGGCAGGCTCATGTAGCTAAGCAGGCGTTTGATCACCTTGCCCTGGTCTTTCGCTTTTGGCCGGTCTTTGGCAAAGGCCGCGCCCATTGGTCCTCTAGGAGGCATTCGCGCTCTCTCCCTTCTGCTGCGATTCAAAAACTTCCCGGTAAATGTCACTGCGTGCCAGCAGCTCCTGGTGGCTGCCTATGTCCGCCACCCGGCCGCCGTCCAGCACGACGATCTGGTCCGCGTCTTGGACGCTGGCCACCCGCTGGGCAATGATAATCTTGGTGGTGTCTGGAATCTCCTCTTTAAAAGCCTGGCGTATCAGGGCGTCGGTGTGGGTGTCCACCGCGCTGGTGGAGTCATCCAGAATCAGGATCTTGGGCTTTTTCAGCAGGGCCCGGGCAATGCACAGCCGCTGCTTCTGCCCGCCGGAAACATTGGTGCCGCCCTGCTCAATATAGGTGTCGTACCCTTCTGGAAACTGCTGGATAAAGCTGTCGGCCTGGGCCAGGCGGCAGACCCGCTCTATATCTTCATCCGTGGCGTTCTCGTCGCCCCAGCGCAGATTTTCCTTGATGGTGCCCGAGAACAGCTCGTTCTTTTGCAGCACCATGGCCACCTCTTCCCGCAGGGCCTCTACATTATAGTCCCGCACGTCCTGGCCCCCTACCAGCACCCGGCCTTTTTGCACATCGTAAAGCCGGGGAATCAGCTGCACCAGGCTGCTTTTTCCGCTGCCGGTGCCCCCCAGAATTCCCACGGTCTGGCCCGCCGGAATGCGAAGGTCTATCCCGGAAAGGCAGGTGCGCTCGCTCTTTTGGTAGTTAAAGTCCACATCCTCGAACACAATGGAGCCATCCGCCACTGTTTGCAGGTTTTCTTTGCCATCGGCAATATCGCTTTTCTCGTCCAGAATTTCCACAATGCGCTGGGCAGAGGCCCTGGACATGGTGGTCATAATAAAAATCATGGTCAGCATCATCAGGCTGCTTAGGGCCTGCATGGCATAGCTCATCATGCTCATCAGCTGGCCGGTGGTCATGGTCTGGCTCACGATCATCCGGGCGCCAAACCAAGAGATGAGCAGGATCACCCCGTACATGCAAACCTGCATTAGGGGCGAGGTAAAGGCCAAAATCTTTTCCGCCAGGCTGGAGTCCTTTCGGATCTGTTCCGAGGCCTCTACAAACTTCCCCGTCTCGTAGTCCTCCCGCACAAAGGCTTTCACCACCCGTATTCCCCGCAGGTTTTCCTGCACCACGGTGTTCATCCGGTCGTAATGCTTGAACATCCGCTCAAAAGCCGGGTATGCCCGGGTAGAGATCAGGGCCATCCCCGCCCCCAGCACAGGCATGGCCGCCAAAAAGACCAGCGCGAGCGGGGCGTTTACCATAAAGGCCATGACCATAGAGAATATCAGGGTCATGGGGGCCCGCACGGCAATGCGGATCATCATCTGAAAAGCGTTCTGCACATTACTTACGTCTGTGGTCAGCCGGGTAACGATGCTGCCGGTGGAGAACTTGTCAATGTTGGAAAACGAATATTTCTGCACCGCGTAATACATGTCCTGGCGCAGGTTGCGGGCAAAGCCCGTAGAGGCCCGGGCCCCATAAAAGCCCGAGAGAACCCCGAACGCCAGAGAGATAATGGCACAGCCCACCAGCAGCAGGCCCGTACCCAGGATGACGTCCATATTCCCCTTGTCAATGCCATCGTCAATCAGAGTGGCCATCAGCAGGGGAATCAGCACCTCCATCACCACCTCCAGTGTGGCGGTCAGAGGCGTAAGCAGGGTATCTTTTTTGTATTCCCGGATGCACCGGGAAAGCTTTCGTATCATTCCACTGTCCCTTCTTTCTTCGCTTTATCTTCCGTCTCGCGCTTTTCAATGTGGCTGTACAGCTTTTGGCACAGACGGATAAACAGGGCTTTCTCCTCTGGGGCCAGCCCGGCGTCCAAAAAAGCCTCGGTGCGGCGGATGCCCTCCTCCACCTTCTGGTGGTGGTCCACAGCCTTGGGAGTAAGGCAAATTTTCTTCAGCCGCTGGTCCCATTCCACCGGTTCCCGGGTAATCAAACCGTTTTTCTCCATCAGCTGCAAAATGCCGGTCATGGTAGACCTGCCTACAGAAAACTGCTCTTGCAGGTCCCGCTGGTACAGGTCCCGGTCCTGGTTTACATACAGGTAGCCAATGAGCCAGCCGTGGCCGGCCGGGCTCTCGCTGATCGCGGCGTAGCGGTTCATCAGCCGGCGGGTCAGGTGGTGCAGGCGGCTGATTTGAAAACCTATGTCGTCCTGGTGCTCCGGCGGGGGCAGCCTGGGGGGCCTGGGCGGGCGCTTTTCCTGTTCCCCGTGGTTCATGGTCATCCTTCCTTTTCATTTGCTTCCACAAGCTGTACGTACGCGGACTATTCGCCCTCATACTGTTCGCTACCGAACTGTTCATGTCCTAACAATTATATTTCAGCTTGAAAAAAATGTCAAGAGGGAAAAGAATTTTTTTCAGAAGGGGCTGTCACAGAAAATTCACTTGTTTTTCTTGATTTTGCCACATATACCGTTTAAAATAAGTATGGAGTATTCTAGAGTCTGTTTGAAAACTTCGAAACACGGTCTGTTTTGCCCAGAAACGGCGGCTTTGGCGTCAAAAATTCTCGAAAGGCGCCAGCATTTCTCCCATTTTAAAACAGACTCTAGGGAACCACCCACCGGAGTTACCTAGCGCCTGACGGTTTGACACGCCTCTCGCGCCACCGGAATTAATCCGTGCTTCCATAACATAAAAAACACTGGAGAGGTGCAAACCATGGCTTCTGGAAAAATATTAATCGTGGACGACGATACCAATATTTGCGAACTTTTACGTCTCTATATCGAAAAAGAGGGCTTTGACGCCGCCCTGGCCCACGATGGCGAGAGCGCCCTTAGGAAGTTCGAGTCCTTTTTCCCAGACCTGATCTTGCTGGACATTATGCTGCCCGGTTTAGACGGCTGGCAGGTATGCCGGGAAATCCGCAAGCGCTCTTCCTGCCCCATTATTATGCTCACCGCCAAGGGCGAGGTCTTTGACCGGGTGCTGGGCCTGGAGCTGGGGGCCGACGACTATGTGGTAAAGCCCTTTGAGACCAAAGAGGTCATTGCCCGCATCAACGCTGTGCTGCGCCGCAGCGGCAAAGCGGCCGACCGGCAAAAGGACCAAAAAGAGGTGGTGTACGAAAACCTGCTTATCAACTTAACCAACTATGAGCTAAAGGTAAAGGGCGTGCAGGTGGACACCCCGCCGAAAGAGATGGAGCTGATCTACCACCTGGCCTCTAACCCCAACCGGGTATTTACCCGGGACCAGCTTTTGGACGAGGTGTGGGGCTTCGATTACTATGGCGACAGCCGAACTGTCGATGTGCACATTAAGCGCCTGCGGGAAAAGCTGGAGGGAGTCTCAGAGCAATGGAGCCTAAAGACCGTATGGGGCGTGGGCTATAAGTTCGAGGTCCGGGACTGAGGTGCGGGGCTATGCAGAAAAGTCTTTTTAAACGCTACCTGGGCCAAACCATGCTCATTGTATTCCTCAGCTTCGTCATTTTGGGCGGGGTTATGATGGTGTTTTTCAGCTACTACTGGCGGCAGGAGAAAAAAGAGCTGCTTACCCAAAACGCCACCTCCATTGCCAATATTGCCAGCCGCTTCCTGACCAAAGAGAGCGCCAGCGTGTATAAGCTGCAAGGAGATGCCCTGCAGGGCTTTATCGACAGCTTTTCCGCCAGCATTGACGCGGATATATTTATTACCGAGCTAGACGGCACCGTGCGCCTGGGCAACCCTGTGGGCAGCGGCCTGGAGGACTTGAAAAAGGTGCCCGCCACCTGCGCGGCCCAGGCCGCCCAGGGCCTGTACGAGGGCCGGGGCAGCTTTGGCGGGCTGTATCAAGAAAGCTATTATATCATTGGCGTGCCCATGTACGCCAGCGAGGACGGGCCCTGCGTGGGGGCGGTGTTCGCCGCCACCAGCCCCGCCTCTATGAGCGCCATGCAGCTGGAAGCTTTCAAGATCTTCCTTTTGGCCGCGGTGGCGGCCTTGGCGGTAACCTTCTGTGTAATGGGCGTTTTCGCCTACCGGCTGGTAAAGCCCCTGCGGCAAATGTCCCTGGCCGCCCGCAGCTTTGGAGCAGGGGATTTTTCCGTGCGGGTGCCTGTCACCAGCCAGGACGAGCTGGGCCAGCTTTCCCTCTCTTTCAACCATATGGCGGACTCCCTCTCAAACTCCGAGGGCATGCGCCGCAGTTTTATTGCCAATGTCTCCCACGAGTTAAAAACCCCCATGACCACCATCGCGGGCTTTGTGGACGGCATTTTGGACGGTACCATTCCCGCCGCTGAGGAGAGCAAGTACCTGCACATTGTCTCCGACGAGGTAAAGCGCCTGTCCCGGCTGGTGAAGTCCATGCTGGACCTATCCCGTATTGACAGTGGGGAGATGAAGATACACCCCCGCAGCTTTGACATCACCCATACCAGCGTAGCCACCCTGCTTACCTTTGAGCAAAAAATTAACGAAAAACAGATTGAAATTCATGGCCTGGAAGAGGCCGCCCCGGTTACTGTGTACGGCGACCAGGACCTTTTGCACCAGGTGGTGTATAATCTGGTGGAAAACGCGGTAAAATTTACCAACCAGGGGGGCGGTATTACCCTGCGGATTATAGACAGTATTGACCGGGCCACTGTGATGATTGAAAATACCGGCCCGGGCATTGCCCCCGAGGACCTTCCCATGGTGTTCGACCGCTTTTATAAAGGGGATAAGTCCCGCAGCCGGGACAAAAACGGCATGGGCCTGGGGCTGTATCTGGTGCGCACGATCTTGCAGCTGCACGGGGGGAACATCCAGGTAACGTCTGTGCAGGGACAGTTCTGCCGGTTCGAGTTCTACCTGCCCAAGCCCCAGGAGGCCCCCCGCCTAAAGGAGCCCCAGTCCAAAGAATCTAAAGCGCGGGACACGCGGAACAAAGAGTCCCGGTCCGGCCATCTGCGGCTGAAAAAGCCCAAGACCGAGCCCAACCAAAAGACGGAACCTGAAAGGAGCAAGGAAGATGATGGATAATTTGCGAGACCCAAACGGCCAGGAGGAGAGGGAGCCTCTCCAGCCCGGGGAAGATAGCCAGCCCATGGAGGAAACCCTGGCCCGGGAAGAGGGCTTTGCCCAGCCAGCCGGCCCCGAGACCCCGGAAGAGCTGGAGCCCCTGCCCCCAGAGGACAGCGCCCCGGCAATGCCTCCCCTAGAGGAGGCCCCTGGAGAGGACCCCGCCAGCCCCCAAGAGGCAGCGGCCGACCCCACGGCCCAGCCTGCCCAGCAGGAGCCTGCGCCCAGCGCCCCCGCCGGCGCGCCAGCGCCCCCTTACCCAGCACCGGCCGCCAGCGTCTGGCAGTGGCCCGCCCCTGGATATGATCCGCGGCAAAATCCAGCTCCGCCGCCCCCCTACCCCCAGCCGCTTCCCCAGGGCTATCCATATCCCTACGCCGGGCAGCCGGGCGCAGCGCCTTATCCCGCTCCACCTTACGGGCCTGGGGTGCCTCAGCCCTACGCCGGGGCCCAGCCCTCTCAGCAGCCCCCCGCCTCGCCCTATTACTATGCGCCCCAGCCCCCAGCCCCCCAAAAGCGGAAAAAAATGGGCCTGGGACTAAAGGTTTTTTTGTGGATTATGGGCCTGCTCTCCGCAGGCGCGGTCAGCGGCCTTTGTGTGTACCTGGCCATGGCCCAGCCCAGCGGCGGCTCCCAGTATCCGGGATTTGGCTTTGATTTTTCCACTCCGGAAAGCGGCGCCCTGCCCGAGCCCACCCAGCCCCCTCAAGAACCGGAAGAAGAGGCGGCCCCCACCCCCAATGTGGACGTGACGCCCAATACCGAGGGCATCCACATGAACGAAAAACCCCTAAGCCAGCCCCTGGACGCTGAGAGCGTCTATAGGCAGGTGGCCCCCTCTACGGTAACTGTGGCGGCGGAACTGACCCGGGAGGGCCAAACCGGCGAGAGCACCGGTACGGGCATTATTGCCACCAGCGACGGGTATATTATCACAAACTCCCATGTGGTGCTGAATTCTAAAAGCTCCAGCGTCACGGTGACCACCTACGACGGCCACGAGTATGAAGCCGTGGTGGTGGGCGTGGACCGCACCACCGACCTGGCTGTACTGAAAACCAACGACCACGGCTTTACCCCAGCCCAGTTTGGCGACGCGGCCGAGCTCTCTATGGGCGAGTGGGTGTTGGCCATTGGCAATCCCGGGGGCGCACGGTTTTCCAACTCCCTGACCCGGGGGGTCATCTCCGGCCTGGACCGGGAAGTGGGCAAATACAGTGAAAACGGCATGACCTATATTCAGACCGACGCGGCCATTAACCCCGGAAACTCCGGCGGCCCTCTGGTGAACATGTACGGCCAGGTGGTGGGAATCAATTCTTCCAAAATTATCACCGATGGCTACGAGGGGATGGGCTTTGCCATTCCCGTCAGCCGCGCCCAGCCCATTATTAACGAGCTGCTCTCCGGCGGCTATATCAAGGGCCGCACCCGGCTGGGCATTACCTGCCGGGAGGTAACCAAGACCATCTCCGCCGCCTCCGGCCTGCCCAGAGGCCTACAGATTAGCACGATTGACCCCGAAAGCGGCTTTGCGGGTACACAGGCCCAGGAAGGGGACGTTATTACCGCTATAGAAGGCGAAACCGTAGAAAGCCTGCGGGAAGTTTCCAACCTTCTCCTGCGCTATGCCCCCGGCGACCGGATCAAGGTAACCCTGTACCGCCCTGGCAATAATTTTTCCGGCGGGCAGGAGCTGGAGATTGAAATTGTCCTGCTGGAAGATAAAGGCGAGACCCAGAAATAGACGGAAAAAAATTTTTTTGAAAATTTTGAATGGATTCCTCTTCCTCAATCGTATTCATGATGAAGTCGGAAACGACTCGGCCTTGTTTGAAAATAGAGGAAATGCCGGATTTTTGCTTAAGACGAGGCGGTTTCAAGGAGAAAACCGCCAGGAGCACTTTTCTATTTCAAGAATTTTCGACACAGAAATCCGCCCGTATGGGGCATAAAGACGGTATTTCCGATTTTTCAAACAAGACCTAACAAAAATCATGGAGGAATCGTCATGTATCAAGTATTTTTAGGAGCCCTGGCCACATCCATCGCCCTATCTATGGGCGCCACCAGCACGTTGGCCGCTGATTCCACGGCTAAGGTCTCCCAGTCCTTAGCGCCCGTCTATGCCAATGCGGCCTGCGCCTATGTGGACGCCGACGGCGACGGTATCTGCGACAACTGCGACTTTGCCCATGGCCAGGGCTGGGGCGGAAACTTTGTGGACCAAGACGGCGACGGCGTCTGCGACAACTTTGCCAACGGCCAGGGCTGCGGCCAGGGCAACGGCTTGGGAGCCGGATGCGGTGGAAACTTTGTAGACCAGGATAACGACGGCGTCTGCGATAATTTCGGCAGCGGCCAGGGCCGGGGGTATGGCCGGGGCAATGGTCAGGGCAGGGGCTGCCGGGGTGGACGCTGCTGGTAACACTAAGGGAAAAATTTTATGCGGAGCGAGCAAGAGGTGAACAGGGCCATTGAACAATATTCCGATACGGTTCGGCGGCTCTGCGTGGTACATCTGAAAAACCCTGCCGATGCAGAGGACATATTTCAAACCGTGTTTTTGAAGTATGTCCTTAGCTCTGTTTCCTTTGAAAATGACCAGCATGAAAAAGCCTGGTTTATTCGGGTGACTCTTAACGCCTGCAAGGACCTGCTGAAAAGCTTTTTTCGCAGCCGCACCGTAGCTTTGGACCAGGTGCTGGACCAGCCGGCGGAGATTCCCCCAGACCACCGGGAGGTCTTAGAGGCCGTGCTCTCCCTTCCCCCAAAATATCGAGAGGCCGTCTATCTGCATTATTATGAAGGTTATACCGCTCCGCAAATCAGCCAGATTTTAGGCAAAAACGTGAACACTGTGTATACGCTCCTCACTCGTTCCAAACAAATGCTCAGGGAAAAGCTGGGAGGTGACGCCTATGAGTGACACAATCAAAGAGGCCTTCCAACAAGTGCGGGCTCAGGAAGCGCTAAAAGATAGAACAAAAGCGTTTCTGGCGCAAAAAACCCAGGAATATACCCAGCCCGCCCGGCCTGCCCGGCGCCTTCTGGGCGTTTATGCCGCCGCCTGTGCCTGTCTGTTATTTTTGGTGGCAGGCGGAATCTGGTTTTACTTTGCTCCCACTGTGGAGATCAGCATTGACATAAACCCCTCCATAGAACTTTGCGTCAACCGGTTTGACCAGGTGGTTTCGGTGAATAGCTATAACCAAGACGGGCGGGACCTCTCGAACAGCCTGGATATAAAATTCAAAAACTATGCCGACGCTGTGGAACAGATCATGAACCACGAGCAGGTCGCCGCCCTGCTCTCTCGGGATGCGTTAATGATCATTACCGTCGTAGGGCCGGACGGAGCCCAGGCCTCTAAAATCTTTTCCGATATGGAGGCCTGTGCCGCCCAGCGGAAAAACACCCACTGCCATTCCGCCCAGCCGGAAGAGGCGGCCCTGGCTCATCAGTTGGGTTTATCCTGCGGGAAGTACAGGGCCTTTTTAGAGGTACAGAAGCTGGACCCCAGCGTCTCACCCGAGACTGTTCAAAACATGACCATGCGGGAGATCCGGGAATTGATTATACAGCTGGGGGGCAGTAGCGAAAGCCTCACCGCCACCTATGGCCACGGGAACAAATCCCAAGATCGGGATAGCTGCCCGAACCCTGGGCAATGTCAAAAACACGGCCAGGAAGAGGCGCTAAGCCCAAACTCTAGCCTAGCGCAGAACCAAAGCCAAAAGCACCAAGGCGCGGGCCACGGCCAGGGAAAAGGCCAGGGAAAGCACCAGGGGCGGCAGACGCATTGACAACCTGTCCGGAATGTGCTAAAATTTTTCCATATTAACCGGATTGGAGCGCTTCATCTTATGAAAACCTACAAGATCACTGTTCTAAAGGGTGACGGCATTGGCCCTGAAATCGTAGACCAAGCCATCAAAGTGCTAAATAAAGCCGCAGAGAAATACCATTTTTCTATAGACTATCAATACGCCCTCCTGGGCGGCGCGGCCATCGACGCCACCGGCGCCCCCTTGCCCCAGGCCACTGTGGAGGCCTGCCAGGCAGCGGACTCCGTCCTTCTGGGCGCTGTGGGCGGGCCCAAATGGGACAGCCAACCTGGGGGCAGCCGGCCTGAAGCCGGCCTTCTGGGGATTCGCAAAGCACTGGGCCTTTATGCCAACCTGCGCCCTGCGGTAATTTTCGCCCCCCTGCGGGAGGCCTCGCCGCTAAAGCCTGAAATTATTGGCGACAGCCTGGACATTATGGTGGTCCGGGAGCTGACCGGCGGCATCTATTTTGGCGACCGGGGCACAGAGGAACAGGACGGAGTCCCCACCGCCTATGACACAGAGCGCTATAGTGTGCCCGAGGTGGAACGCATTGCCCGGGTAGCCTTTGATATGGCCCAAAAGCGCGGCGGCAGGCTGTGCAGTGTGGACAAGGCCAATGTTCTGGATAGTTCCCGGCTGTGGCGGGGCGTGGTGGACCGGCTGGCCGCAGAGTATCCAGCAGTACAGGTCAGCCACATGTACGTGGACAACTGCGCCATGCAGCTGGTGCGCAACCCGGGGCAGTTTGACGTGATACTGACCTCCAACATGTTTGGCGACATTCTTTCAGACGAGGCCTCTATGATCAGCGGATCCATTGGGATGCTGGCCTCTGCCAGCCTGGGCCAAGGGGGCCTGGGGCTGTACGAACCCATCCACGGCTCCGCGCCGGACATTGCCGGCCAGGATGCGGCCAACCCCCTGGCCACCATTCTTTCTGCGGCCATGATGCTGCGGTATTCTCTGGACCAGCCGGAGGCCGCCGGGGCCATCGAGGCGGCGGTGGCCAAGAGCCTGGAGCTGGCCCGCACCCAAGACATCTATTCCCAGGGCTGTGGGGCAAAGCTGGTGGGCTGCCAGGAGATGGGCGACACCGTAGCCGGACTGGTGTAAGATTGGCCCATGTAAACAATGCGGAAAGCGTCAGAGTCATGCGCTCTGGCGCTTTTGTGTGGGTATAAATTTTTTCCAGCTTTTCAGCCGTTTCTCATCATTTTACCACTTTTATGGGGGTGCGCTATGCCTTCTCTATTTGATACCGATGTCCGGCGGCTTAAAGGCGTGGGAGAACGCCGCGCCTCTCTTTTTGCCAAGCTGGGCGTAGAGACCCTGGGCGACCTGCTGCGCCTCTATCCCCATAGTTACCAGGAGTGGGCCCCGGTCCTCCCCCTTTCCCAGGCCCCGCCCGACGCGCCCTGCGTGGTCCGCGCGGAGATTACCCGCGCCCCCCAGGAGACCCGTATTCGCGGCGGCCGCCTGCTGTACCGCGCCACCGCCTATGACGGGGAGAGCAGCTTTCAGCTCACCTTTTTCAACAACCGCTACATCCCCTCTCTGCTCCGGCTGGGCCAGACCTACCTCTTCCGGGGCAAGGTGCTTCAGCGTCCCCTGTCCATGGTCTCGCCAGAGTTTCTTCCCCTGGACCGCGCCGCTGGGATTCTTCCCGTCTATCCCGCCACCCAGGGACTCACCAGCCGCAATATTTCCTCGGTCATGAAAAATGCCCTTGCCCTGTTACCCGAGGTTTTGGAGGACCCCCTGCCCGCCCCCCTGCGGGACCAATACAAGCTCTGCCACCTGGGGTTTGCCCTGGAGCGCGTCCACTTTCCCCGGGAGCACGCGGACCTGGAAATTGCCCGGCGGCGCTTGGTGTTCGAGGAATTCCTGGTGCTACAGCTGGGCCTAATGCAGATCAAAAGCGGCCGCCGCCAAGAAAACCCCCACCCCGCCAGCCCCGGCTACCCCGAGGACTTTGCCGCCCTGCTGCCCTTTCGGCTAACAGGCGCCCAGCAGCGGGCTATCTACCAGGGCGTCCAGGACATGGCTGGCTCCAGCCCCATGAACCGTCTGGTGCAGGGCGACGTGGGCAGCGGAAAAACCGCTGTGGCCGCCGCCCTGTGCTGGAAAGTGATACAAGCGGGCTGGCAGGCCGCCCTGATGGCGCCCACAGAGATTTTGGCCGCCCAGCACTACCAGTCTCTCTCTGCCCTGCTGGAGCCCGCCGGGGTGCGCTGCGCTCTTTTTACCGGGGGAGGCTCCGCCCCTGTCCGCCGGGAACAGCGCCGGGCCCTGGCTGCGGGAGAGATTCAGCTAGCCATTGGCACCCACGCCCTTCTCAGCGGTCCGGTGGAATTCCGGGAGCTGGCCCTGGTCATTATCGACGAACAGCACCGCTTTGGGGTGGAGCAGCGGATGGCCCTTACCCAAAAGGCAGCCAGCCCCCATCTGCTGGTAATGAGCGCTACGCCCATTCCCCGCACCCTGGCCCTAATGGCCTACGGCGACCTGGACATCTCTGTACTGGACGAGCTGCCCCCAGGACGGCAGAAAATTGAGACCTATCTGGTGGGTCCAGACAAGCGGGCCCGGGCCTTTCGGTATGTGCAGAAGCATCTGGACCAGGGGCGGCAGGGGTACCTGATCTGCCCCCTCATTGAAGAGGGGGACAGCGGTGTAATGAGCATTGAGGAATACGCCCATCTGGTGCGGGCAGCCTTTCCCCAAACAGCGGTGGGGGTGCTGCACGGCAAGCTGAAAGCCGCTGAAAAGGAGCGGGTGATGGAGGACTTCGCCGCGGGCAGACTACAGCTGCTGGTGGCCACCACGGTGGTGGAGGTGGGGGTGGATGTGCCCAACGCGGCCATTATGCTTATTGAGAGCGCGGAGCGCTACGGCCTCTCTCAGCTGCACCAGCTGCGGGGGCGCATTGGCCGGGGTGAACATCCCTCCACCTGCATTCTCATCACCGGCAGCCAGAACCCGGACACCCTGGAGCGGCTGCGGCTCTTTAAAAGCACCAGCGATGGATTTGCCATAGCGGACGCGGACCTGAAGCTGCGGGGCCCTGGAGACTTCTTTGGCCAGCGCCAGCACGGCCTGCCCCAGCTGAAGATTGCCAATATGCAGATGGACTTAGACGTGCTGCGAGAGGCCCAGAAATGCGCCCGAAAGCTGTTTCATAGCGGAGCGATGGAACAAGAGGCCTACCAGGCCCTGGGCCAGGAGGTACGCCGTCTTTTTGCGAAAACCGGCGGAGACCGGGTGGCCCTATAGCAAAACGGAAGGGCCGCAAAAGAAAATTTCATTCTCAAGCGGCTCTCCCTTTTGCAAAAAATTGACAGTACCCCTTGACAAACCGCCCCGCTGGTGGTATAATCTAACCGTATTCTGATAGCACGAAAATGTACTCACAGTTTCTGTAAGTCGTTGGGCGTCTGATGATTTACACAAGCTGTGAGTTCTCTTTAGTCAGGCAGCACCGTGCACGGGGCACCTGGGCCGGAAAAGTTTTTTCGGCCTGCTAGGCGGATACGAAAAATCTAGGGAGGTGCCGATATGAACGGTACAGTTAAGTGGTTCAATGCAGAGAAGGGCTATGGATTTATTTCCAACGACGAGGGCGGCGAGGACGTTTTCGTGCATTTCTCCGCCATCCAGTCCGAGGGCTTCAAGACCCTGGAAGAGGGCCAGAAGGTGACCTTCGAGACCGAGCCCGACCCCAAGAACAGCGAGAAGCTGCGGGCTGTGAACGTGGTTAAGCTGTAAATTTTTACGCCAAGCCAAAAAAGGCGGCGCGCCGGGGCAGTCCCCTGGGCGTGCCGCTTTTTTGTTTTGCCAATCAATAAGCCCCCGGCTTGTTTTTCGCGGCCGGGGGCAGGGTTTATTCTTCTACACGTTCAGGGTACTGCTGTAGCTTTGCCAGTATTTCTTCGCTTTCCTCTTTCGTGATAAAGCCGCTTTCCAGGTTGGCCTTCATGTTTTCCATCATTTCTTCGTACTCCCAGTTATAGTTTACCGGGTACTCCTGGTCCAGGGCCTCTATTTCCTGGGCAAGGGTCTGTAGGCTGGTCTTTTCGCCGCCGTCCTCGGCCACGGCCATCATGGTTCCGGCGGTTTCTTCTACGGCAAAGACACCCTGGTTGTATCCGACTAGCCAGTAATAATCATCATCTGTTACTAATCCATACCCTGGCATAGGCCGATAGAGGTAAAGAACATATTCTTTGCCTAATTCAAATTCTGGACTACCGCAACAAACGGTTCTCCTGTTTCCTACCTGTCCTCCTTCTTGGCTCAACACCACTTCATCCTTCACTTCACCGCGGTAGGTCTCTTTCACACGAAACACATAATTCGTGTATATTGAATTTCCTCCGTTTTCTGTATCTACCCAAGCCGCAGGTGAAATTTCCGTTAATTCACCTTTAATGACAAGATGTGATTTTTTAATCATGTCCTCAGTGGAAAGCTCTTGGACCAAAAAATCTAATTCTGTTACTAAGACAGGTTTATCATTTGCTTCTATAGTTGCTGATTGACTAAATGCTTCCAAGTCCAGCCGTTCCGCATCGTCCGCACTAGCTTGTACTGACATTGAAAACCAAACCCCGCAAACTGCCAAAACAATGACACCAATCACAACCACAATTGCAAGTCGGTTTATACCTTTTTTACTGATCATTACTATTCCTCCAATCTATATTTTATTTATATATATCTTTCAAAACTTTCTGTTCCGTTAGCGTTATCGACCTTTTCTCTGTCCCGGTTGTGATTTGCGCACACATAACAGCCTGATTATAGGCAACGGGGTCCATATCATTAAAACCAAATATGTGTCCCGCCTCATGTAGGAAAACTGACCACACGTCAACATGGTCTTTTATTCCACTATTAGCAAATTTGTAGTATGTATTCATACATACATCTGCTTCGAACACAATATTCTTTTCAAAAGGCATACCATCTATAATATAATATACTCTCCGTGTCACAGCAACCTTGTCATCATATGAACCAAGATTCTGCCGATATATAAGGCTTTTCCCATCATTTTCACTTTCTGCTCTGATATGATAATTTGATAAACTGTGACGCAATGTTGGCTCACGCTTTACTCCATGCACCCCACTAGGCAAATACTTGTTCCATTCATACAGTGCATTATTCATATGGGCAATGGTTGTAGCTCCAAAATCTTTATGAGGGGTTAACATAAAATCATATGTACCTTTTATTCTCTTGCCACTCTTCCAGCTCTCATAAAGCGCCGTAGCATAGTTTGAAAACGTCCCACAGGTAAACAAAGCTACCGCCAGACTGGCGCACAGCAGCTTTTTCCATCCTCGTGCTTTGACAAATTTTTTCTTCATTGTATGGCTCTCCTTTCGTTTCCAAAACAGCCATGGCATTTTGCTTGATTCTATTATACAACCAAGAAAGCAATTTGTCAATATAAACGGTTATTTTTTATGGGTCGCAAACCATTTTTTATTTAGCGCTATCTTTGCCCCATAGCGACTGCAAAACTCTCCTACCATACTATTTTAATCGGCCTGGATCAGTTCCTGATCCCTTTCCCACCCGGGCCTCTTCCAGGCATATCGCTAGGCGTATCGCCTTGTGATACGCCTTGTGTACCGCCTTTAGGACAAGGCCACCCAGACTTTTGGGCTTAGCTACAGCCCGATTCCCCTTGCTCTCCTCCACAAGCCCCATCCCGGCAGGTTCTTTCCTTTCCGCACCGGCCGGCAGCCGCGGGCTCTTCCCCGCAGATTATGTCAAAAGTGTAGCTGTCCAGCTCCTGGCGGACGTCCTGCGAAACCTTCTCATAGATGCTGTGCAGGCGGCAGTGCTCCCGGCCGCAGCTGTACTCTTCCTTTTGGCAGCGGCTTAGCATATAGGGGCCCTCCACGCTTTCGATGACCTGCAGCAGGGTGATCTCCCCCGCGGGCCGGGCCAAACTGTAGCCCCCCTTTGCCCCTTTAAAAGAGCAGACCATGCCTGCCTGCACCAGGCCCCGCAAAATCTTTAGGCAAAACCGCATGGGCACCTGCATCCCCTCCGAAACGGTTTTGGCGTCCCAGCGGCCGGGGTTTTTCGTCAAATATTCTACGATGCGCACGGCGTAGTCCGCCTCTAACGTCATTACCATGTTACATCTCCCAGCTGCCCTTAAGGTCGCGAGACGCTGTCTCGCGCTCTGCAAGCTTTTGAAAAAGCTTGAGCAAAACTTTTTTTATTCGACTTTTTCCGATTCCGTATGGCAAAGCCCTGCCGCGATGCCGTAAGCGACATAAAACTTCAACCCCTTCGGGAAAGGGCCTTTACAGGCCCCACGCGCCCAGCGGGGTGGGCGAAGCTTCGGCAGCACGCTGGCAGCCCGTTGCCCCACCTAAAAAATCCCCGCTACGGGCAGGGCGGCGCTTGGCTGGTCAGTCCAGAAAATCCTTCAGCTTCTTGCTGCGGCTGGGGTGGCGCAGCTTGCGCAGGGCCTTGGCCTCAATCTGCCGGATACGCTCCCGGGTCACGTTGAACTCCTTGCCCACTTCTTCCAGGGTGCGGCTGCGGCCATCCTCCAGGCCAAAACGCAGGCGCAGTACCTTCTCCTCCCGGGGGGTCAGGGTGTCCAGCACATTGCCCAGGGTCTCCTTCAGCAGGGTGTGGCTGGCCGCGTCCTGGGGGGCGGGGGCGTCCGCGTCCTCTATAAAGTCTCCCAGGTGGCTGTCCTCCTCCTCGCCAATAGGCGTCTCCATAGAGACCGGCTCCTGGGCCACCCGCATAATCTCCCGCACCTTTTCCACGGGCATTTCCAGCTCTTCGGCCACTTCCTCGGCGCTGGGCTCCCGGCCGTTGACATGCAGCAGCTGGCTGTTGGCTTTTTTCACCTTGTTGATGGTCTCCACCATATGCACTGGAATGCGGATGGTCCGGGCCTGGTCCGCAATGGCCCGGGTAATCGCCTGACGGATCCACCAGGTGGCATAGGTGGAAAACTTAAACCCCTTGGTATAGTCAAACTTTTCCACTGCCTTAATAAGCCCCAGGTTGCCCTCTTGAATCAAGTCCAAAAACTGCATGCCCCGGCCCAGATACCGCTTGGCAATACTCACCACCAGACGCAGGTTGGCCTCGGAAAGGCGCTTTTTGGCGGCGGAGTCCCCATTTGTAATGCGTACCGCCAGGTCCACCTCTTCCTCTGGGGTCAGCAAGGGCACCCGACCAATCTCCTTCAGGTACACCTTCACGGGGTCGTCAATGGCAATCCCTTCCGTGCCACCGCCGCCCTCCATCTCCGCCGCCTCACCGGCTTTCACCAGTTCCACGTCGTCCAGCTGCATTTCGTCAAAGTCCTCCACAATCTCTACCCCCTGGGTCTCCAGGGTGTCGTAGAACTTTTCTATGTGTTCAGGGTCAAAATCCAGCTCGCCCAAAGCGTCCAAAATTTCCTTTGTGCTTAGCTGGCCCTTGGCCTTGCCAATTTCCACCAAATCTTTAATCACTGTTTTTTTATCCGGCTGTGCGCTCATTTTTATTACCATTCCTTTCTATTTCCCTGTGCCGCGTTTTCTATTCCCCGGGTAAAATCCTTTATAAATTTTCTTTGGGCCTCCAGCGGTTCAAAGCTGGCCCTGCCAGCCCTTGGCGTCCCGTCGGCTAAGACCAGAAGGCCGCCCCGGTTTGTCCCCTTTTGCCTTTAGGGCTTGTTTGAAAAATCGCAAACACCGTCTTTTTGCCCTGTCCGGGCGGATTTGTGTGTGGAAAATCCTCGTAATACGAACATATTCCTTGCGGTTTTCTTCGTCAAACCGCGCCCGCCAGGGCAAAAATCCGGCGCTTTCTCTATTTTCAAACAAGCCCTAAAAACGATACCGTTCGTCCCTTCTCACTGCTTATTCCTTTTCAGCTCCTCCATATATTCCTTCATCTCGCCGTCACTGGCGGTTTTCATCCAATCAGCGCCTCCCCGGGCGCTCTCGCCCCGCAAAATCTTTATATACTCCTTGGCGTCCGCACCGCTGGGGGGCGCCTCCCGGTGTTGGGCCAGCATCCTGCTTAGGTCAGACATCTCTTCTCCCGTCAGCTCCCCGGCAAGGTCCGCTAGGACGGCCGTGCCATGTATAGTCTTTCCCAATAAGGAAGCATATACTCTGCGGTTCCAGGCCGTCACGAATTTTTCCGGGGGCAGCAGCTCCTTTAGGGCCCCAGCCTTGTCCTGGTGCAGAAAAAGATAGGCGATGAGCCCCTCCTCGGCCAAAGCGGCCCGCAAGTGGTCCTTTTTCTCCGGATTGGCTCCGGCTTCCACAGCAGCCACCTCCATCTGGGACCGCACCAGCTGCCTCTGCTCCTTCCGGCGCTCCCGGCCCGCCAGCCGTCCTACAGTCTCAAGAATACGCCGCTTGTCCACCCCTGTCTCTTGAGAGAGCCGACCCGCGTACACCTCCTGCTCCATAGGGTCCGAAAGCTTTGAGAGCACCTGCTCCGCCGCCTCCCCCAGATACCGCACCCGGCCCTGGTCTGTGGATAGGTCGAACCGCTCCCGCAGCTTTTCCAGCCGGTACTCCACGTCGCTGCCGCCGCCCTCCAGCAGCTGTTTAAACCGCAGGGGGCCGTCTTTACCATAGTTGCGCATAAACTCGTCCGGGTCCTTGCCCCCGGGCACGGTGACTACCTTTACCCGCAGGCCGGCGTTTTTCAAGATAGGGATGGCCCGCTGGGTGGCCTTCTGCCCCGCCTGGTCCGAGTCGTAGCAGATCACCGCCTCGTCGGCATAGCGCTTGATAACGCGGGCCTGCTCCTCGGTAAGGGAAGTCCCCAAAGAGGCAATGGCGTTCTCAAAGCCCGCCCGGTGCAGGGCAATGACGTCCATGTACCCCTCTGCCAAAATCAGCTGGCGGCTGCCCGTGTTCTTTGCCAGGTTCATGGCAAACAGCCCGCCGCTTTTGTGGTACACAGGGGTATCGCTGGTATTGATATACTTGGGTTTCTCGTCGGTAAGCACCCGGCCCCCAAAGGCCACTACATTGCCCCTAAGGTCGAAAATGGGGAACATGACCCGGCCCCGGTAGCGGTCAAAGGGCTTGCCCTTTTTCGAGAGCCGCGCTACGTCCGCCTGAACCATCTCGTCCACCGTATAGCCCTTGCTCCGCAGGTGGTTCACCAGGCCATACCAGTCCTCTGGGGCATAGCCCAGGCCAAAGCGCTTAATGGCAGCCGCGTCCAGCCCCCGGCCCCGAAAATAATCCAGCCCCGCCTGGCCCTGTGGGGACATAAGGGTCTTGTAAAAGAAACGCCCGGCCTCCCGGTTGATCTCCATAATCCGCATCCGCAGCCGGGACATACTGCTGTCCATGCCCTCCTGGGGCAACTGTAGGCCCGCCCGCTGGGCCAGCCACTTCACCGCGTCCTGAAAATCCAGGTGCTCGATCTCCATGACAAAGTTGATAACCCCGCCGCCCTTTCCACAGCCGAAGCAGTAGTAGGAATTATTTCCTGGGTAAAGGTTAAAGGAGGGGGTCTTTTCGTTGTGGAACGGACATAGCCCCAAAAGGTTTTTCCCCCGGCGCTTTAGATTTACATATTTGCCGGCAATGTCCTCAATGCGGCAGCGGTCCTCAAGCTCCCGGAGGAATTCGGGGGGAAAGGGCATGGAAGCCGCCTCCTTCGCAATAATTTTCTAGGGCCCCAGCGAACGACACATAGCGCGGTGAAGGGGCGTTAGGCCCCTTCCGACGGGGTGTGGGGGCGAGAAGCCCCCACTACCTTGCCGCAGGGCGCGCCCTTTGCGCCCGGAGGCCTTCTAGTGCTTCAGCACATTATGAGCATTTTCTTTGAAAATGCTCATGCGCCCTTCGGGCGTTTTAGTGGGTGAGGGCCTACGGCAAGGCCGTGGGGGCTCCTCGCCCCCACACCCCGCCAGGGCGCTGCCCTGGACCCGCAAGGGGAAACCAGTTTCCCCTTGACCCCTACCGCGTCCCGCGGCGTTTTACTCCGCTAGTTATTCCACGCCTTGGGGATAAACAGCTCCCGGTACACTGCCACCGCGTAGCGGTCGCTCATGCCTGCCACAAAGTCGCAGGCGGCGGTGTCCTCCCCCTCCTCTTCGGCAATCCTTCTCATGTACTCCGGCAGATTCTCCGGCTTTCGGTAGTGTTCATAGAGGCTCTCCAGAATATGGGGCACCTTGCGCTCCTCGCTTTTGGCATACTCGTTGCGGTACACCGCGTCGTACATAAACTGGTGCAGGGCCTGGTAGGCCTCAAAAGAGGCGGCGTCCATGCGCGGCTGGCCCTCTTGGCTCTCCCGCACCAGGGACATAATCAGCGCGGTAATCCGCCGGGTCTTGTTATCCCCCAGCTGGGCAGTGATTTCCCTGGGGATGTCCCCCTTGGTAAGCACCCCGGCCCGTATGGCGTCATCTATGTCATGGTTGATGTAGGCAATCCGGTCTGCCCAGCGCACCACCCGGCCCTCGGCGGTGGCGGCCTCCTGGCCCTCTGTGTGGCAGAGAACGCCGTTTTTCACTTCCCAGCTAAGGTTCAGGCCCTGGCCCTCCTTTTCCAGGCGCTCCACCACCCGCACGCTCTGGCGGTAGTGGCGGAAGCCTCCAGGGACCAGCTGGTCCAGGGCCCGCTCCCCCGCGTGGCCAAAGGGCGTGTGCCCCAGGTCGTGGGCCAGGGCAATGGCCTCGGTCAGGTCCTCGTTCAGGCGCAGGGCCCGGGCAATGGTCCGGGCAATCTGAGAGACCTCCAGGGTGTGGGTCAGCCGGGTGCGGTAGTGGTCCCCCTCTGGGGCCAGGAACACCTGGGTTTTGTGCTTCAGCCTGCGAAAGGATTTGCAGTGAATCACCCGGTCCCGGTCCCGCTGAAAGATCGTACGCAGGGGGCACTCTTCCTCTGGCCGGCCGCGGCCCTTGCTTTGGGCCGAAAGGGCGGCCCAGGGGGCCAGGGTCTGTTCTTCCAGGCGCTGATATTCTTCACGAACTGTCACAGCACGCACCTCTCTCCTCAATTTTGGAACTTTTGGCCTCGCTGGAAAACTTTTTAAAAAAGGTTTCCAAAACTTCGTTCATCACCCATTTGGATTCTCGCCGGCGGACCGGGGATTTCCGTAGGCTTTCACAAGCTTTCATTTATATATACCCGCCTGGCCGCGAAAATACTTTTTCCCCCTGGAATTTCCCGGAAAAAATCCTCGGATTTTTTCAAAGGGAATAGGGAAAGTACGCTTCCCCCCGCTCCGCCAAACTTACACGCCCTGCCGTGGCGTCAGCCAGGCGGCGCTCCAGCCCGGCCCGCCGCTGTGGCTCCAGATGAAAGCACAGGGTCACCCGCTCTAAAAAAACCGTGTCGTCCACCACGCCGCCGCACTCGGGCACAAGCAACTGTACCCGGCCGTAGTCCTCATATCCACAAGCGGCCTCCAGCAGCAGGCAGGGCTTCATGCGCACCTTCTCCGCCGCGGCCAGGGCAATGCTGGCGGTGTGAGAATAGGCCCGTATCAGCCCGCCGCCCCCCAACAGGATTCCCCCAAAGTACCGGGTGGCCACCACCACCGCGTCGGTCACCCCCGCCTTTTTTAGGGTGTCGATCACTGGAATGCCCGCTGTGCCCTGGGGCTCGCCGTCGTCCGAAAAGCGCTGGACGCCCCCTTCCCGCAAAATATAGGCATACACATTGTGAGAGGCGTCCCAGTGCTCCGTCTTTTTTTTTGCAATAAAGGCCAGGGCCTCCTCCTCTGTGCTCACCGGGCGGCAGGCCCCCATAAACCGGGACTTTTTTTCCACAAACTGGTCCGCGCCCTCTTGGCGCACTGTAATGTACTCCATTGCCGCGCCTCCTTTTTTCCAAAATCTATCCTTCCATCAATCGCGGAATTGGGCGGCAAAGGCGGCGCACCTCTGCGTTGTCCTTTCACACTCCCGTTTTCTCCGCTGTTTTACGCTTTTCCGGCTTGCCGGTTCCTTCTACAAAGAAGCGGCAAACTTATCCGTATGGAAAAAAGACGGCGCATTCCACGCCGTCTTAAATCGCTACAAAAAAATTTCTTTTTGGGGCGCGTCCGCCGCCAGCCGGTAGGCCTTTCCATAGGAGTCCCGGTCCAAAAAGCGCCAGTCGCAAAGCGTCCGCCGCAGGGTGGCCGGGTCGCCAAAGCTGTGCCACTGGTTCAGCAGCCGGTTCACCTCTTTTTCGGTGTACTCTTGCCCGGTCTGGAACTTTTCCGCCAAATAACAAAGGGCCTCCCACTGCATGGGGCGCTTGGCGGGAAACTTTAACAGCCTGCCGTTCTCGTCTAAAAAATTTTTCAGCTGCTTCATCCGTGTTTATTTCAGGCCGTAGCGCTTCTTGAACATATCCACGCGGCCGCTGGTGTCCACCAGCTTCTGCTTGCCCGTAAAGAACGGGTGGCATTTGGAACATATTTCGACTTTGATGTTCTTCCTTGTGGAGCGGGTGTGGATCACATTGCCGCAGGCACAGGTAATGGTGGTGTCCTGGTAGTCGGGATGTATATTCTCTTTCATCGTTCGCTTTCACCTCTTTGTGGTCAAATATATAGGTATTATACCACGCCGCACCGCAAAATGCAAGAGAAAATATTCACGGCAGGCCAAGAGGCCGCGGCTCAATTTTTCTGGAAAAGCTATGGAAAAACCAGGCTAGAGATGCTATAATATAAAAATGAAAAGCTCTTGGCTCCGTACCGCTCTCTATTCGGGCCCAAAGGTCTTATCATCTTCGCCCCTTCATCCACAGCAAAACCCTAACAAAAGGAATGTGATCTTCTATGCCAACAAAACCCTCATGGCTCACCCGTCAGGCCGGCATTCTGCTGCCGGTGAGCGCCCTGCCCTCCAAATACGGCATGGGCAGCTTTGGCAAAGCGGCCCGCGAATGGGTAGACTTTCTCTTTGCCGCCCATCAAAGCTGCTGGCAGGTGCTGCCCCTGGGCCCCACCAGCTTTGGCAACAGCCCCTACCAGAGCTACTCCGCCTTTGCCGGCGACCCCCTCTATATCGACCTGGACCTGCTGTGTAAAGCGGACCTGATCAAAGAAAAACGCTGCAAAAAACCCAGCTGGGGCCAGAACCCCGCCTGGGTGGACTATGACCTGGTCCGCAAAGAGCGGGAGCCTATTTTGCGCAAGGCCTTTGAGAATTTCAAAAAAGCCAAGGCCCTTACCCGTTTTCGCAAGCAAAACGCCGCCTGGGTGGAGGACTATGCCCTGTTTATGGCCCTGAAAGCCCAGAATGACGGCCGCCCCTGGTACCAGTGGGACCAGGCCCTGCGCCTGCGCCGGCCAGAAGCCCTAAAACAGGCCCGCGCCCAGCTGAAGGACGACATTGACTACCATGTGTTTACCCAGTTCCTGTTTTTTGAGCAGTGGCAGGACCTAAAAAAGTATGCCAACAAGAAGGGCGTCTCCATCATCGGCGACGCGCCCATTTACGTGTCTGGCGACAGTGCCGATGTGTGGGCCAACCCCGGGCTCTTTCAGCTGGACGAAAACAACCTGCCCACCCAGGTGGCCGGCTGCCCGCCAGACGCCTTTTCCGCCGACGGCCAGCTGTGGGGCAACCCCATCTACCGCTGGGACGTGATGGAAGAGAACGGCTTCGCCTGGTGGATCGACCGGATTAAGGCCAACCTGGAGATGTTCGACATGCTGCGCATCGACCACTTCAGAGGCTTCGAAAGCTACTGGTCCGTGCCCTATGGGGACGAGACCGCCCGGGGCGGCAAATGGGTCAAGGGCCCGGGCTACAAATTTGTGGAGGCTGTCAATAAGGCTGTGCCCGGCGCGCCCATTATTGCAGAGGACCTGGGCTTTTTGACCCCCGCTGTGAAAACCCTGCTTAAGCGCAGCGGCTACCCGGGCATGAAGGTCTTGCAGTTTGCCTTTACCTCTTGGGAGGACAGCAGCTACCTGCCCCACAACTACCCGAACCACTGCGTGGTGTACACCGGCACCCACGACAATGACACCACCCTGGGCTGGCTGCGGGGCGCGCCCCAGGAGGACCGGGAGATGGCCCAGGACTACCTGGGCTTTACCCACGAGCTGGACGGCCTATGGGCCATGATCCGGGCGGCTTTGACCAGCGTGGGCAATCTGGCGGTGATTCCCATGCAGGACTATTTGGGGCTGGGCAGCCAGGCCCGCATGAACACGCCCTCTACCGTGGGGCCCCAGAACTGGAGCTGGCGCATGGAACCGGGCGCCTATGACCAAGGGCTGGCGGCAAAAATCGCCCGGCTCACCGATATTACCGCCCGAACCGCGGTGGCGCCGGAGACACCCAAGAAGAAAAAGAAGAAAAAAGACGGCGCTTCGGAGAAATGATGATAAAACTTATATTATTTTACCGAAAGGAATGTTCCCTATGAAAGAAATCCTTGAGCAAAAGCTAAACAACAAGACCCTGGAGGCCGCTACCAACGCCGAAATTTACCAGGCCCTTCTCCAGCTGACCCAAGAACGCCTGGCTGCCGCGCCCCGCATTACCGGCGACAAAAAGCTGTACTATGTCTCCGCCGAGTTTTTGGTGGGCAAGCTGCTCTCTAACAACCTCATCAACCTGGGGCTCTTTGATGAGGTTCGGGAGACCCTGAAGGCGGCTGGAAAGGACCTGGGCGAGATTGAGGAAATCGAGCCCGAACCCGCCCTGGGCAACGGCGGCCTGGGCCGGCTGGCGGCCTGCTACCTGGACTCTGCCGCCACCCTGAACCTTCCCGCCGACGGCGTGGGCCTCTTGTACCACTTCGGTCTGTTCCGCCAGAGTTTTTGGGAAAACAAGCAGTACGAGAAACCCGACCGCTGGCTGGCAGAAAAAGGCGGGCCCCAGGGCTGGCTGGAAAAGACCGGTGTGGGCTTTTCCGTGCCCTTCCCGGGCGGGGCGGTGAAGTCCGTGATGTACGACCTGGTGGTCTCTGGCTTTGAGGGCGGCTGCAACCGCCTGCATCTCTTCGACCTGGAGACGGTGGACGAGAGCCTGGTCAAGGACGGCATTGATTTTGACAAAAAGGACGTGGCCCACAACCTAACCCTGTTCCTATACCCAGACGACAGCGACGACGCGGGCCGGCTGCTGCGGGTGTATCAGCAGTACTTTATGGTAAGCAACGCCGCCCAGCTGATTATCAAAGAGCTCTCCGCCAAAGGCTATGCCCTGCGGGACCTGTGGAAGCACGCGGTGATTCAGATTAACGACACCCACCCCTCCATGATCATCCCCGAGCTCATCCGGCTCATGCAAAAGGACGGCATCCACATGGACGAAGCCATCTCCATTGTGGAAAAGACCTGCGCCTATACCAACCACACCATCCTGGCCGAAGCCCTGGAGAAGTGGCCCCTGCACTATCTGCAAAAGGCCGTGCCGGACCTGGTGCCCATTATTGAGGAGCTGGACCGCCGAGTGCGCAAAAAGTACCCCGCCCCCCAGGGCCTGGCAAAGGATGAAGAAAACCCCAACGAGAACCTCTATATCATTGACAAAAACGGCCTGGCCCATATGGCCAGCATGGACATCCACTACGGTTTCTCTGTCAACGGCGTGGCCGCCCTGCACACAGACATCTTGAAAGAGGCCGAGCTGCGGCATTTTGCCAATATTTACCCGGAAAAGTTTAACAACAAGACCAATGGCATTACCTTCCGCCGCTGGCTGATGCACTGCAACCCAGAGCTAAGCGCCTTTATCACCGAAAAAATCGGCCCGGGCTGGAAAAAGGACGCCGCCGGGCTGGAAAAGCTGCTGGATTTCCAGGACGACCCCGCCACCCTGGACCGCCTGCTTTCCATTAAACAAAACAATAAAAAGGCCCTTTGCGAATATGTGGAGCAAAAAAGCGGCGCGGCCCTGGACCAGGACTCCATTTTCGACATCCAGATTAAGCGCCTGCACGAGTATAAGCGCCAGCAGATGAACGCCCTGTATATCATCTGGAAATATATGCGGATTAAGGCCGGCCGCAAGCCCGCCCGCAAGCTGACCCTGCTCTTTGGGGCCAAAGCCGCGCCGGCGTATATTATCGCCAAGGACATCATCCATCTGATCCTCTGCCTGCGGGAGTTCATTGCCAAGGACCCAGAGGTCAGCCCCTGGCTGGAAGTGGTGATGGTGGAGAACTACAACGTCACCTGGGCCGAAAAACTGATTCCCGCCTGCGACATTTCCGAGCAGATCTCCCTGGCTTCCAAGGAGGCCAGCGGCACCGGCAACATGAAGTTTATGCTAAACGGCGCGGTAACCCTGGGCACCGAGGACGGGGCCAATGTGGAAATCCACCAGCTGGTGGGGGACGAGAACATCTGTATCTTTGGCAAGAGCAGCGAAGCGGTGATCGACCTGTATAAAGAGGGTCCCGGCCGGTATAACCCGGCGGAATATTATCCCGCGGATGAGGAGATTGCCCAGCTGATGGACTTTATCATCAGCCCGGCCATGATGCGCCTGGGCGACCCGGAAAACCTGGGCCGGCTCTATAAGGATATGACCCGCAAAGACTGGTTTATGGCGCTGCTGGACGTGAAAGACTATATCGCGGCCAAAGAGCGGCTGCTGGCGGAGTATGAGGACCGGCGGACCTGGGCCAAAAAGATGCTGGTGAACATTGCCAAGGCCGGATTCTTCTCCTCCGACCGGGCCATTGCCCAGTATAACGAGGACGTTTGGCATCTGCGGTAAATGTTTGTCAAGAGGAGGGGCCTTCCCAGGCGGGGGGTCCCTTTTTATAAAGAGGCTTGGGATTATATCTATCCCCAGCTGTTGGCAATAAAAAAGCCCCTCCCCACCGGGAAGGGCTTTTTCTTTACGCGTCACACCGCCTTGCGGACGGCTTCTTTCAAAATTTCCAGCCCCCGGCGCAGGGTGGCCTCGTCTATAAGCAGCGCGGGCATAACCTTTACCACCGAGTTGCCCCGGCCCACCCGCTCTACAATCAGGCCGTTCTGAAAGCTCTCGTCCAGCACCTTCTTGCTGGCGGAGCCCGGCGCGTTCCCGTCGCAGCGGGCCAGGTCCACGCCCCACACAAAGCCAATGCCCCGGGTCTCCACCTTTCCTGGCGCCAGGGCCCGAATCTCCTCCATATACTGGGCAATGATCCGCTCCTTCTGGCGCACCTGCTCCTCCACCCGCTCTTCCAGCATCAGCTCCAGCCCGGCCTTGGCCGCCACCATGGACAGCTGATAGCCCCGGAAAGTGCCGTTATGCTCCCCGGGCTCCCACAGGTCCAGCTCGGGCTTCATAAGCACCAGGGCAAAGGGCATGCCGTAGCCGCCAATGGACTTGGACTGGGTGACAATATCCGGCACAATGCCCGCCCGCTCAAAAGAGAAAAACCAGCCTGTTCGGGCGCAGCCCACCTGCACGTCGTCCACAATCATTAGAATATCGTGGCGGTCGCACAGGGCCCGCAGGCCCTTTAACCATTCCACTGGGAAGGGATAGATGCCGCCGTCGGCCTGGACTGTCTCCAGGATGATGGCGGCGGGCTTCTCCACGCCCGAGTGGTCGTCCGTAAGCAGGGTCTCTATATAGTTCAGAGTGTCCAGCTCCGGGAACATATACGGGGCCGGCACATGGGTCACGTTGTTCAGGGGAACCCCCGCCCCCGCCCGGCTGGCCGCGTCGGTGGTCAGGGCAATGGAGCCCAGGGTCATGCCGTGGAAAGCCCCCATCATGGCAAAAATCCCCGGCCGCTTTTTCACTTTTCTTGCCAGCTTCAGGGCAGCTTCCACCGCGTTGGTGCCAGTGGGGCCGGGAAACTGGAGCTTGTAGTTCAAGCCCCGGGGCTTCAAAATTTTTTCTTCGTAATACTGGATGAACTCTCGTTTGGGCTGGGTGTACATGTCCAGGGCGTGCATCACCCCGTCTTTTTGCAGGTAGTCCACCAGCCGGTCCCGAATAAGGTCCGGGTTGTGGCCATAGTTTAGGGCCCCGGCGCCGCAGAAAAAGTCCACGTACTCCTTTCCGTCCTCGTCATAGAGGAAGGGACCCTTGGCCCGGGTGAACACTGCCGGGAAGTTCCGGCAGTAAGAGCGCACTTCGGACTCGTACTGTTCAAACGCCTGTGTGTTTGTACTCATATTTTACCATCCTTTCTACCACGGGAGCTGCCCGTGATTCAGCGATCAACGCCCAGAAAAACCCCGGGCGGGGCTGTTCGCTCCTTCCACCAATAAGACGGGATGAAAGAAGCCAGCGGCAAGCGGCCAATGAAAAGTTTTGTTAAATTTTGGCCTTATGTAGTATTCTACCACAAAGAGTGGGAAAAAGGAAGATGGTTACAAAAAATTTACAACTTCTTTCGGGTGTCAAATAAAAACACATCCCCCGGCGTACCGTCTGGATATGCCACATCCGGGCGGCTTTCCAGCCGGTAGCTGCCGCTGGTGTAGCCGCTCACCACTTTGTCCCAAAAGCCCACGGAGGGCAGGTTCTTTGGGTGGCGTTTCAGCTGCCAGGTTCCCTGGAACCGGTCGAACAGCTGCCACGCGGCCCACCTGCCCAGGCCGCAGCGGCGGTACTTAACCATCACAAAAAACTCCGACATACAGTAGTCGGTCTTACCGGCCTCGGGGTAGTCGTTGACCATGGCAAAGCCCGCCAGCTTTCCGTCCACTTTCAGGAAGAAAGCCCAGCGGTTTTGCTCGGTCCAGTAGTTGTCCAGGTAGGAGTAGCCGAACAGGCCCAGGGGGTTTACGTCGGTTTGGTCGTACTGGGAGAACTCGTAGTTGTATTTTTCCAGCAGGTTGCGGAGGATTTCTTTTTGGTCCTCGGCCACTGGAACTAGCTCAAAATTCATGGCGGGCACCTTTCTATATTCTTTTTTGCGGTCTATATCCTTTTTGTCCGTTATATTTTTTCTGTTTCTTCTAGGGCTTGTTTGAAAAATCGAAAACGTCGTCTTTTTTGCCATAAGAGGCCACTTTCTACGTCGAAAATCCTCGTCAATCGCCAGAGTGACGTAGTTAGCGCAGCTAACTACAGCGGTTCTTCTCCTTGAAATTGTCCCCTTCTGGCCCAAAATTCGTCATTTCCTCTATTTTCAAACAAGCCCTAACCTTTTTGTTTTTGGCGAGTTTTAGGTGCGTGGTTCTTGGGCTGGCGCTGTGGGGGCCTTGTGGGTTTCGGGGGGCTTTGACCCGCACAGTGGGAAGATGCGGCGGGTGGGCCGCTGCCGGGAAAATTTGCTTCGCGCATTTTCCCAGGACGCTATGTTTTGGGCGGCGCGGAAGATTTTGCTCCCTCTTTTTTTGGGGGGAGTTTTTGGCTGGCTTCCCTTTTTTGGCTTGCCGCGCCGCTTTAAGACCTTGAGGCGCTGCCCCAAAACCTGCCAGGGCTCCTGGCCCTGGACCTCGGCAGGAGCTTTGCCCCTGCACTCTTCTTCGCTGCGCTGCTGTCTTTTTGGCTCTTAGTCTTGGCTTTCTGCTTCCGCTTTCTCCAGTTCTTCCGAGAGCTCGGTCCAGTCTGCCAGCAGCTTTTCTCCCAGCTTTTCCAGCTCCCCAATCTCCCCAGAAATGCTGGTGACAGCCTCATAGTCCGCGGCCACTTCCGGCAGCGTGAGCTTTGCTTCCAGCTCCCCGCGCTTTTCCTCCGCCGCCTCAATCTCCCGCTCCAGGCGCTCCAGCCCAGTCCGCATTTTTCGCAGGGCGGCCTCCCGCTCTTTGCGCAGCTTATAAAGGTTCACCTTGGGCGGGGCTTTCTGCTCTTCCCGGGCCTGTTCCGCCTCCCGGCGCTCCAAATAGTAGTCGTAGTTGCCATGGTACAGAACCGCCCCCTCTGGCCCCAGTACATACACCTGGTCGGCCAGCTTATTGATAAGATACCGGTCGTGGGACACCACAAACAGGGTTCCGTCATACCCGGAAAGGGCTTCTTCCAAAGCCTCGCAGGAGCCAATGTCCAAATGGTTGGTGGGCTCGTCCAGCAGCAGAAAGTTGGCCCGGGAGAGCATTAATTTTAACAGGAGAATGCGGGCCCGCTCGCCGCCGCTAAGGGCTCCCACGGGTTTAAACACGTCCTCCCCTTTAAAAAGGAACACCGCCAGGGCGTTGCGCACCTCGGTCTGGGTCATGCGGGGGTGCAGGTCCCATATCTCGTCAATCACCTCTTTTTCGTCGTGCAGGCTTAGCTGGGACTGCTCGTAGTAGCCCAGGTCCACCCCCGCGCCCATGCGCACAAAGCCTGTGTCCGGCTGGTACTGGCCCAAGAGGATCTTAAACAGGCTGGTCTTGCCGCAGCCGTTGGGGCCAATGAGGAAAACCTTCTGCCCCCGCTTAATTTCCAGGTCCACATTGCGGAACAGGGGCTCTCCCCCAAAGGACAGGCTAAGCACCTCTGCGGTCAGCACATCGTCGCCGCTTCTCCGGCTGGCGCGAAACTGAAACTGGATGGACTCCGGGTCGTCCTCGGGCTTTTCCAGGGTGGCCTCCAGCCGGTCAATGGACTTTTGCTTGTTGGCAATGGTCACGTAGTTGCGCTCCTGGTTCCAGCGGCGCTGCTGCTCGATAATGCCCTCAATCCGGGCAATCTCCTTTTTGGTATTCTCATACACCCGCTCCATGGCCAGGCGCTTTTCGGCCCGCAGCTCCAAAGACCGGCTGTAGTTGCCCTTGTAAGAGTCCAGGCCCCGGCCGTGCATCTCCAGGGTGCGGGTGGTCACCTTGTCCAGAAAGTACCGGTCATGAGAGATGACTATGTACGCGCCCGTATAGTTTAGCAAAAAGCCCTCCAGCCACTCCACGGAAGGGATGTCCAAATGGTTGGTGGGCTCGTCCAGCAGCAGCAGGTTGGCCCCGCTTAGCAGCATTTTTGCCAGCTGAAGCTTGGCTTTCTGCCCGCCGCTAAGCACGCCCACTGGGTTCTGGGTCTGCTCCTGGGTAAAGCCCAGGCCCAAAAGGGCGCTGCGGGCCCGGGACCGGCAGGTAAGCCCGCCCCCGTCCACAAACTGGTCGTTCAGCCGGGTCTGCTGGTCAATCAAGCTTTCCAGCTGGGGCCCCTGGGGGGTTTCGCTTAGGCGCACGGTCAGCTCTTCCAGCGTTTGCTCCATCTCCAAAAGCGGGGCAAACACCGTCATAACCTCTTCTAACGCGGTCTTTTCAAAGTCCCTGCACACGTGCTGCTCCATATAGCCGGGGCTGGTCTCTTTTGAAAAAGTAACCGTGCCCGTGTCTGGGGTATACTCCCCGGTAAGGGTTTTAAACAGGCTGGTCTTTCCGCTGCCGTTCACCCCCACCAGGCCCACGCGCTCGCCCTTTTGGATCTCAAAGGAAATGTTTTCCAGTATCTTCTCCTCGCCAAAGCTAAGGGAAATATTATGTACCGTTAAAATAGCCATGATTTTTTACCTTTACTGAATGTTTGAAACCAAATGTGAATTATGTAAACAGTCCTTGGGCCTAAAAGGCAACCCCCCGGGCCTATGGCCCGAAGCGCCGCACAAAATAATATGTAAAGCAATTTTCGTAAAACGCCTTGATTTTGCGGGTGCTTTCGTGTATAATCGAACAATATCGACTAAAGGGGGATGTACTAGCCGTGAAATGTCCGTATTGTGGTTATACCGAAAGCAAAGTGGTGGACTCCCGCCCAACCGACGAGAGCGAACGCATCCGGCGCCGTCGGGAGTGCCTAAAGTGCGGCAAGCGCTTTACCACCTACGAGGTCATTGAAAACGTGCCCATTGTGGTTATTAAAAAGGACCGCTCTCGGGAGGCCTTTGACCGAAACAAGCTTTTAAACGGCCTGCTGCGGGCCTGTGAAAAGCGCCCGGTATCCGTGGATACCCTGGAGCATATTGTAAACGAGATTGAAACCCTGCTGCAAAACTCCTTGGACAAAGAGGTCTCCTCCCAGCGCATTGGCACCTACGCCATGGAAAAGCTGAAAACCACCGACGAGGTGGCCTACGTGCGGTTTGCCTCTGTATACAGGCAGTTCAAGGACATCAACAGCTTTATGGAAGAGCTAAGCAAGATTATCAGCAGCAAACAGCGCATGGAGGAGCTGGGCGGCGGTAAATAGGGCTCAAGCTTTCAGAAAAATCAGGCGCGCCGGGTTTCGGCGTGCCTTCTTTTTTTAGCAGTGATGGCCCCTGAAGGGGGCCGGTCTTACCCGCCGCTGGGCCGCGCGGTGTCTTTGCCCCCGAAAACGCCCCAGGAATTCCGCCTTGGCGGCCGCCCGCCACTGCGCAAAGCCTACAAATTTTGGGCCAGCTCCTTTAAATAGGCCCGAAACGCTTCTCCAATCTCCGGGTGGTCCAGGGCAATCTCCACCCCTGCCTGCATAACCCCCAGCTTGCTGCCCATGTCATAGCGCTTGCCGGTAAAGTCCACGGCCACCATGCCGTCCCGCCGGGCCAGGGTTTTCATGGCGTCTGTCAGCTGAATCTCTCCGCCTGCGCCTGGCTGGGTGGCGTCCAGAATTTCAAAAATCTCCGGCGGCAGTACGCAGCGCCCCAAAATGGAGTACAAAGAAAGCTCCTGCCCTGGCAGGGGCTTTTCCACCATGTCCGTGCACTGAAAGTAGTTATCCCGCAGGGGCTCCACCTTTAGGGACGAGTATTTCCGGATGGCCTCCTGGCTCACCTCTTTCACGCCCACCACCCCCAGGCCGTACTCCTCATAGGCCCGAACCAGCTGGCCGCAGGCCGGGTCTTTGCCAATAATCACATCGTCGCCGTACAGCACCGCAAAGGGCTCTCCGTCCACAAAGCCCCGGGCGCAGTTCACCGCGTGGCCCAGGCCCTTGGTCTCCTTTTGGCGCACATACCAGATGTTTGCCAGCCGGGAAATATCCACCACCTGGCGCAGCACCCCGGCCTTGCCGGGCTGGGCGGAAAGGTGGCTTTCCAGCTCGGGGGCCCGGTCAAAGTGGTCCTCCAGCAGGCCCTTGCCCCGGTTGGTAATAATGAGGATGTCCTCAATGCCAGCGGCGGCGGCTTCTTCCACTATATATTGTATGGCAGGCTTGTCCACTATGGGCAGCATCTCCTTGGGCATGGCCTTGGTGGCGGGCAGCACCCGGGTCCCCAGGCCAGCGGCGGGAATAACTGCTTTGCGTACCTTTTTCATTGCTGCAACTCCTTTTATAATAGTTAGCATACTTCTCATATCTCCAGCAGCGCTTGCATAGAACGCCTGTGTGTTATGGTGTTGCGATGTGTTTGGGTATTTTATAAACTCCTATACAGAGAGTAATTGTTATAGCTATAGGTATGTGCCACAACACACCATAACACACCCAGCCAGCGCAAGCGCTGGACCGTTAGTCGCAGGGGCGTTCGCTTCCGGCTCACTCGCCAGTGCGAACCATCAGCATAGCCAGCGCGTTCTTCTACCCGCTTCCGATCCTATCCGCGCTGGCCCGGCTGGAAGCTGCCACCGGCAAGGAAGCCTAAGGAAACACTGCCGGGGCCAAAGGGAGGGGGCCCGTATTGGCTAAAGCAAAAAAGAACGAGTCACGCCGGAAGCACCCAAAAGAATGCGCTGGCTAAGCCCGCGGTTTACACCGGCAAGTGAGCCGGAGCGAACGCCCCCGCGACATTGGATGCAACGTCACGTTGCCCGCGACGAATGGTCCAGCGCTTGCGCTGGCTGGCTAGAGGAGTAGGGGGACTACATTGACCAGGATGAAATAGCACACAAACATGCACGCCGCAATGGAGGGGTTCACCCCGCCTTTGACGTTTAGGGTCATGTTGGGATTTTCCGCCACATTGGCCCGCTTTACCTCCCGCACGGTGCGGACGCAGTGGTTCATATACATTTTGTTGCCCCGCACGCCCACAAAAATCATTACGGCTAAAATCAATAAAAGACATAGCATGGGCAGACTGATGCGCAGGTACAGCTCTGGGCTTTCTGTCAGAAGATTGGTAATAATAATCATCTGCTCGCTGGTGGGAGAAAACCCCCGGGTTAGGTCCATGCCCGCCTGCTCCATAAGCTGCAAAAGGGTGGGCGTGGCAACAAACACAGAGGCCGCCAGGTACATAAGATAAATGACAAACATCAGCCCTGTGACAATGGCCCCGTGCTTGTACTGCTTGCGGTACAGCATCCACGCCCCTGAAAACAGGAAGGCCGAAAAGTTGAACTTGTTCCGCCCGGTATTCTTGATGTACCGGAACACCGGCATATAATAGGCCGTGTTCTGGCGCACCAGCTTGGAGGCGTCCCCAAAACTAACCCCCTCGGCCAGCTTCTCCCCTGGGTTTACTCCGCCCATAGGGTCCATGCCAAAGGGCACCGCCCCTGGATAGGGCGGCGGCACATAGGGCCCGGCGGGGGCCTGGCTGGGCCGGGGGCCTGTGTCCGCGTTAGCGTGGCGGTGGGGCTGGCCCATCAGCGGTGCGCCGCACCGGTTGCAAAACAGCGCGCTGTGGGCGTTTAGGCAGCCACAGGCAGAGCACTCCTGGTCCTTTATTTCTGTGGAAGCCTCTGGGGCCTGCGGCGGCGCGGGGGGAACCCATTCCTTCCCTTCCTCGTGCAGGTCCTGAAAAACGCACTGGCCCTCTTTATGGTAGCAGTCCCGATGATAGGGCGCACCGCACTGTGGGCACACCACAATGTCATCGTCCTTGATAAAGGGGTCCCCGCACACGGGGCAGTTGACGCCTTTGTAATCAATCATAGCCAAACGCCATTCCTTTTCTTATCTATAATAATGTATTATTGTACACGATTTTTTCGAAAAGTGCAACCGTACCGCCACAATTTTTCATTCTGTTAACAAATCCGGCGGCGCAGGGGGGGCGGCTGCTTCAAGGTTCTCGCCCTAATAGAGCATTTGCCCCCTGCCAGGACCCTTTGCCGGCTCCTCCACTTAGTTGGACGCCCCCTATAAAGAGCGGGGGGATTTACATTTGCCAAAAGATTCGGTATAATAGAAAAACACCCAATCGGAATCATCATGGAAAGTGAGTGAAAATAGATGCTGCAATTTGAAGAACTGAAGCACCAGCTGGAAGAACGGCAGGCCGCCCTCTCCGCCCTGCGGGACAACCTGGGCCTGGAGCGGCTGCGGGAAGAGGTGGACATGCTGGAGCACAAAACCGCCGAGCCCGGCTTTTGGGACAACATGCAGGAAGCCCAGAAGATTACCCAGCGGCTGGCCTCTTTAAAGGCCAAGGACGAGAACTACCAGAAGCTGTGCGCCCGCTGCGAGGACACCGCCGCCCTGATTGAGCTGGGAGACGAGGCCGAGGACCTTAGCCTGCTGCCGGAGATTCAGGCCGAGATCGACGGCGTGGCAAAGGTGATTGAGGACATGCGCCTTTCCACCCTGCTGACCGGCGAGTACGACGGCCACAACGCCATTCTTACCTTCCACGCGGGCTCGGGCGGCACCGAGGCCCAGGACTGGGCGGAGATGCTCTTTCGCATGTACAACCGCTGGGCCGAGCGCAGGGGCTTTAAGGTAACCACCCTGGACTATCTGGACGGGGACGAGGCCGGGCTGAAAAGCGCCTCTATCCTGGTGGAGGGGGAAAACGCCTATGGCTACCTGAAAAGCGAGGCCGGGGTGCACCGGCTGGTGCGGGTCTCCCCCTTTGACGCGGCGGGGCGGCGGCACACCTCGTTCTCCTCTTTGGAGGTCATGCCGGAAATTGACGAGGACAACAGTGTGGAAATAAACCCCGACGACATTAAAATGGAGGTCTACCGGGCCAGCGGTGCGGGAGGCCAGAAGGTAAACAAAACCTCTTCTGCCGTGCGGCTCATCCACATTCCCACCGGCATTGTGGTCAGCTGCCAGGTGGAGCGCAGCCAGTACCAGAACCGGGACGTGGCCATGAAGATGCTGATTTCCAAGCTGGTGGAGATTAAGGAGCGGGAGAACCTGGAAAAAATCAGCGACATCAAAGGGGAGCAGAAAGAGATCACCTGGGGCAGCCAGATCCGCTCCTATGTGTTCATGCCGTATACCATGGTAAAGGACCATCGTACCGGGCACGAGACCGGCAATGTAAACGGGGTGATGGACGGGGACCTAGACGGGTTCATTAACGCGTATCTCACGGCCCAAAGCCAGAACACCCTGGGCCAAGACATCGAGTAAGCGTCAAAAAGGAAAAACGCCGCAGAATGCGGCAGGGGGACGGGGGTGCGGGGCAGAGCCCTGCGGCCTTATCCCTTTGGGTCCCACGGCCGGCGCTGGTCTCCAGCGCCCTTAGCGGCGCGGCAACAAGCACCCGTGGGGCGCGGCCACCCCCCCCCTAAGCCCGGGCAGGCCCACCAGCTCCCGCACCGCCGAAACAGCGGACCGCTCCCTCCCGCTTTCCGGTGTGGCTGGGCCCGTATTGGCAAAGAAAAAACATTTTGGGCCGATACGGGCTCCTTCTGGGGGGCTGGGTGCTAACGGGCCGCTCTTGCAAAAATCTCGCTTCGCTGATTTTTGCAAATCGCTGCGTTTTGGCGGCGCTGGTCTCCAGCGCCGGCCGCGAGACCAAGGGACAGGCCGCCTCCGGCGGCAAGGGGCGCTGCCCCCTTGACCCCTGCCAGGAGAAACAAGTTTCCCCTGGACTCCTTTCTGTTTCCCTCTTTTTTGCCCTCATCTTATTTTTTGCCCTCATCTTATTTTGGGAGGTCCCCCATGAAAGTCAAATTCATTACCCTGGGCTGCAAGGTCAACCAATACGAGAGCCAGGCCATGCTGGAACAGCTGCTGGGCCAGGGCTTTCAGCCCGCGGGCAACGGCCCCGCCGACCTGGTGGTGGTGAACTCCTGCACGGTCACCGCCCAAAGCGACCAAAAGGCCCGCCAGGCCCTGCGCCGCCTAAAGCGCCAGAACCCCGGGGCCATCGGCGTACTCACCGGCTGCTGGCCCCAGGCCTTTCCCAAAGAGGCCGGGGCTTTTTCAGACGCAGACATCGTTCTGGGCAACGCCAACCGGGCCGCCCTGGGCCAGCGGGTGATGGAGTACCTTTCTACCAAACAGCGCGTGGTGGACATTGCCCCCCATGAAAAGGGCGAGGCCTTTGAGCCCATGCGTATCAGCGGAATGCAGGGCCACACCCGGGCCTTTTTAAAGATTGAGGACGGCTGCGAGCGCTTCTGCGCCTACTGCATCATCCCCTACGCCCGGGGCAGGGTGCGCTCCAAACCCGTGGAGCAGATCCTGGCCGAGACAGAGAGCCTGGCCGCCGCCGGGTACCGGGAGGTGGTGCTCACGGGCATCAACCTGCCCGCCTATGGCCAGGACCTGGGCCTTAGCCTCTGCGATGCGGTGGAGGCCGCCTGCGCCATAGGGGGCGTCTGCCGGGTGCGGCTGGGCTCTTTGGAGCCGGAACGCCTAACCCCGCCGGTCATCGCCCGGATGCAGGCCCAGCCCAAGCTCTGCCCCCAGTTCCACCTCTCCCTGCAAAGCGGCTGCGGCGCCACCCTAAAGCGCATGAACCGCCACTACACCCCCCAGGAGTACATGGGCATTGTACAGGACCTGCGGGGGGCTTTCCCGGGCTGCGCCATCACTACAGACGTGATGGTGGGCTTTCCCGGAGAGACCGAGGAGGAGTTCGCCCAGAATTTGGCCTTTGTAGCGGCTGTGGGCTTTGCCAAGGCCCATGTGTTCGCCTACTCCCGCCGCCCGGGCACGGTGGCGGACCAAGCCCCGGACCAAGTGCCCGCCCCAGTGAAGGAAGCCCGCAGCCGCCGGATGATAGAAGCGGCAGAGGCGGGGCGGCAGGCCTTTTTCTTGTCCCAGATAGGCCGGCGGGCCCAGGTGCTCTTTGAGCGGGAGGCAAGGCCCGGGGTGTGGGAGGGCTTCACCCCCAACTACACCCCGGTGCTGGCGAAAAGCGCCGGAAACTTGGCCGGAGAGCTGCGGGAGGCGGCCCTCTCCGGGATAGAGGGGGACGCCATGACCGGGGAGCTGCTGGCAAAAGATAATCCATAAAAAATGCCAAATGCCGCAGAAGCTTCCATAACCTCTGCGGCGTTTGTTAGATATTTACCTTACCTCTACGTAACCATTCTTAGAGCGATACACGCGAAGGGTGGAATGCCCAGGTGTATCATAAGTACTTGCGCGAACGGCCACTCTACAGTTTGTCCACAGGTCCGTATAACTGCGTTTCGTTAGTACAGCCTCATTCCTTCCAATTCTTGAGGCATATCCTAATGAAGCTCCTGTATTCGCGTCGGCAAGGCCAATATTACAGGTTTTACTGGCAGTCAGCAAAGAAGCATATGCCATTCCGAAGTTATGCTCTTTATCTAAATTGAAATAGCCAAAGGGAGTCGTATTTACACCTGTTTTTGGATTTTCCAAATATACTCCTTTTGAGAATAGAAACTCGTAGCCTCTGAGGTCTACCGCACGCGTAGAGTTCTCTGTAGGGTCAAAAGTTTCCGCTGAGTCCGTAACCACCGCTTCAACAGGTACTTCCCAATCTTCGGGAAAGACTTCATGGAATTCAGGCAGTTCCCGCACGGTCTCCCCGGTTTCTACATTTATCACCCTGCCTTCGTAACCGTCTGCAACCCATCCGGGGTGGTCCATGATAATTTCTTCACGAGCATCCAAAATAGCCTCTTGAAGCTCTGGCGCGGCGCTGTCATAGTTCATGTGGGCGAATGTTTGGACTTTTTGTGCCTCATAAGTTACTGATTCATCAATTGCTGGCATACGCTGGAAATGTGCAAAGAGCAGCCAGGCAGGCGGCGAGAAAGGCACTTAACATTCGTTTCATTTGGGAAATCTCCAATAAAAAACTTAGTAGCATCCAGTGGCCAACAATCGCTTCAGCAATTTAAGAGTCTTTTCGCTAGTTTGTGGTCATGAGTACTTCTGGCAGAGATTGGTAGAGCAACTGTACGGGAACGACGGTCTCCTCTGCCAAAGATGACTCCTCTTCTTCTGGCTCAACTTCCAGCTCGGACTTGGGCTCGGGCTCCTGTTCCGGCACGGGCCCGCTCATTTCCTCTTTGGGAATTTCCCAGTCCCGGGGAAAGAGATCGTAAAAGTCCGGGAGCCTGCGAATCACTTCGCCGGTCTCCAGGTCTATTACGGCGCATTCCCATCCATTGGCGGACCAGCCGGGGCAATAGCGGTAGATCATTTCATTCCTGGCCGCCAGAATCTTTTCTTTCAGGTGTTCCGGCGCACTTTCCAAATCCATGTAGGCATAGCGCTCGGCTTCCCGGCGAGCGGCGATCTCCGCCTCCGCTTCCAGGGGGACAGCGGCAAAACCGGATAGGCCGATTCCCAAAAGGACGGAAAGGGCGGCGAAAAGGAATAGCATTAGGCTGTTTTTCATTGGCTTCACCTCTAGGACAAGTGCGGTGAGACGCTTTTTTGCCGAAGGGACTGTTTTGGCCCCTGGCTGCTACTGTTTTTAGTATAGAACTATTTTTTCGGTTTGTCAATAACAAATATTCATATTTGGAAACTGTGTAAGGACTAGGGCTTGTTGGAACATAGAGGAAATGACGGATTTTTGACCCAAAGTGGTCAGCTTCCAGGAGAAAACCGCAAGGAATCCTTGCGGTTTTACGAGGATTTTCGACGCGGAAGAGGGCCGCTTCTGGGTAAAAAGACGGCGTTTTCCATGTTTCAAACAAGCCCTAATAGGTTTCTATAGGAAATACCGCATAATTCTAAGTGCTGTATTGCGCAGTCAGATTTTTCGCCAGCGTGCACAGATAAAACGCCGCCAATCAGGCCTTTGATGGTCTTGCGATTCTGGCCAAGCGAAAGCTGTGTGCCAGGACGGAAAAATTGCAAGCAAGACAGCGTTTAAGGCGTTAGCCGCGAATTCTGCGGTATTGCCTATAAAGTATGTGAAAGGACGTGACTTCCATGCTCATCCGCCCCATGAGCCCAGAGGACCTGCCAGCGCTGCGGCTTTTATATGAAAAGAGCTGGCGCTGGGCCTACCGGGATTTGATCCCCCAGAGCTTTTTGGACGGCGTGCCCAAGGAGGCCTGGGCCGGAGGCGTGACGAAAGAGGGCCGCCAAAACCTGGTGCTGGAAGAGGCCGGGGCCCTGCTGGGCACCGTGAGCTTTTGCCCCTCCCGGTGGTGGAAGTATCCGGACTACGGGGAGATTGTGGCCCTGTACCTGCTGCCGGAGCATACCGGCCAGGGCTGGGGCCGGCTTCTGCTGGACCGGGCTGTGGCGGCCCTGGGGGACCTGGGCCTGGAAAAGGTCCTGCTGTGGGTGCTAAAGGACAACCGCCGGGCCCGGGCCTTTTATGAGAAATACGGCTTTGTCCCCAAGGGGGACTACCAGGAGAGCACCTATGACGGCCAAGCTGTGGGGGAAGTGCTGTATACTTATGGGGACGAGCCCCCGGGGGCTGGGCTGTACAGGCGGCTGTGGTAGCCCGAAATCTCCTTCCGCCAATTTTAAAACGCCTGGCTAGGGCCGAAAATCCCCCTCTTGTCCTGGCCAAAAAGCAGGTGGGCCCAAAGGCCTTGCAATAGGACCCGCCCTTGGGTATACTGAATATGCCGGCAGAAAAAGAATATAGAAAACGCGTGGTTCATCGCTTTTGCGCCGCGTTAACGATCCATAAGAGTCTGTTCTTATAGAAGGAATCGCGCCCGTCTTTTCCATGGATTTTGACGGTTTCCCTGTTAAAAAAGGCTTGAAATTTTCCAGAGCTGTCCATGCCTTTTTCCTTAAACCCGCCCAAAATCCCCTTCAAAATCTGAACATTCCCCTTGTGGGAACAGGCTCTTGGAAAGGGGGAGTTAAAATGAACATTACCATTCAAGAGGACCCCGCCCTGGAAGAAACCCAGGTGGTCATCCGCTGCAAGCAGGCCGACGCGCCGGTGCTGGAGATGATAGCCGCGCTGCGGTCCTTTGACCAGAACTTTGACCAAAAGCTTACCGGCCTGCGGGAGGGGCAGACCTTTTTGCTGGACTTCCACCAGGTGCTGTATATCGACACAGCGGACGGCCGGACCTTTCTCTATACCAAGGAGCAGGTTTACGAAACGTCCCTGCGGCTGTATGAGCTGGAAGAGCGGCTTTCTGGGCGGCAGTTTTTGCGGGCCAGCAAATCGACGCTGGTAAACTTTAACGCCATACGCTCTTTGCGGCCGGACCTGGGCGGGCGGCTGCGGCTGACCATGCGGGGCGGAGAGGCTTTGTACGTATCACGGCAGTACGCCCCGGCATTCCGGAAGCGGCTGGGGCTGTAGGCCGGGAACACAGCAAGAAAGGAGCGCTTATCATGAAAAAATTTCTAAAATTTGTAGGAGAGTTCAAGTCTTGGGGCTGCCTAAGCTTTACCGGGGCGCTGTGCATCTATTCCTTTATAGACGCAATGTGCGGCAACCAAACCATGCGCCACACCCTTATCTGGCAGATGCTGGCCATGTGCGGCGTGATTACCCTGCTGCAATATATCTTCTTTTCCGGCCAGGTGTTAAAAAAGCCCAGCTACGCCCTGCGCTTGGGCGTGTTCTGCGCCCTGGTCTTTGGGGTTTGCGCGGGCTTTGCCTGGGTCTGCGGGTGGTTCCCCATGGAAGACCCCGGGGCCTGGGTCAGCTTTATGGTTGTATTCTTTGTAATCTTCCTGGTGCTCTGCCTGGGGTTTGAGATCCACTTCCGAATCATGGGAAAAAAGTACGACGCCCTGCTGGGCCGGCGGCAGAAAGAAAACCCGGAAGAATAAACCCACGCCAAAAGCGGCCTGTCTCCTTCCACAAAAAAATGCGCAAAGAGGGGGCTTGACAAGCCCGGGGGTTGGGGCTATAATAGTCATGTTGTATTGCACATTTACGACGCAAACCCCTGCCTTTTCGGCGGATGGGAGGGATATTGGATGGCTGAGATACGGCTCAAAGAAAATGAATCTTTGGATAGCGCCCTGCGGCGGTTTAAGAAACAATGCGCCCGCGCCGGCGTGATTCAAGAGGTACGCAAACGCGAGGCTTACGAAAAGCCCTCGGTAAAGCGGAAGAAAAAGTCAGAAGCGGCCCGCAAGCGTAAGTATAAGTAAGCAGGGCTAGGTTTGGGAATGGAGCGGCGTACGGCGGGCATTTCCCCGGCGCGCCGGGGAAAGCCTTTGGGTGTTCATTGGGGGAAAGGGCCCGTCCTTTTCTCCTTTTGGATATAGTTCACACAGTTTAAAAGAGGTATATCTCTTTTAAACCAGGCGGCAGTGCCGCCCAGCTTGAAAATTGGTATCCCGCCGGCTTTCAAGTGTGTTTACTATAAGCTTCGCTACAAACCTGAAAAAAGCGGGCCAAGCGCCCGCTTTTTTGTTCCCGAATGGAGAATCAGTAAATTTATGGGTATTTTTTCACCAACCGCGGTCCGGCGGCGGGTGACGGACCTAAGCCCCCAGTTTCTCTCTTCGCTGGGGGTGGGGGCCGTGCTGCTGGACGTGGACAACACCATAGCCACCTACACCTCTCACACCCCCATTCCTGGGGCCATTGAATGGGCCCGCCGGCTGGTGGAAGAGGGCTTTCGGGTGGTGATTGTGTCTAACAACTACAAAAAACGGGTGGGCCCTTTCGCGGCCCGGTTTGGGCTGGATTTTATTAGCTTTGCCTTAAAGCCCCTGCCCTTTGGCTACCTAAAGGCCCGGAAAAAACTGAAAATGAAGTGCCGCGACTGCGTGATTATCGGCGACCAAATTTTTACCGACGTGGTGGGGGCCAACCTGTGCGGCATGCGCAGCGTGCTTTTGACCCCCATTGAGCCCGAGGAGGGCCTAAGCTTTAAGATTCGCCGGTATTTTGAGCGGGGCCTGCGGGCAAAATATGAAAAGCGAAAGGATGTATTGCAATGAAAAATCCTGTGGAGCGTATTTCTGAAAAGCTTATCGCCGGCGACAGCCAAAAGGCAATTATGGTCTATTCTGAGCGGAACCGCCGGTATTTTACCGAGTTTCCCTCTGACGCGGGCGCACTGCTCATCACGGCGGAGGAGGCCTATCTGCTTCAGGACTTCCGGTATGAGGAGGCCGCCCGCTACACCGCCAAAAACTGCACGGTGGTGGGATTTAAGGACTTTAAAGAGAAAATCTGCGAACTGTTGGAAAAACACGGCGTAAAGCAGGTATACATGGAGATCAACAAGCTCTCGGTGGCAGATTCCCGGACCTTTGAGAAGCTGTTCCAGGAGCACGGCATGGAAGCCGTGCTGGACGACACCCTGGACAAGGCCATTAAGGACCAGCGGATGATTAAATCTCCCGAAGAGGTGAAGAAGATTGAGGACGCCCAGGCCATTACCGACGCGGCGTTCCAGCATATTCTGCCCTTTATCAAGGAGGGGGTTACCGAGCGGGACCTGGCCCTGGAAATCGAGTTCTTCATGCGGAAAAACGGGGCCGAAAACGTGGCCTTTGACCTGATTGTGGCCGCGGGCAAAAACGGCTCTCAGTGCCACGCGGTGCCCAGCGGCAACACTGTGAAGCCCGGGGACTTTATCACTATGGACACCGGCGCCATGCTGGACGGCTACCACAGCGACATGACCCGCACCGTGGCCTTTGGCAAGGTGAGCGACGAGCAGCGCAAAGTGTATGAAACCGTGCTGCGGGCCCAGCTGGCGGTGATCGACGCGGTAAAGCCCGGGGCCCTGTGCTGCGACATGGACAAGATAGCCCGGGATATCATCGAAAAGGACTACCCCGGCACCTTTGGCCACGGCCTGGGCCATGGAGTAGGCTTTGAGATTCACGAATGGCCGGCCTTCTCCTCCAAAGATAAGACCCCCTGCGCCGAGGGCATGGTGATCACCGACGAGCCGGGCATCTACCTGCCGGCCCAGTACGGGGTGCGGATAGAGGACATGCTGCTGGTGACCGCCGACGGCTGCCGCAGCCTGACCAAGAGCCCCAAGGAGCTTATCGAGCTGTAGCCAAAAAAGAGCGCCGCGCAGCGAGAATAGGGGGACGGGGGGAAACAAGTTTCCCCCAGCAGAGCGCGAGACAGCGTCTCGCGGCCTTATCCCTTGACCTTGCCCTAAAAGGCGGCGCGCAAAACAATCAATAGAGCCACAAACTCCGCCAATAGCAGCCAGCAAAAAGAGAGGGGCCCGGCTAAGCGCCGCCCAAAGGCAGCAAACTGAAAAAATCAGCGAAGCGAGATTTTTTCAGGAGCGGCCCCCCAGCACCCCGCTCTCCAAGAGGCAGCGCCCGTATCGGCAGACGAAAAACTCCGCCCCCCTGGCACGGCCCGCAGATAAATTGCCAAAAAAAGGCCGCTTCCCCTTGAATTTGGCCGCAAGATATTATAAAATAAGCACAGACTACTATTTGGGAGGTTTTTTATGGTAACCGCAGGCGATTTTAGAAACGGCGTAACCTTTGAGATGGACGGCGCTGTGTACTCTATCATCGAGTTTCAGCATGTAAAGCCCGGCAAGGGCGCCGCTTTTGTGCGCACCAAGATCCGCAACGTGATCTCTGGCGCCGTGACAGAGCGCACTTTTAACCCCAACGACAAGTTCCCCACCGCTTTTATTGAGCGTAAGGACATGCAGTATCTGTACAGCGACGGCGACCTGTACTACTTTATGGACACCGAGAGCTACGAGCAGATTCCCATCAATGGCAATGTTCTCGCAGACAACTTCAAGTTTGTCAAGGAAAACATGGAGTGCAAGGTGTTGTCCTACAAGGGCAACGTGTTTGGGGTGGAGCCCCCCAACTTTGTGGAGCTGGAGATTACCAAGACCGAGCCCGGCATTAAGGGCGATACGGCCACCAACACCCTGAAGCCCGCCACGGTGGAAACCGGCGCGGAAATCCGCGTACCGCTGTTTATCAACGAGGGAGAGCGCATTCGCATTGATACCCGTACTGGAGAGTATATGGAAAGAGCATAATTTAATAAAATCTTTGATTTTATTAAATTAGCTCCCAAGTTCCGCTTTCGGTCCCAAGGACCGAATTCCGCTGGCGCGGAACCGCGAACTTTTCGAGCCTGGGGCTTTGCCTGTTTAGCTCCCAAGTTCCGCTTTCGGTCCCAAGGACCGAATTCCGCTGGCGCGGAACCGCGAACTTTTCGAGCCTGGGGCTTTGCCTGTTTAGCTCCCAAGTTCCGCTTGCGGTCCCAAGGACCGAATTCCGCTGGCGCGGAACCGCGAACTTATTTCTGGCCCCTCTTTATGAAGTGTTCCAAATTCTTTAAGAAGGGATTATACCAAGAAAGGAATATCATCTTATGAGTGCTATGACCAATTCCCAGCGCGCGTCCTACATCCGTGGCCTGATGGACGGCTTGGAGCTGGACCCTGCTGACAAGAACACAAAGATCTTTAACGCCATGGTGGAGCTTCTGGAGGACCTAAGCACCTCTGTGGAAGAGCTGGAGGACCAGTACGACGCCTTTTCCCAGCAACTGGACGAGGTGGACGAGGACCTGGGAACTTTAGAAGCGGAGTACTATGGTCTGGATGAGGACGACTGCGGCTGCGGCTGTGGCTGCCACCACCATGACGGGGCGGACCCGGAGTTTGAGGTGACCTGCCCCAGCTGCGGAGACACCATTGAGCTGACCGACGACCTGCTGGCCGAGGGCTCTATTGTCTGCCCTGGCTGCGGCGAGACCCTGGAGTTTGACCTCGACGAAGAAGAGGACGAGGATGAAGAGGCCCCCAGCGAGGACAAATAAGCATTGCGAAAAAGTAAAGGAGCTGCGCCCACACGGCGCGGCTCCTTTTTATGCTCTTAAGGCCACCCTGGGTCCATGGAGAAGCAGGGCAGGCTTGGGGGGTGGCGTCCCCGCGTATACTATACCTCCCGGGATCTTTCCCCAGGCACTTACATCCAAAATTTTTACGGCCTGCGCTCTGGCAGAATGTCCTTCTGGTCCACGCTATGGGCCACCAGACCCTTGCCGTCGGGGGAATTGTCCGGAACTGCCAGGTTCAAAATAATGCCTACAATAATTCCCAGGCCAATATTGGAAAAGCTGAATGTGGCGTTTCCAATCACCGCTCCGCCAATGGCCAATACCAGCATCACGGCGGCAATGCAGAGGTTGCGGTTTTTGGTAAAGTCCACGTGGTTCTCCACCAGCGTGCGCAGGCCCACCGAAGCGATCATGCCGTACAGCACAATGCAGGCCCCGCCCAGCACGCAGCTGGGCACTGACTGGATGACCCCAATGCCTTTGCCGAAAAAACTGACCAGAATGGCGATAAGGGCCGCCACCCGCAGGGAAGCGGGGTTATAGTTGCCAGTGGCCGCCAGCACGGCGGTGTTCTCGCTGTAGGTGGTGTTGGGCGGTCCACCCACAAAGCCCGCAAACACGGTGGCCAGGCCATCGCCCATCAGGGTGCGGTGCAGGCCGGGCTTTTCGGTAAACCGCTTATTCACCACCGCGCCGTTGGCATACACATCGCCTACATGCTCTACGCAGGTGACAATGGCGATGGGTGCGATCATGCCCACGGCCGTGATATTAAAGCTGGGAAGCACAAAGTGGGGGGCCTGTATCCAGCCATAGGAGCCAATGACGCTGGTGTCCATCAGGGCGGCGGGGGCCAGGCCCGTCTTAGTAACAATCAGCGTTAGCACATAGCCGGAAACCAGGGCAATGACAATGGAGGACATCTTTACCATGCCCTTTCCGCAGCTGGAAAGCACCACGGCCAGCAGGCACACCACCCCGGCCAGCACCCACGCCCACACATAGGCGGACATATCATATCCTTCGCCAAATATCGCCAGGGCGCCGCCATCGGGGCCATACTGGGTTTGAATATTATTGATCGCGGAGGAAGCCAGGTTTAGGCCAATGAGCGTGATGCCCACCCCCCGCACCACCGGGGGGAAGAGCTTGTCTATCAACCCCTTGCCGAACACCTTGATCACCAGGGCCAGGATAAGGTAAAACACCCCCGAGGCAATGATGCCCCCCATGGCCGCGGCCACCTGTTCGTCCCTGGTGGCGCCAAAGGCCGTGTTTCCGACGACCCCGCACAGGGCGGAGATAAAGGCAAAGGAGCTGCCCAAAAAGGTGGGCATCCGTCCGCCGGTGCACAGGTGGAAAATAATGGTTCCGCAGCCGGCGCAGAACAGGGCCACGCCCACGTCCAGCCCTGTGAGCAGAGGCACCAAAATGGTGGCACAGCTCATGGCAAAAGCGTGCTGAAAGCCCAGTGCCAGGCTCTTCTTTACGCCCAGCTTTTCATATTCCGCCGCACAGGGGAACAGAAAGCCATTGATCTTTTTGAAAAATCCCAAACTTACCAGCCTCCTCAAATTTTTTCCCCGCAAAAAACATAAAAATAGCGGCCCAAGGCCGGAGAAAAAAGGATTCCGGCGGCCTGGACCGCGCCTGAAGGCTGGGACGCGGGAGCCCAGCCCCACGCGCGTTCGGCGTATTATACCACTTGGAAAGAAAAATGTCAATGGGGAATTTTTTAGGCGTCCCTGTTCACAGATTCCCCCTTTCTTTTTTGGGGGGAAGGTTGTATAATAGTGCTGTAGATGACGGAACCTTTGGGGAGGGACAGACCCTTGGCAAGACGCAGACAAAAGCAATATCTTATTGGCAATACCAGCCGCTCCGGCCTGGGCCTGGGGCGGCGCAGCATGTTTGTTTCCCAAGAAAAGCAGGCCCAGCACCAGGCTGCCCGCCGGCTGAAAATATGGTCCCGGGTGGTGGCTGCCACCCTGATTTTGGCCCTGGTGGGGCTGGCGGCGTTTTTTATCCGGTTCTATCTGCTGCCCTATTTCCATCAAGAAATTTTCTCTGGCCAGAGCCAGAACGGCGACCCCAACGCCTCTATGGAGCCCTTGCCGGACTATGACGACATGGGCCTGCCCGCCTATGAAAACTCCATCAGCCTGTTTCTCATCAATGAAAACAACCCGGCGGACCCGGAATATGAGCCAAAGCTGGCCCAGATAGAAAACATTATGGTGGATGCGCACATCGTGGACGCCCTGCGGCAAATGACCGCCGCGGCGGAAGAAGACGGCTATGTGTTGATTTTTAGCGAGGGATATGTCTCTTATGAAGAACAGGGCAAGCGCTTTCAGGCCAAGGTAGAGGAGCTGATGGAGGGAGACGAACCCCTTAGTGCCGTGATGGCCAAAACCACTGCCCGGACTATTGTCCCTATGGCCGGGGAAAGCGACTTTCAAACCGGCATGTGCCTGCGGCTGGCAGTGGATAAGGAGAGCTTTGAGCAGTCCAAGTCTTACATCTGGCTAAAAGCCAACATGGGCCGGTATGGCTTTGTGTTCCGCTATCCCCAAGGCAAAGACGACTATACCGGCATCTCCCCCGACCCCACTGTGCTGCGCTATGTGGGCGGCGCCAACGCGGCGTCTATGCAGCAGCGCTCGATGTGTTTAGAGGAGTATATTGACTATTTGGACCTGTAGTGTAAAAACGCGCGCCGTGGCTCCTTCCTTTTCGGGAGGGGCCGCCCTTTGCGGCGACAGGCCCTCCGGCGGCCGCTCCACAACAGGTCTTGACTTTCCCCTGCCGGAATAATATAATAAGAAAACTTAAGGCAAGGAGTGTTTTTCAATGGGCCTTCTTGAGCTCTTCATCCTGGCCGTAGGCCTTTCTATGGACGCTTTCGCTGTGGCGGTCTGCAAGGGTCTGGCTCTTAAAAAGACGGGCCCCAGGCACATGGTGCTGGTGGGCCTTTGGTTTGGCGGTTTTCAGGCCCTGATGCCTGTTCTGGGCTACCTGGTGGGCGTGCAGTTTAAAGAGGCTATTACCGCGATTGACCACTGGATCGCCTTTGGCCTGCTGGCTGTCATTGGCGGAAACATGGTCCGCGAGGCCCTCTCCGGCCAGGAGGAAAAGGAGGACGCGTCCTTATCCCCTAAAAATATGCTGCTCTTGGCCCTGGCCACCAGCATTGACGCGCTGGCGGTGGGGGTGGGCTTTGCCTTTTTGGATGTAAACATTGGCGCCGCGGCGGGCTTTATTGGCGCGGTCACCTTTCTGCTCTCTGGGGCGGGGGTCAAGGTGGGCAGTGTATTTGGCGCACGATACAAGAGCCGGGCCGAGCTGGCCGGGGGCGTGATTCTTATCCTTCTGGGCACAAAAATTCTGCTGGAGCACCTGGGGCTGCTGCCCTTTTAGGAGGAAAAATCTATGGAGCTTTGGGATCTATATACTGCCAACAGGGCCCCTCTGGGCCGCACCCACCGGCGGGGGGAGCCCCTGCCCCCAGGGGGCTTTCACCTGGTGGTCCATGTGTGGCTGCGGGATAGCGGGGGCCGGTACCTGCTTAGCCAGCGGGCGGCGGACCGCCCTACTTTTCCGCTGATGTGGGAGACCACCGGCGGCTCGGTGCTGGCCGGAGAGGACAGTTTGGCCGGGGCCCTGCGGGAGGCCTGGGAAGAGCTGGGCGTACGCCTGGACCCGGAAAAGGGCCGGGTGGTGCTTAGCCAGGTCCGAGACTGGGTGGATGGCCGGCGGTTTGGAGACATTCTGGACGTGTGGCAGTTTGAATACAGCGGAGAGGCCCACCTGGAGGAGGCCGACGGCGAGGTGAAGCAAGCCCAGTGGCTAAGCCTGGAGGAAGCACGGGCGCTGTACCGTTCTGGTCAGATGGTGGGCACCCTGGGGTACTTCTTCACCCCTGGCAAGCAAGAGCTTTTCGCCCCTGGGCCTTGAGGAAGGGCCTCACGCCTTGACCCTGGGGACAAGCTGTGGTATAATGTGTTCTAACGAACACAAAGAGAAGTCCTGAAGCGTGAAACGCTTCTCTTTTGCGTTGCAAAAGCACCGGCCTTCTCCAATCGGATTTATGGCATAATGTGTTTTGACAAACACAGGGAGAAGGCCTTAGCACAGGACTTCCCCAAGCGGATTTTTATGCTATAATACTTCGCGGAAGTAAGGTAATTTGCTAAGTAAGCCATTTTGCATAGGAGGAGTTTATGGGACTGTTCGATCAAAAAAAGCATCTCCTGGTGCTCTTCGGCTCTCCCAACAGCCATGGGAACACCCGCATGCTGCTGGAGAGTTTTTTGGATGTTTTTAAGGAGCAAAAGGGCTGGGCCATTGACGAAATAGATACATATGTCCTGAACGCCCACCCCTGCACTGGCTGCCGGGCCTGCGCCAAAAAAGAGGGCTGCCAGTTCAGCGACCTGGACGGTTTTGACAAAGCCCTGCGCCGGGCGGACCTGCTGGTGGTGGCTTCGCCGGTGTATAACGACTCCTTCCCCGCCCCCCTCAAGGCCGTGCTGGACCGCACCCAGCGGTATTTTGAGGCCCGGTTTTCTCTTGGGATGCGCACGCCCATTAAGAAGCGGCGGCAGGCCGTTCTTTTGCTGGCCATGGGCCAGGAGGAGGACTTTCCGGTGGAGGTAACCGTACACCAACTGGAGCGTGCCTTCAGCGTAATGAATACCCAGCTATGCGGCTGCGCGGTGTGGGGCGGCACAGACCGCGGCAGGCAGAACCAGGGCCCCGCCCAGCAAAAAGCCCGGGCCCTAGCCCTTGAAATGCTGGGGCAGATATGATATGATAAGAGAGGCTGGGGCCCCATTCCCTGGTTTATTCCAAAGTAACTGGCGGCCAGTGGCTTCTGTCGGCGGCCGCCCTGCACAGGCCCCGGCCATTGGTAGGGCCCGTGGCTAAAAACTTGGCAAAACAACAAATATTATAAATAATATAAAGTAAGGCGGTTTTACTATGTCTGGACATTCAAAATGGAACAACATTAAACGGAAAAAGGAAAAGGCCGACGGCGCAAAGGCCAAGATCTTCACTAAGATTGGCCGTGAGCTGGCCGTGGCTGTGAAAGAGGGCGGCAGCCCGGACCCCGCGGCAAACTCACGGCTCAAGGACTGCATTGCCAAAGCCAAGGCGGCCAATGTGCCCAACGACAACATTGAACGCATTATTAAGCGCGCCGCAGGCGAGGGCAGCGGGGACAACTATGAAAACGTTACCTACGAGGGCTACGGCCCCTGCGGCGTAGCGGTGATTGTGGAGGCCCTGACGGACAACCGCAACCGTACCGCTGCCGACGTGCGCCATGCCTTTGACAAATTTGGCGGAAACCTGGGCACCACAGGCTGCGTTAGCTTTATGTTCAAAGAGAAGGGCGTGATTGTGATAGAGCGGGAGGACCAGGATGAGGACACGGTGATGGCCGACGCCCTGGAGGCAGGCGCTTCCGACTTCGCGGCGGACGAGGACGTGTTTGAGATCTCCACCGAGCCCAGCGACTTCAGTGGGGTGCGGGAGGACCTGGAGAAGAAGGGCTACCAGTTTGTCTCTGCCGAAGTGGAGATGGTGCCCGATACCTACACAGCCATTGCGGACGAAGAAACCGTTATTAAGATGCAGAAGATGCTGGACCTTTTGGAGGACAACGACGACGTGCAGAATGTCTGGCACAACTGGGACGCCCCCGAGGACCAGGAGTAAAGCCCCCCTGGCCACCCACTAAAATGAAAAGCCCCGAGAGCCTGTGGCAAGACCACGGTGCCCTTGGGGCTTTTGTTATGGAAAAAATCATCGCTGGGGGATGCTGGGGGGCGATGATTTTTCTCGCTGGACAAGGAGATTTTTCAAGGAACCCGACGCGGCATGACGCGAAAAGGAGGGGACAGGCAGCGTTCCAGGGGTTGCGAATGCAGGTTCTTAGTCCAGCCGCTCCCCTTCATTGGTATAGCACTCGCTGAACCGCCCCGCAAAGGCAGGGGGCTCCTGGTGGGCGTACAGGTGGGAGATGTCCCCAAAGGAGCTCATGCGAAAGTAGGCATAGCCCTGGCGGCGCTCTTCAGTCACCACCGTGGTCACAGAAGTGGGGGCGGCCATTGTTCCATGCCACAGCAGCATGGGCGGTATGTTCAATAGGCGGCTTAGCATCACGCATTCTACGCCGAAATGGCAGAAAAACACCAGGGTATCGTTATTGGGCCGTACCGCCCGGTACAGCTGGCCCTCCCGCCGGTACCCGCGGCGTTCCAGCAGCTGGTCCAGGTTCTCTATTACCCACTGGTATTGCTCCGCCACGCTGCCCGCCGCCATATTCTCCTGGGCCAGCCATTGGTCTTGCTGATAAAACCTGGGATCCGGCGTCCAGTCTGTGGGAAGCCAGTCCCAACAAATGGACTCCTTATCCCCTCTGTCCGGGCGGCGGATCATGCCCCGGAATTCCCGCAGCCAGGGGCATTCTTCCGCGGTGCGGTCCAGCCTCTTCAGGGTCAGGCTGGCGGTGTCCTTGGCCCTGCCCAAAGGGGAACAGTAGTAAGCGGCGGCAGGGGCTTTCTCCAGCCGCTGGGCCAAAAATTCCGCCTCACGCCAGCCTTTTTCCGTCAGGGAATCTATGGAGTAATCCGGGTCGCCGTGGCGCACAATCAATAGTTTCACACTTACATCGTCCTTTCTCTTTTTCTGTTGATTATTATACACCCTAATGTGGCAAAAGGCAAATTTTCAGCGGGGATTTCCCGCGCGCCTGGCGCATCCTTTCAACGCTTTGGCCCGGAGTCCTTGACCTGGAAAAGACCTCCTTTCGCCGAAAAACACTGGCTTTTTGCACTAAGAATTCTGGAAGGACGCCGGCTTTTCTTGGTTTTTTCTCGAATCGATCTGGTTTTTGATGAAAAGCCTAAATTTTCTCCTAGGGCCTGTTTGAAACATGGAAAACGCCGTCTTTTTAGCCAGAAGCGGCCCTCTTCCGCGTCGAAAATCCTCGTAATACCGCAAGGATTCCTTGCGGTTTTCTCCTGGAAGCTGACCTCTTCGGGGCAAAAATCCGTCATTTCCTCTATGTTCCAACAAGCCCTAACCATTTGATTCCGATCAATATTTTTTCCAGAAATACCTTGACAGCCGAAGTATCATGTGATATAGTATCCACAGAAAGGAGGGAGTGCCATGTCCATTGCGTCGGACGTGATCAGAGGCCATACCGATACCATTATCTTGGCCCAGCTGATGCAGGGCGACAGCTATGGCTATAAAATCAACCGGGCTATTCAGGAAAAAACCGGCGGCCAGTATGAGCTAAAGGAGGCCACCCTATACACCGCTTTCCGGCGGCTGGAGCAGATGGGGTGCATCGCCTCGTACTGGGGCGATGAAAATACCGGGGCCCGCCGCCGGTACTACTCCATCACCCCAGCCGGGGTGGAGGCCTATTACCGCATGGCCGCCGAGTGGGAACAGAGCAAGCAGCTGCTTCAGCAGCTTATTACCCCATAGAAATTTATTTTGGACGAATACGGGGCTTTCGGGGCAAAGGCCGCCCCTTTAGCAAGACCGTGGGACTCTGTCCCACCCCCTGCCAGGGAACAAGTTCCCTGGACCCATTCTCGCTTCGCGTTCCGTTCATGCTGCCTGATTCTATATTTTAAAAAGGAGACTTCTTCAATGGAATACAAGATCCGCGAGTACATGGACCAGCTTTTTGAAAGCGCCCCCCACACCCAGCGGGCCTATGAGCTGAAAATTGAGCTGACCCAAAACCTCATCGAAAAATACTATAATCTGGTCAACGAGGGAAAATCCCCAGAGGAGGCCTACAACCTAACCGTTATGAGCATTGGCGACGTGCGGGAGCTCTTTGCCCAGCTGGAGGACGACGAAAACGGCCGGCCCGTGCCCCCGCCTGTGTACTACCCCCAGCCCCAGCCAGACCACCGGCGGGCCCTGGTGCGGGCCGCGGCTGTGATGCTGTTTGTACTTAGCGTGGTGCCGTCCATCATTATGTGCGAGTTTTTTGGCGGCGCTTTCCTTTTTATGGGGGCCATCGGTATGTTTTTGATGATTGCCCTGGGCGCCGGCCTTTTGGTCTACGACCACTTTACCCACCCGAAAACGGTACAGCCCGTCCCTGGCAGCGTGGTAGAGGACTTTCGCCAGTGGCAGCAGGGGAAAGTGCGGAAAAAGCACTGGCGCGCCGCCTTTAATGGGGCTTTCTGGCCTCTGGTGGTAGCTTTCTACTTCCTGGTAAGCTTTGGCACTGGCAAATGGTACATCACCTGGGTGATCTTCCTCATTGCTCCGGCGGTATGCGTTGTGGTCAACACTGTTTTGGGCGCTGTGAACCGCAAGGACCTATAAGGAGGGCATCAACGTGAAGAAATCACAAATTTTCACCATCGTGGCCTGTTCCGCGGCGGCGCTGCTCCTTACCGGCGTACTGGCCGTGGGGCTTTCCACAGACAGCTTCTCCCTGGGAGACCCGAACCCCCAGAAAGCCAAAACCCACCGCCGCCAGGTAGACTTCCATTTGGAAGAGAGCCCGGTGGAAAGCCTGGACATTTACTGGGTGGATGGAAAAGTGGAAATCACCCAGAGCCCAGACAGCCAGATCCATATTATCGAATCTTCCGAAAAGGAGCTGGCGCCAGAGGACCAGATGGAGGCCACGGTTTCTGGCGGCACCTTGAACATAAAGTGGGACGGACAATGGTATAATAAGTTTACCAAATGGATCAGTTTTGGCTGGTTTCAGTATGGGGGCAAAGAGCTTACCGTACAGCTGCCCCCCGCTGTGGCGGCTGAGCTGGACGCCCTGAAGGTATCTACTACCGCGGGGGACGTGGACCTGAACATCCCCTGCCAGACAGAAGAGGCCTCTTTCTCCACCACCAGCGGCCAGCTGCGCCTGCCCGGCCTGACCGTGGCGGAGGCGCTTTCCATCAGCAGTGTTTCTGGCAATATTATTTTGGAAACCGCCCAGTGCCAGACCCTGCACGTGTCTACTACCAGTGGCCAGCTGGCCCTGAACCAGCTGGCGGCAGAGGAAGCGGATATCTCCAGCACCTCTGGCGACTGCGGCTATACAGGCACCGCCGGGGACCTGCACATGAACACGGTATCCGGCTGTATGCAGGCAGGGCTGACAGCCTGTCCGGAAAAAGCGGAGATGAGCTCAGTTTCTGGGCATCTGACCTTAGCCCTGCCGGAAAACCCAGGCTTCACGGTGGAATATTCCACGGTGTCCGGGGCTTTTAGCAGTGATTTCCCTGTTACCCACCTGGGCAAGGAACACCACATGAGCTATGGCAACGGTCAGGGGGTGCTGAATTTTCACACAACCTCGGGGGATATCTTCATTGAAAAAGGGGCATAAGCTATTTTGAGGGTTAAAAAGAGTTTCTCCGTCTTTTTTGAGCAGCCGTGTGGCCGCATCCTTAAAAACTGACAAAACCCGATTTTTTCCAGTGGGTTTTCTGTGGAATATTTCTTAGGAAAAAAGCACGGTCTGTGAGATCGTGCTTTTTTCTTGCTCCATGCTTTATTTTCTTGGTCTTAGGCGGTATCTGCCCTAGCCTTCGCCATAACCCTCTTTTGGGCCCGCCTTATAATTTTGCCACCGTTCCAATCAGGGCGTCCAGCTCCGCCTTTGTGGTAAACACCGAGGGAGACACCCGCACCGTTCCGGTCTCCAATGTGCCCATCTTTTGGTGGGCCGCTGGGGCGCAGTGCAGCCCGCACCGCACCGCGATGCCCGCCTGGGCCAGCCGCTTCCCCGCATCCTCGCTCTGCATTCCCTCTATATTAAAGGAGAGTACCGGCATGGCAGGCTGAATATACATCTTTACCCGAGACAGCTTTGTCAACCGGCTGTACAAATAGGTGACCTTGCTCATCTCTTCGCTGTAAATTCGCTGTATCCCCCGGCCTTTCACAAACTCCATTCCCGCCCGCAGGGCCACAATGCCCGGCACATTTTGGGTCCCGGGCTCATAGCGCTCCGGCGGATCATCAGGCTGCGCGAAGTTGCGAGACAGGGTCCCTGTTCCCCCTTCCACCAGAGTGGCCAACTTGTCCTGTGGGTCGCGGAAAATTAACAGCCCGGTGCCCATCAGTCCGTACAGTCCTTTGTGGCCCGCACAGCACAGGTAGTCAATGCCGCTTTCCGACAGGTTGATCTCCACCACCCCTGCGGACTGGGCCGCATCTACACAAATTTTGGCCCCATACTGGTGGCAAAGCGCCGCCAGCCGCTCCACCGGCACCCGCACCCCGAACACGTTGGAGGCCTGGGTGCATACCAGCAGCTTGGTGTTTGGGCGCATGGCCTTACGGAACGCGTCCAAGGTCCCGTCGTTGTCCCCAGGGACCACAGCGGCCTGGGTGTAAGACACGCCTTTCTCCGCCAATGCAACCAGGGGCCGCATCACCGCGTTGTGCTCTATGTCAGAGACCACCACGTGGTCGCCAGGGGCCAGCAGGCCTTTCATTACCAGGTTCAGGGCCTGGGTGCAGCTGGGCTGAAACACCACACACTCGGGCCCGGCCGCCCCAAAAAGCTCTGCCGCGCGGGCCCGGCAGTCATACACCGCCTGGCCTGTGCGCACGCTCATGGGAAAGCCCCCCCGGCCTGGGTTTGCCCCCAGTTCTGAAAGAGCCTGGGCCGAAGCCTGGCGCACTGCCAGGGGCTTGGGGTAGGTGGTTGCGCTATTGTCCAAATAGATCATTCGCTGACGATTCATCGGATTCACCGGCCCTCATCCCGTTCTGCCCGGCCCAGTATTTTTATATGGTTCTCCCGCAAAATTTGTTCCGCCTCATCCGCTCCATAAGGAACGTACACCCCATATCCGCAGCCAGAGGCCGCCGTGGGGGGAATGCGCTCTACATAGGCTTTGACGCCCCGTTTGAAGAGGATATCCCGGCTCTTCATGGCATAGGTGACAGAGCTTACCAATATCAAGGGCTTGCCCAACAAAAGGACCACTTCCTTTCCGCAAACGCGAACATGGTGTTTTTCGCGGCCAACTGCCGCTACCCCATCTTATGCGCCTGTCCAAAAAAGGTGAAAAGCACCGGCCCCAAACCGGGACCGGCGCTTTTCGTTTCAACATGCACCTAAAATTTTATGGACCATACCATTTATGGCCGTTATTTATCCTGCTCGTCAGCGAATTCGCTGGGGAAGATAAATCCGTATGTGTTATGGAAATAATTTTCATGGCTGTGGAACGCCTCGGCGTAGTTGCCGAAGAAGAAGATCTTGCACTCTGCCACTCTTCGCCATAGCAGCCCAGACACGTGCTGGCCGCCGGCCACATTCCAGTTCAAATACTCATGGGCCAGGGCGGTTGAATCCGCATAGGCCAAGTCATGCTCCAGGGTGTCGTCGTTCAAGCTTACCAGGCTGGCGGCGATCCAACCCGTTTTGCCATCATAGCGGATCTTATACCAGACCTCCTGCTGCATATCATTGCGTTTAACCTCCACGTCGACCACGTCCACGCCAGCGCCCTTTGGCACCACGCCGGCCCGTCCGCTATCCACGCTGGGGGAATTATACAGCACCCCGGCGAAAATATTTAGCACGCCCCGGTAGGGGTTGCTCTCGCTGGCGTTGGGGGGCACTACCGTGTTGGGAATCAGATAATTGGCAAAGTCTGCGGTGTTTAGGTTCCCGGGCCCCAGGTTGTACGTAAAGCTCACCAGGGCGTCGAACTGGGCTTGGCTCATTTTCAGGTTATACTTGGTCCGGTAGTTCTCCACCGCCGTGGCAAAGCTGCCCCGGTTTACGGTGTTGATCAGGAAGGACTTGGCTTCCTCCACCGTCATGTTATTATAGAACGTGCTGTTCACCGGCACCACATAGCCATAGCCCACTGTGGGGTTCTTCGCCACAAGATAGTCGTCCTCCACCTCTGGCACATAGCCCTCAAAGTTAGCGATGACCTCAATGATGGCTTGGCTGGCCCGGCGGCTGTCATAGGTGGTACGGGTCACGTCGCCGTTGTCCGCGCCTACGATCTGCACCGCGAACTGGTAGTAGTCGTTGGCATAGCTGCCGCCTGTAGCCGAGTAGGCCCGCACAATGTAGTTGCCCACCGCGCCGAAGCTTACGGTACGCTTGAATACCCGCACCTGGTTGTCTGGCAGACCGTGGGAAGAGGCGCGGCTCTCGCTCTGGTAAGAGCTGGTGGTGTAGCTGCCCTTTGCCGGACCGCTGACAATTTCAAAGCGCACCTCGTCCCGGCTGGTATCTGTAATGGCGGTCAGGTCAAAGCTGGTGCCCACGGGAATCACGTTGCCCTGGCCATAGGCCGAGCGCACGGCCTGGGGAGCGGTGACCGTCACCGTGCAGGTGCCCCGGGCGTTGCCCGCCCCGTCCGAGAAGGTCAGGGTAGCGGTGCCCGGGCTCTTGCCATAGATCATGGCTCCGTGCTCCCGGCTGTTATAGGGAACCGCGTAGGCCACCACAGCCACGTTGGCGTTGCTGGTAGACCACCGCATAGTGGAAATGTCCGAGTCCACCTTAGCGTCCAGGCGCAGGCTTTGGTACTGGCTCAGGGTGACGGAGCTGGCCGACAACGTGCCGTTTTGCGAGGGCCCCGGGGGCGGCGTTACTGTGCTGCCGTCGTAGGGGTCCAGGTAATCCCCGTGGCAGTAGCCGGTTCTGCCGCTAGATGTTTTTACGCCGATCCAGGGGTACTTGGAAATATCTGTTACGGTCACCACGGCGTGATAATCCAACGCCATGATTTTTTCGTAGTTCGTCCCAGGGCCAGTGCGCAGGTTCAAGCCAGTAACGTCGTTCACCCGGCCCTGCTTACCCACCTCCAGGCCGTTGGGGGCCACGCCCCCGGGCTCATTGGTGGGAGCCGGCGTTGGGGTAGGCGTAGGTTCAGGCGTAGGCGTTGGGCTGGGCATGGGGTCGTCAGAGAGCTCCCCTGCCTCGGCAATCTCCTGATAGGCCCAGTGGCTCTTGGGCACATCCATAAACTTCTGGGTTTCGCTGCCCGCGGCAAAACCCTCGTCGTCCCGGCGGCCCAGGGCTGTGTTCACCACTTTCACCGCCTCACAGCGCTTGATCAGGTTTTTGGGCCGGAAAGTCCCATCCCCATAACCGTTCAGCCAGCCTTTTGCCGTGGCCGAGACGATATAGCGGTAGGACCAGCTATTCTCGTCGGGCATGTCGCTAAAGGCGGGCTCGCCCTCTTCCAGGGAGAAGCAGCGGCCCAAGATGGTGACAAACTCCGCTCGGGTAATGGAGCCAGCGGGCCTAAAGGTTCCGTCCGTGTAGCCTTTGATCAGGCCAATATTGGACAGGGCCACAATGGCCTCCCGGTTGGGATTGCTGTCCGGCACGTCGGAAAAGGGGTTGTTAGAGGCAGAGGGCTTTTCTTTTAGCAGATTATAGAACACTTGGGCCGTCTCGCCCCGGGTTATTGCCCGCTCCGGCTGGAAATAACCCCCGGCAAAGCCCGTTATGTACGTGTCGTGCCCGCCTAGCTTCAGCACATCCTCTGTGGAAAGAAAAGTGGCCTGCTGAGACTGTCCAGACTCGCCCTCCTGGTCCATAGGGGTCTGGCTGTCTGGCTCATCATAACCAGACTCCAGGGAATCTCCCTCGCTGGGTTCCGGTTCTACAGGCTCTTCTAAAGAAGGCTGCGCCGGGTCCCGGGCCTCTTCCGCGCCACTTTCCAGGGCGCCGCTATCTGTAGTTCCAGCCTCTGGCGGAGGCTGGTCCTCTTCCGCCATTGCTGTGACCGGGCACAAAAGCACTGCCGCAGCTAGGGCCAGAGGAAGAATCCGTTTTATAAAATATCTTGGCATAATATTCGGGTTTACCTCCGTAATAGAATGATTTGCCTGGGCCTTTCCCGGCCATTTTACAGGCACCCAAGCGTAAAGATATGTCCTTATTATAGCGTAAAAGTTACAAAATTGCAACCTTTTCTGGCTGTTTCCCTGATATTCCCAAGAACTTTCCTGTTTTTTTACCACATTTTGCGGTTGACAGAGCCCTACCCTACCCCTTATGGCACAGAAAATTTTGTCCTTATAAACAAAACGCCTAAAAATGACAGGACGCCTGCCAAAGCAGACGCCCTATCATACTCACCTAAAATGTGAATTACCCCAAAGGCAATAAAATTGCCTTTATATAATGGATACGCCTGAAAAAGCTTTTCAAGCGGCGGACAAAGCCGCTGGCTCTACCCGCTAAAATTCATTGCCTACGGCAAAGAATTCACAACCTATGCAGCCAAAAAATCGCAAGAAGAATCTTTTCGAATTTTTTTGACTATAGCGCTTCCACCAGCTGCTTGGTGTCTCGAGCGATTACAAGCTCCTCATTGGTGGGAATCACGTAAACCTCTATTTTCGAATCCGGGGTAGAGATCTTCCCCTCTTTGCCCAGCACGGTCTCGGCGTTCAGCTTCTCGTCAATCTTCACGCCTAAAAATTCTAAATATTTTCCAATCTCCCACCGGTGAGCAGACTGGTTCTCTCCCACACCGGCTGTGAACACCAAGGCGTCGCAGCCGCCCAGGGCCACCAGATAACTACCGATGAATTTGGATATTTGATACTCTAAAATATCGTGGGCCAGCTTTGCCCGGGGGTTGCCCTCTTTGCGGGCGGCGGTCACGTCCCGGTCATCACTGGAAACGCCGGAAATTCCCAGCAAACCAGACTTCTTGTTCATCAGCTGGTCCATCTCGGCAGGGCTAAGCCCCTCCTTTTCCATAATAAAGGTGACAACCGAGGGGTCCAGGGCGCCGGTGCGGCTGCCCATCATAAAGCCGTCCAGGGGGGTTAAACCCATACTGGTATCAACGCACTTGCCCCCATCCACCGCTGTGATGGAGGAGCCGTTGCCCAGGTGGCAAGTAATCATCTTAACGTCTTTGATGTCCTTGCCCATCAGCTGGGCGCAGCGGCCGCTGACATACCGGTGAGAGGTTCCGTGGGCGCCATAGCGGCGAATGGCGTATTTTTCGTAAAACTCATAGGGAACATTATACATATACGCCTTTGGCGGCATGGTGGCGTGGAAGGAGGTGTCAAAAATCACGGCCTCGGGGGTCTTTTCCCCAAACAGGTCCCGGCAGGCGCGGATGCCCTGAACATGGGCTTTGTTATGTAAAGGCGCCAGGGGAATGAGGCTTTCGATATCCGCGATCACCTTCTCGTCCACCAGGCAGGACTGGTGGAAAATCGCGCCTCCCTGCACCACCCGGTGGCCAATGGCCGCTACTTCGTCCAGGTTCTTAATCACGCCCTTTTCCGGGTCCAGCAGGGCGTCTTTCACCTGGGTAAAGGCCGCGGTGTGGTCGGGCATCGCCACCTCTTTATGCAGCTCCCGGCCATCAGCGGTTTTATGGGTAAAGATGCCCATTTCCAAGCCAATGCGCTCGCAGTTGCCCTTGCAGAGCATCTTTTCGCCGTCCATGTCAATCAGCTGGTATTTCAGCGACGAACTGCCCGCGTTGATCACAAGAATTTTCATGTTTTCTCTTTCCTTTCTCACCTATTTTATATATAATAAGTTCTGGCTGCCTATTCCTAAAAAATAAAAGGATTCGTTGACATACAGCGTGATCGGTTCAGGCGGCCCTCTGGCGTAAGAGGACCGAGAGCAGGGTTCCCATTCACAATCTGCCTTAGCTTACTAGAACAGAATGAAGTTTAAGCAGCGGCCGCCGGCTCTCTGCGCGGCGCGGGGGGGGCGGAACAGGAGCGGGGAACTTTTGCAAAGTCCTCTTCCTTTACAGACCGCAAAAAGTGTCAAGTATGTAACTTCCTTGCACATTATACTATATCAATCCCGTAAATTCAAGGAGTTTTACAGAAAATGCCTGAGAAAATCGCAATTTCCGCATTGATTTGTGAGTTCGACCCCCTTCATTTTGGCCACAGGGAAATTTTGTCCCAAATGCGGGCCGCTGGTGGGGCGGTCTGCTGCATTATGAGCGGCAATTTTGTCCAGCGGGGCGGGCCTGCCATGCTGGACAAGTGGTCCCGCGCCCGGCTGGCCCTGGAAAACGGCGCGGACCTGGTTTTCGAGCTGCCCCTGCCCTGGGCCTGCGCCGGGGCCCAGCGCTTTGCCGCGGGCGGGGTCTGTCTGGCCGGGGCTCTGGGCGCGGAGCGTCTTTATTTTGGGGCGGAAAACCCGGACCTTGCTCTGCTCTCCGCCTTAGCGGAAGCCCTGGGCTCTCCCGAGTTTTCCCTGGCCCTGGCCCGGCAAAAAGACACTGGACAAACCTTTGCCCAGCGCCGCCAGCGTGCCCTGGCTGTTCTTTTCGGAGAGGAGGCTGTAAAGCCAATATCCTTGCCAAACTGCACCTTGGGCATAGAATATCTCTATGCTATAAAGGAGCAAAACTTGTCTATACAACCTGTGGCCGTTCAACGGGTAGGCGCGGAACACCATGCCCAGGAGCTCTCTCTTTCCCCAAATGGCGGCTATTTCTCTGCCGGCCAGCTGCGGAAGCTTGCCGCCGCCGGAAAGGAGCTGGAGGGGCTGGTCCCCACCTCCACCGCCAAGGTTGTAAAGGAGTTGCGCCTTACAGGTAGATTTCCCGTGCTCCCCCAAAACCTGGAGCGCGCCCTGCTCTGCAAGCTGCGAACCATGTCAAAACAGGATTTCGCAGCCCTGCCGGACTTAAGTGAAGGCCTGGAGAACCGGCTGTACAGAGCTAGCCGCCAGGCCTGTTCAGCAGAAGAGCTTTACAGGCTTGTAAAGTGTAAACGCTATACACATTCCCGAATCCGAAGGCTGGCAACCCATGCCTTTCTGGGCGTTACCTCTAACCTACCTCAGCTGCCCCCCTATCTCCGGCTGTTGGGCATGACAGAACTGGGGCGGCAAACTTTGGGACAGGCCCGTCCCAGCCTGCCGGTGGCAACACGAGCCGCGGGCTTCTCCGCTCTTTCCCCAGAGGCTCAACAGGTCTTTGCCCTGGAGGCCGCAGCCGACGACCTTTACACCCTGGGGGCTCCCCAGCCCGGCCCGGCTGGGCGGGACTACCGGGAGAAGATTATCAAAATATAGTATATGTTATCGCAAATTACGCAATCCTTTGGGGTAGTGATTTTTCAGCCGCCCGCCACTGGCTTTGCCAAAGCCCACGGTCACTCCGTTGACACAGACCGCTGTATAGCCTTTCTCCTCACAGGGGATCTCCTGTCCCAACAGAAATGCCGCCAGTGCGGGACTTTGTGGTGTAAAGTTGATATACTTGCGGCACTCTGCCATTCCTCTGCTCATAAAGGCTCCATGGGCTGGTTCTAGGCGTTTAGGGCGAATCACGGCCAGCTCCACCCCCGCCCGCAGCACCCCCAGCCCTCTTAGTTCCGGCAAGCCTTCGGGCCGCATTAACAGCCGGTCCTTCTCTGCCAACAGCCGGGGAGGCTCCCCGGTGAACAGCCCCCTGTAAAGTTGTTCCCCTTCCCGCTCTGCCTGCCCTGGGCGCGGCAGGGTGCAATCAACTGTATGACAAGGGCTTTCCTTTACCCGCCGGAACCGGGCCACAAAGTGCCCCTCGCCCCCATCCATAGGATAGATCCGCCGGGCCAGGCCCCCGTTCCGGTCTGGGCGTCCAAAGTCCGCTGGGATCCTCTCCGGGACAAACTCTCTGTGGGCCAGCAAAAAGCGCTCTACCACTCCCTCGTTCTCCTCCTGGGAAAACGTACAGGTGGAGTACACCAGCACGCCATCCTCTTTCACCGCCTGGGCCGCGCAGTCCAAAATTCCCAGCTGCCGCCGGGCGCATGCCTCCACTCCTTGGGGGGACCACTGCTGCGCGGCCTGGGGCAGCCTGTGGAACAAGCCCTCTCCAGAGCAGGGGGCGTCTACCAGTACCCGGTGAAAATAGCCTGCCAGCGCCGGGCACAGGGACTCTGGATAACTGCTGGATACCACCGCGTTGGCCACCCCCAGCCGCTCTAGATTGGAGAGCAGCTGGCCGGTGCGGTTTCGTACCGGTTCATTGGACCAGAGCAGCCCCTGGCCCATTAACAGCCCCGCGATCTGGGTAGACTTGCCCCCCGGCGAGGCGCACAAATCCAGCACCCGCTCCCCTGGCTGGGGGTCCAGGGCTGTGACAGCCGAGGCAGCGGAGGGCTCTTGGGAGTAAAACATCCCCGCGTGGTGGGCTGGCAAAGACCCAAAGCCGCCCTCCCAATCCACCCGAAAGGACAGCGGCGAAAAGCTTGTGGGCAAAAGGGCAAAGGGCACGCTGGCCGTTAAGGTCTCTTGGCTGCACTTTATGGGGTTCCGCCGCGCCCCCCGGGCCACCGGCCCCTGATAGCCCGCTAAAAAAGCTGGGTACTCATCCCCCAGCTGCGCTTTCATCCGATCCAAAAATTCCACTGGCAGCTCCATGCCACACATCCTCCCCTTTTCAAGAGCCCAGGACACGCCCCTATCCACCCAATAGCCCCGTGGCCCCAGGCGGCCAAAAACGCCCTGGCGTCAGCCAAAAAAAAACAACAAAATGAAATTCTAAAATTTTCCCGCGCATATTCTTCCCCAGGCTGCTTACAATACTTTGCGTGGGGCGAAAACGCTCCAGCTATCCTTCACCTTTTTATAATGAAAGGAAGTCGCGATTATGAACAATCAGAATCAGCAGAACAACCACCAGAATCAGCAGAACAGCCAGAACAACCGCAGCCAGCAGAACAACAAGAACAGCAAAAACCAGAGCCAGAATAACCGCAGCCAAAACTCCAACTCCCGCAACCAGCAGGAGCAGAACGAGTACGACTACTAAGCCTTAGTTGTTTTTGGCCCCGCAGGGAGAAGCTTTTTTTCAAAAAGCCTCTGCTTGCAGGGCCTTACATAGTTATTTCTTATGGTTTTTCAAGTCCTGTATCAGCTCTTTCAAGGGCTTATCGTCCGGGCGCATGGGCTTAAAGCCCTCGCCTGTAATCTGCCCCGCGTCCCCCACTACCACAAAGGCGTTTTTGTCCTCTTCGTGGATAATGGCCTGCATGGCGTATACCTCAAACCGCCGCACCACACACAGCATCGTTTCCCCAGGCTCATTGCTATAGCCGCCCTTGCTGTCCAAATAGGTCACTGTGCGGTCCAGCTCCCCAATGATCCGCTGGCCCATTTGCCGTACCTTTGGGGACATAACAAAAAACAGCTTGCCGGTGCCCACGTCGGTACCGTACAGGACCGTATCAATAATACTGGTACTGACAAAAATGGCAATGCAGGCATACATGGCGTTCTCTATGCTGCCGAACACCACCGCCGAGGCGGCCACCACCAGCCCGTCCAAAGCCAGCATGAGCCTGCCCATAGACATTTGGGGCATCCGGCGCTCCAGCAGCCGGGCCACCATGTCGGTGCCCCCGGTGGTGGCGCCCCGCACAAAGGTAAGGGAAAGCCCCAGGCCCTCGCAGGCCCCAGAAAACACCGCCACCAAAATGGGGTTTCCGCTGTACACGGGCATAAAACCAGCGAACAGATCAATGAACAGCGAGGATACGGCAATAGCCGCCATGGTCTTAATGACCAGCTTATAGCCAATCTCCACCACAGCCCAAATAATAATGGGAATGTTGATGAGAAAGGCGACGAGGCCGATGGGGGTGCCGAACACATAGTTCAGCATGGTGGCCACACCCGTGATGCCTCCGGGGGCAATGTTATTGGGCGCGGTGAGGCCGTTCACCGTGGCGGCGTACACCGCCGAACCCGCAAGGATGAACAGGGCGTCCAGAGCAATTTCTTTTCGTTTGGCTAGCATGGGGCATTTCCTTTCTATAAAATAGCATTTGTAAAAAAGACAATATATATTATTGTGGTCAATTCGGGCCCCTCCCAGGGGGCGCTGTTTGCGCTGCGCTTTTACAGGGCTTTCTTGTACACTGGGTCGGCGTTTTTCGCCGAAATGCTTGGGTCTCTATGGTATCCCCGCTTCTCATAAAACCCCGGGGCCGTGTCCGTGGTCAGCAAAACCAGCGCCGCGCCGTTCTCCCTTAGCCAAGTCTCCGCCAGCTCCAGCAGCCGGGCCCCGTGTCCTCTTCCCCGCCGGTCCGGGTCCACCCAGAGCTCCCGGATGAATCCAGCCCGCTGGGTAAAAAACCAGCACTCCAGCTTCACTGGGCAGAACTGGATCAAGCCCGCGGCCTTATCCCCCTCCAGCAGCAGAAAGGCCCGGTTGCCCCGGCCGTCCTGGTCCATCTCTTGAAAAAGCCCTTCCCAGTCCTGTACTGAAATGCCCAGCTCTTGAAAATAAGCCCGAAAAGCCTGGCGGAAACCCGTATGAGTGAAACGTTCCACAAACAGCTCCTTTGGCTCATTCATGGGCTGCACCCCCCTCCTCCTTTTGAATGGCCGCCAAAAAAAGCTGCCGCAGCCGCTGGCCCCGGCCCATCAGGTACAGCCAGCCAAAGAGGGCCTCTAGGGCCGTGGCTCCGTGGTAGTCCGCAGGGGCGGCGTTTTTGGGCAGATGCCCCACGTGGGCGTTCCGGCCCCGCAGGGCAATGGCCTGCTCCTCTGGGTCCAGCTCTGGCCAAAGGGTCCGCAGGGCCTGGGCCTGGGCCCCGCAGTTCACCCAGGCAGCCTTACGCTGGTGGAGCTTCTTAACCGGACAGCTGCCCCCTGCCGCCAGGTATTCCCTGGCCAAAAGATCGTATACCGCGTCTCCTACAAAGGCCAGGTCCAAAGAGCTTAGGGCCTTGGGGTCCAGCCCGTTCTGTGGTAAAAGTCTTTCCAACGCACCGCCCCCTTACTCTACAAAGTCGAATTCCAGGCCATAAATGTCCACGGTGTCGCCCTCGCCGCAGCCTGCCTGCCGCAGGGCCTCAATGACGCCAGTGTGTACCAGCACCCGCTGGAAATAGGCCAGGGACTCGTTGTCGTCAAAATCCACTGTGTTCATAATCCTCTCCAGCCAGGCGGCCTCCACAGTGTATACCCCCTCTTCTTCCGTTACCTGTACCTTCCCCCGCTCCAGCTCCTCCACAGGGGCCAGCACCGGGGGATCGGGCTGATAGCGGGCAATTGGCGGTAGCTTTTGCAGCTCCGCCGTGATGGCGTCCACCAGGGCGTCCACCCGCTCGTTAATGGGTGCGATAATGGGGAAAAACCGGTAGCCCTTTGCCTCCACAAAATTTTTAAAGTCCTCCACCTGTTCCGGCTCTGCTAGGTCGCACTTGTTGCCCGCCACTAGCATGGGCCGCTGGGCCAGCTCTGGGTTGAACTTTTCCAGCTCGCCGTTGATAACGGCAAAGTCCTCCTTGGGGTCCCGGCCCTCGCTGCCCGCCACGTCTACCAAATGCACCAGCATCCGGCAGCGCTCTACATGGCGCAAAAACTGGTGGCCCAGGCCCTTTCCCTGCCAGGCCCCCTCAATAAGCCCGGGGATATCCGCCACCACAAAGGACCGCCCCTCGCCCAGGGGCACTACCCCCAGCACGGGGGTAAGGGTGGTAAAGTGGTAGTCCGCGATATTGGGCTTGGCCTGGGAGATCACCGAGATCAGGGTAGACTTGCCCACATTAGGATACCCCACCAGGCCCACGTCTGCCAGCAGCTTCAGCTCCAGCTGAACGGTAAGCTCCTGGCCGGGCTGGCCGGGCTTGGCAAACCGGGGGGTCTGCCGGGTGGGGGTGGCAAAGTGGGTGTTGCCCCAGCCGCCCCGGCCCCCTTTGGCAATGACCTTTGGCTCCTGGTCCCAAATATCCGCCAGGACCCGGCCTGTGTCTGCATCCTTTACAAGAGTCCCTTTGGGCACTCTCACAATCAGGTCCGGGGCGTTCTTCCCGGCGCAGCGCCCGCCCCGGCCGTTTTCGCCCTTTTGGGCGGTGTACTTGCGCTTGTAGCGGAAGTCCGCCAGGGTGGAAAGATTGCTGTCTGCCACAAAGACCACGCTGCCGCCCCGGCCGCCGTCGCCGCCGTCAGGGCCGCCGGCCGCCACGTACTTTTCCCGGTGGAACGCCACCGCGCCGTCGCCGCCGTCCCCGGCCTTTACGAAAATTTTTGCACTGTCAATAAACATACCGCACCTCCTAGGATTGGCTGGGAGTGTTTTTTTGATGATGGAATGACCCCCGGCGGGGAAGGGGCTTTGCCCCCTCCACCCCCACCAGGGGCCTAACGCCCCTGGACCGCGCAATGTTTCCTCCTGTTAAGTTTCGGGGTAATAGACGAATACGGGTCCCGGCGGGGAAACCGTAAAAGTTTCGTCCACCTTTTCAAAGGTGGCAGGGTCCAGAGGCAGCGCCCCTGGCCGCCGGAGGCCAAAACGTCATCAAAAAACGCCTCGCGCTCTCAACTTCCATCAATGATACTATGATCCGCCGCGGTTACCGAAATAATTTCGCAAAGCTCGTGCCGCTTCACTTTCATCAGGGCTCCAATGTCCCGGCACTCCTTCTCCGGGTCCGTGATCTTCAAGGTGACCCCAGGACTGCGCTCCCCTGGAACAACTTTGTCATAGAGATTCTTCCCGGTTTTAATGGAAACCTCATCATAGGACAGATGATAGTCCTCTATCACCCCGTCCTCCAGGGCGAGGGTCAGGTAATACCCATCCTCATTGTGGAACTTCCCGGCAATGCTGTCCACAGAAAGGGTAACTATTGTTACGCCCTCAATTCTTTTGCTTGCCGTAATAAACCATCCAACGCCAATGACAGCGCAGGTCATTACAACCGCCAGCACGGCGCCAATCGCCTTTTTCATGGCACTGTCCCTCCTTACTTTCGCGCTACAGGCCCCTTCACCACAAAAAAGCCCCTTCTCAATCGAAGAGGCTTTCTTTAGCAAGCTAAATTACTCCGCGTACACGCTGACCTTCTTGCGGTCCGCGCCCATGCGCTCAAAACGAACCTTGCCGTCCACCAGGGCGAACAGGGTGTCGTCAGAGCCCCGGCCCACGTTGGTACCGGGATGGATCTTGGTGCCGCGCTGCTTTACCAGGATGTTCCCCGCCAGCACGAACTGGCCGTCGGCGCGCTTAACCCCCAGGCGCTTAGACTCGGAGTCCCGGCCGTTCTTGGTAGAGCCCATGCCCTTTTTATGGGCAAAAAGCTGCAAATTTATTTTTAGCATAATCATTGCCATCCTTTCTTTTTAGGCTGATTTGATTGTAAATGCAGGTTCATCCTACTATACTTCCATATAGTCCACCCGAATGTGCTGTGGGTACTGGTCCTCCAGCTGGCAAAGGTGGAGCTTTAACCCCTGCAAAAGCGTCCGGCAGGCGGGCTCGTCCCTTTCCTCTATGCGAAAGAACAGGTCCCCCTCTTCCGCGCGCAGCGCCAGCGGCGTAACCGCAAGCACCTCGGTGACGGTATTCACCACCAGATAGGCGGCCGAGGACACGGCCGCGCACACAATGTCGCCGCCCTCCTCGCCCCATCCGGCGTGGCCGGCAACGCGCAGGCCCAGCAGCGATAGGGTCCCTTCCGGCGTGAGGAAGTCTATGTGGATCATCAGGCCTTAACCGCCTCAATCTGCACCTTGGTGTAGGGCTGGCGGTGGCCCATCTTGCGCTTGGCGTTCTTTTTGGGCTTATAGGTAAACACCGTGATTTTCTTGGCCTTGCCGTTCTTTACCACCTTGCCGGTTACGGTCGCGCCCTGCACATAGGGAGCGCCCACCTTGGGCTCGCCCTCGCCGAACACGGCCACCACGGGGAACTCCACCGTTTCGTTCTCGGCGGCGTCCAGCTTCTCTACGAAGATCACGTCTCCATACTGGACCTTATACTGCTTGCCGCCTGTCTCGATTACTGCAAACATTCTGGTATCCTCTTTTCAAAAAGTCTCGCTACCGCCGGGCGGCCGGTTTCCCGGCACTTATTGGCCCGCAGTATGCGGCTTTCATAGCATAGCATGTTCTGCCATAAATGTCAAGGGCCGTTTCATTTTATTTGATACGGGCGCGCCCCGTCCCAGGTATCATGGCCCCTCCCAGCGCTCTGGGTAGAGAAAGGCCTCTGGCGGAAGCGCGAGAAGCTCCGCCAGTGTCCGCAGAGAGGCCAGGGGGGGCTGGGACCTGCCCAGCTCGTAGTAGGTGTAAGAGGTGCGGGTAATCCCCAGCGCGGCGGCCACCTCCGCCTGGGTAAGGCCGGCGGCGGCGCGGGCGGAGCGGAGCATTTGGGCAAAAGCCTGAATAAAAAATTCGGATATACAATCGTTCATAGAAGCGCTCCTTCTTGATGTGACATGCTCTAATTATAATAGGAAGTTTTTAAAACGTCAATGACGTGTTTAACATTATTCATATTTAGCTCACCTTCCGATAAACTTATACCAGAGGTGATGCCCCTTGTCCCAAAAATTTGACAATACCCAGCGGCTAAAGGCGCTGTACCTGGCTATCGGCTATTTTCGCAGACGCGCGGGCCTGACCCAGGACGAACTGGCGGAGGAGCTGGGCATCAGCCGCCAGCACTTGGCTGCCATTGAGTCCCCCAACATGGAAAGAGGCCTGTCGCTGGAGGTCCTTTTCAACATTGCCACGGTTTTGCGGGTAGAGCCCTACCAGCTGCTAAAATTTGGCCTGGAGGAAAACCTTTGAAAACACGTGAAACCATAGCCGCCCGTATTCTTCAGCTGTGCAGGGAAAGAGACCTTACGCCAAACGGGCTTAGCAACCTGGCCGCTGTTCCCCAGGCCACAGTAAAAGAACATCCTCAATGGAGAAAGCCGGAACCCCGGCACAGTGACCATTAAAAAGCTGTGTGACGGCCTGGAAATTACCCTGGGTGAATTTTTCTCCACCCCAGAGTTCGACACGCTGGAACAAGAAATCAGGTGACCGGCCGGTGAAAAAGGGCCCGGAACATCGCCGATAAATCCGGCACTGCGGCGCAAAAAAACTGTGGAAAACCACCTTTTTGCAAGAAGCCCTGCCCCCAGCTTGCAATTTAGGCGCTTTGGGTTTATAATTCACTATAATTATAGCGGGTTCCACCGCCGCAGAAACCACCAAAAGGAAAAGAGGTCGTTGAAATTGCAGGAAATTAAAATAGAACTGACCAAGACCCCAAAGGAAAAGCCCACGGACCAGAGCCGCCTGGGCTTTGGCCAGATATTTACCGACCACATGTTTGTAATGGAATATAACCAGGGCCAGGGCTGGCACGACCCGAAGATTGTACCCTATGGGCCCATCTGCCTGGACCCCTCGGCTATGGTGTTCCACTATGCCCAGGAGATGTTTGAGGGCCTGAAAGCCTATCACACGGAAGATGGCCGCACCCTGCTGTTCCGCCCGGACCGCAACATTGCCCGGGCCGAGAACTCCTGCCGCCGCCTGTGCATTCCCCCTGTGCCCGCAGACGACTTTATGAACGCTTTAAAGACCCTGGTCCATGTGGAAAAGGACTGGATTCCCACCCAGCCGGGCACCTCCCTGTACATCCGGCCCTTTATCATTGCCACCGACCCCCACCTGGGGGTGCACCCCTCCTTAAGCTATCAATTTATCATCATCCTCTCCCCCTCTGGCGCGTACTATGCCAGCGGCCTAGACCCGGTGAAGATCTGGATTGAGGACGACTATGTCCGGGCCGTGCGGGGCGGCATTGGCGAGGCAAAGGCAGGGGGCAACTACGCCGCCAGCCTGAAAGCCCAGGAGAAAAGCGACGCCGCCGGCTATGCCCAAGTGCTGTGGCTGGACGGTGTGGAGCGCAAATACATTGAGGAAGTGGGCTCTATGAACATCTTCTTCAAAATTGCCGGAAAAGTAGTGACCCCCATGCTGAACGGCAGCATCCTGCCCGGCGTCACCCGGGCCAGCTGCCTGGACCTGTGCCGCCACTGGGGCATGGAGGTGGAAGAGCGCCGGGTCAGCGTGGACGAGCTGGTGGCCGCCGCCAAAGACGGCACGTTAGAGGAGTGCTGGGGCAGCGGCACTGCGGCGGTGATCTCCCCAGTGGGGGCCCTGCGGTTTGGAGACGAGGTAATGCTCATCTCCGGCGGGGGCATTGGCCCTATAAGCCAAAAGCTGTACGATACGGTCACGGGCATTCAGACCGGAAAGCTGGCCGATGAATTCGGCTGGACGGTGGAAGTAAAATAATGGACGAGAACACCATTTTACGGGGGATTTTGGACAGCTACCCCTATCCCATTGTCTTTGTGGACAGCACCTTTACCATCCGCTATATGAACCGCTACGCCCAGTACCACTATTTTCAGGAGCGGGGCTACCAAGACCTGATTGGCAAAAGCCTGTTCCTCTGCCACGACAAAGAGGGCTCTCGACAGCGCATCCGGGCGGCCTATGAGAAGATGAAACGCGACGGCAAAGAGGTCTTTGTAGGGGTCAATCTGCGTAACCAGCGTATTTATATGCAGCCGGTACGAAACCAAGCGGGGGAGCTTATCGGCTTTTTCGAGCGGTTCGAGCTGAACCTGTATGTGGAAAAAAACTGTGATGGAGGCGCTTGCCCATGCTAAAAGGACTTTCCGTGATTGAATGCCCCTACTGCTACAACCACTGGCAGGTGGACCCCACCGCCACCCCCTATCGCCTAAGCGACCCGGTCAAGGGCTTTTCTCAGCGCCGGGATGTGGATCTGTACCGCCTGTGCGGGGTCTATGGCAAAACCGGCGCCCCAGTGGAGACGGTAGAAGTGGACCACCGCCGCTACCCAGACCTGCCCCCCAGCTTTGCCGTGCCCCGGGATTTTTCCGATAAGGTCTGCGGCGCGCTGCTGCGGGGCCGGGCGGTGGCCGTGGCCGGGGGCTACTGCTGCTATGCCCCGGCGGTGGCGGGAGGCATTCAGCGGGCCATTGGCACAGATAAAAAGCTGGGCGTGGTTTGGGTAGACGCCCACGCGGACAACCGCATTATTGAAACCCTAAACCGCCCCACCCGGTTTGTGGGCTTTCCCCTTTCGGCTCTGGCCGGACAGACTTATCCCCAGTGGCGCACCCAGGGCTGCGGTCTGGCAGAGCCAATCAGCGGCCAAAACGTACTGGTTAGCGACGGCAGGCTGAACGACCCGGACTTTGACGAAAATATGCGGGCGGCAGGCATGACGCACCTGGACGCCGCCGCCTTTGATGCCGAGGACCTTTGGCGGGGGGCCGTGGAAGAGCTGGCGGCCCGGGTAGACGCGCTGTACCTTTCGGTAGACGCGGACATCCTTAGCCCAGAGTATATTCCCGCTTATGAGCAAAATGAGCCCGGGGGCCATGACATTGACACCGTGATGCGGAACATCCGCCTGGTGATGGAAACCGGCAAGGTGCTGGCCTACTCTCTGTTTTGCGTGGATTTCGACCACTACCACCAGGGGGGCGAGTGGACGTACCTAAGCGGCATGAAGCTGCTGGCCGCTGGCCTGGAGAGCTGGCGGGAGATGCCGGAGGAGCTGCCGCAAAAGTAGAAAAAGAGAGCGCGCCCTGCGGGCCGCTCTCTTTTTCATTGCAAATGGTCCAGGGCCAGCCGGTCCATCTCTTCCCCCTCCAGGGTTTTCCACAGGAAGAGCCCGTCCTCTAAAACCATATAGCCCCGCCAGCTTCCCTCTTTGGGCAGGGCCGCCGAGCCGGGGTTCAGGTACCACCAGCCCCCTGGGGTACGGGTCTTGGCTGGAATATGGGTGTGCCCATGAAGAAGGACCCCCTCTGGGGGCAGGGCCGGAGGGCTCTCCTGATGATAGACATGGCCATGGGTGGCAAAGACCATGTGCCCGGCAGTCTCCAAAAGACAGTACGGGGCCAGCGCCGGAAAATCCAGTACCATCTGGTCCACCGGGGCCTCGCAGTTGCCCCCCACGCAGAAGATCCTGGGCGCGGCGGCGTTCAGCAGCCGCGCCACCTCTTTGGGGGCGTAGCCCGCGGGCAGGTCGTTGCGGGGGCCGTGATATAGCAGGTCCCCCAACAGCAGCAGCCGCTGGGCGCCCTCTCGCTGAAAAGCCGAGAGAACCCCCTGGCAGGCGGGTTCGCTGCCGTGAAGGTCCGAAGCGATCAGCCATTTCATAGTAGCATGCTCCTTTGCGGTAAATCTTTGCGGTCCTTTGGACCTGTTTGAAAATAGCGAAATGCCGGATCTATGCCCCAGAAAAAATATTGAGCGGACACAGCCCCGCCCAGGAGAAATCCACGGGTCCCCCTCTGGCGATCGACGAGGGCTTGTTTAAAATAGAAGAAATGAGGTCTTTTTGGCCAGAAGGGGTCCATTGCAAGAAGAAAACCGTGAGCAATGCGCGGCCCATCGTCATCTCTTCCAATTGACAAGGCTTTTTGACGCGGAAAAGGGCCAAAAAGCCCCCAGCAACCTGGGCCTAAGCGTTCTGTATCGTAAACGCACTGGAAAATCGGCGCATCCTGAATTTTCCAGCAGAATGGCGCGGCGCACCCATGCCGCCAGGTTCAAAAGAGGCATCACCTCTTTCGAACTGCGTTAACTATAACCCGGCACCTTAAGTATACCGGAAAAAACCACGGGCCGCAAGAGGAAATTTACCCCGCGAATGGAGTTTGGGGCTTGACGCGGGGCGAAAAATCGGTTATAATAAATGCCGTCAGCCGTATTATTCCTTTTTGCTGGATTAGCTCATTCGGTAGAGCACATCACTCGTAATGATGAGGTGATCGGTTCGATTCCGATATCCAGCTCCAAGCATAGCCCCTAGAAACTGCAAGGTTTCTGGGGGTTTTCCTTTTTATCACTGTTTCGCGCCTTGCGTCAAAAGGACATACAAAAGGACATACGCCCTCAAAATATCGAATACTTTACCACATAGAAAAGGCCGGGGATTTGCCCCCGGCTTTTCGCTTTTATCTGCCATTTCCCGCCGCTTTCCCGCTCCGGCAGCGATTCTTGTGATGGCGTCGGATCTTTCCTATGGCCTTCTTGCGGATATGCATAGCGCCTGGTGCGGCTTGCTGGTACTTGATCCATGGACTCTTGCCCCGTTCACGGGTGATTGGGTGTATGCCCTATTGTTTTGTCAAGTGCCCCCATGCAAAGCCCGATCACCCAACAAAACCAACCGGGAGGAAGCTGATCTGTATACGAAGCTACAGAGAGGAAAATTGAACCAGTTGGAGGTCGAAACCTAAGAGAGACTATCCGCCTCCTTTGGGCTTTGCCAAAACCTCCACCGCGTTGCGCACCTCTTCCTGGGTCTGTTCCGTATCTAGATAGGCCGAGCTATAAAGTATAATTCCGTTACACGCCGCCTCCCGCGCCGCTGTGATCTGCTGGCCGATCACCTGTCCCCCGGCCCAGTCTTCCTCCCCCGCTCCAGCCTTGTAAAGGGCAAGGCCTACATACAGCCGCGCGTTTGGGTGCCTGTAAAGCTTCGACCATTCCTCCAGCGCCTGGGTATAGTCTAGCCCCTCATTTTCAAAACTATAGTAGATTTGCGGGCATACATAATCAGCATAGCCTGGGGTGGCGCACCAAGCTTCCACGTCCGCTCCCATCTCATGGTCATTGGCAATGTTTCCCTGGGGTGACACGCCAAAGGCTACATCCTCTCTCACTGCTTTTACCTTTTCATATACCAAAGCCATCATGGCGTTAATATTAGCGCTCCGCCATTCTTCTAGTTCCAAAGGGGTCTCCACGGTCTCTACATGAAGCTGATAGGCCTCTTCATCCAGGCCAGCGTCTTGGGCCGGGTAAAAATAGTCGTCAAAGTGGATTCCGTCTACTGGATAATTTTCCACAATTTCTGCCGCTCCGTCCGCGATCAGACTCCGTATATAGGGGTAAGCGGGGTTGAGATAAACGCCGCCCTCCCACTTCATAAAATAGAATGGATATTCCTCCCCCAAGACCGTATAGGGGTTGTCCTGGGCCAGCTCCCCAGGCGTCTCGGCTGTGCGCACCCGCAGAGGGTTAATCCACGCGTGAAACTCCAGCCCCAGCCCATGCGTGTACTCCACCATAAACTTCAGGGGATCATAGCCCGGGTCCTGGCCCTGTTTGCCGGTAAGAAGGTGGGACCAGGGGTATTGCTTAGAAGGATAAAGGGCGTCACAAAAGGGGCGCACATGAACGAACAGCGCTGTTAAGCCTTTTTCCTTTGCACTATCGGCAATTCCTTTGAAATTCGCCTCAAACTCTCCCTGGCTCCCCCCGCTTAGAGACATATATGGGACCCATACCCCTGCCATTTGGGTGTTTTTCGAAGTGGGCTGGGGCGCAGGAGACGGTGTAACGGTAGGCGAGGCAGGGCTGTGTAAAGCTGGTTCACTGTTCAGCGCTTGTTGGCTTTGCAGCAGCCAGACCACCCCCACCGAGCAGGCCAAGAGCAGCCAGGCCAATAGATACCCTGTCTTTTTTCCCAAAAAATGACGCATTCTTCCACATCCTTTCGCTTTTCACCGGGGCAGGTGTCCAGGGAAAGCCCTTCCGCCCAATTGACAACTCCCCCAAAACCGAGTATAATTTTTCTATTCATATCTATGTCTCTCTCACTCCAATCATGACGGAAAGGATGTATTCCATGAAGTACCGCTTCCTTTTAATGGACGCTGACTACACGCTTTTAGACTTTCCCCAGGACATGCGCCTGGCATTTCAGTCCACCTATTCCGCCTGTTTTTCTGGCCAAGCGCCCTATAGCCAGCGCTTTTTGGAATGCTATAATGCTTGCAACAACCGCGCCTGGGAGCGCTTTGAGCGGGGCGAATGTACCAAGCAGCAGCTTTACATCAGCCGTTTTGTGGATTTTCTCGCCGAGACCGGCCTCACCGGTGACCCGGAGGCTATCAACGCCTCCTACTTTACAGCCCTGGCCCAAACCGGCACCCCCTACCCTGGCGCTGTAAAGCTGGCCGCCCAGCTCTGTAAAGACTATGAGCTTTATATTATTACCAATGGTAATGTGGTCAGCCAGAGGCCCCGGCTGGAGCATTCCGGCCTGCTGCCGTATTTTAAAGACGTGTTCGTCTCCGAGGCCGTGGGGGTGGGCAAGCCAAACAAGCGCTATTTTGACTATGTGGCCGCCCATATACAGGGCTTTCTGCCCGCTCGTGCCCTTGTAATAGGAGATTCTCCCACTTCAGACTTACAGGGCGCGGCAAACGCCGGCCTTGACAGCCTGTGGTATGACCCCGCCGGAAAAGGGCTTGACGGCGCAAAGGATTTCAGCTTTACCTATCGTGGAGAAAATTACGATGAAATAAGAAGGATTCTTTCCAATGTATAAAATTTTTTTAGTTGAGGATGACCCGGTTATTTGCCGCACCGTATCTTCCCACCTCACCCTGTGGGGCTATCAGGTGCGGGCTGTGGAAAATTTTTCCCAGGTGACAGAGGAGTTTACCCAGTTCGCCCCCCATCTGGTCCTGCTAGACATCGGCCTGCCTGGTTTCAACGGGTACCACTGGTGCCAGGAAATTCGCAAGCGCTCCAAAACGCCGGTGGTGTTTATGTCTTCCGCCTCGGACAATCTGAACATTGTTACAGCCATTGACCTGGGCGGCGACGATTTTATTCCCAAGCCCTTTGACCTCACTGTACTCACCGCCAAAGTTCAGGCCGTGCTGCGCCGGACCTACTCCATGCGGGGCAGCGTGGAGGTTTTGGAGCACGGCGGCGCCATGCTGGACCTGGGCACAGAGATTCTCACCGGACCGGAGGGAAAGCTGGAGCTGACCAAAAACGAGTTCCGGATTCTGCGCATGCTGATGGAAAACGCGGGCCGCACGGTAAGCCGCAACGACTTGATGGTGCGGCTGTGGGAGAGCGAGAGCTTTATAGACGACAATACGCTGACCGTGAACATGTCCCGGCTGCGGAAAAAACTGGAAACCGTGGGTTTGGCTGGAATGTTGGCCACTAAAAAAGGCCAGGGATACCAGCTTAGCTAAGGAGGTGCCGCCCCATTCATACCAAAATATTTCTTCACTATCTTCTGGACCGCCGGTGGACCTGGCTGGCCGTGGTCCTGCTGGGCGCGGGCGCTTGGGGCCTTTTTCTGCTGTATGGCCTGCCCTGGGAACCGCTGTTTTATTGCTTTCTGCTCACCGGGCTTTTAGGCGTGGGGCTGTTTCTGATACCGGATTTTGTCCGCTACTACCGCACCTGGATACAGCTGGAGGCCCTTCGACGCTTGGCCCCCAAGCTTTTACAGCCGGTGGAGCCCTGCGGCCCCCTTCATCAACAGCTCATGATGGAAACCCTGGAAACCCTGCGCCTGCGGGTGGAAGACCTGGAGGCCCAGCAAACCCACCGCCAGGACGATTTGATTGAGTACTACACCCTATGGGTGCACCAGATTAAGACGCCGCTGGCAGCCATGCGGCTGATTTTACAGTCTGAACCCGTGCCCTGTGGAGAGGCTTTGCGGCAGGAGCTTTTCAAAACCGAGCGCTATGTGGATATGGTGCTGGGGTACCTACGAATTTACTCCATGAGCGCGGACCTACAGCTGGAGGAATGCGCTGTGCGGCCCATTGCGGCCCGGGCGGTGAAGATGTTTGCCCCCCAGTTTATTTATAAGCACCTGAGCTTTGAGCTGGGAGACTTTGACAATCGGGTAATCACAGACAAAAAATGGCTGCTTTTTGTGCTGGAACAGCTGATCTCTAACGCGGTGAAATACACAAAGACCGGAAGGATCAGCATTGACATGGACCAAGAAAATGTGCTGGTCCTGCGGGACACCGGCGTGGGCATTGACCCAGCGGACCTGCCCCGGGTGTTTGAGCGGGGCTTTACCGGCCGGCTGGGCCGGCAGGAGCGGCGCTCCACGGGGCTGGGGCTTTACCTAAGCAAACGGGTGATGGAAAAGCTGCATAACCGGATTGAGGTGCAGTCCGAGCCGGGGGTGGGCACCACGGTGCGGCTGTATCTGGACCGGCCTAAGGCGGCGAAGGACTAGGCCTGGGACAATAGCGGAAGAGGACCAGCCCAAAGGGGCTGGTCCTCTTTATTATGGAAAGGTTTCATGTTGCGGTGGGCCTTTGCTGGGGGGGGGGTCGGGGTGGGACCGCCCCGGTCCCTGAACCCCGCCCTCACGGGTGCTCTATCTGCCCCGCCAGCGGCGGTATAGGTTTTCGCCCACAGCCACCAGTGCCAGCACAGCGCAGGCGATGAGCAGCGTACTTAGTACGCTTACAAAGACCCCACCCAGGTCCCAGGCCCCGTCCCACAGCCGCATAGGCCCGAACAGCACGCTGGCCGCGGAACGTATCATCCGGAACAGCAGGTCCGCCCCGGCCGAAAGCAGCCGCCACACAAAGCTTAGCACCGCGCCCAAAACGGACCAGGCCGTGTTGGCCAGCCAAGCGAAAATATCAAATAATACGCCAATCATAACAATCTCCTCCTTACGCGGCTGTTTCCACGATTTTGTAATAAGTCCGTGCGGTGAGCAGATAAATGACCAGATACATCACGCTGAACACCAGTACGCAGCCCACCATGCTGATGAGGATGAGGGTGAAGTTTACCATGTTCAGCATAGCCAAAATTAGCTGGAGCATGTGGAACGCCACCCCAAGGTGTAAAATAGCCATGAATAGGGGCAGGAAAAATACCATCAGCACCTGGCTGTGGATGCTGCGCTTCACCTCCTGGTGGCTCATGCCCACCTTTTGCATAATGTCAAAGCGGCGTGCGTCCTCGTAGCCCTCGGAAACCTGCTTATAGTAGATGATCAGCACCGTGCCCATCAGGAACACCGCCCCCATGAACAGCCCCAGGAAGAACAGCCCGCCGTACAGCTCCATGGCGTCGGTCAGGTCGCTGGCCTTGGTGCTGAAGACTAATCTCTCGTAGCTGCCGCCGTTTTGGCTGATGGCAAGCCAGTTCTGCTCCGCTTCATCCCAGTAGAGGTCGGAGAACCGCTGCACAGCCTGGGGGCTGTTGTCGGAAAGGTCGATGCGGTACACCATGTCGCACCTCTTCTGGCTGCCGGATGCGTTAAAGATGCCGTCTGAGAATTGGGTGTCGTCCAGCACCAGGGCGTAGTCGCTGTAGCCCAACCAGGTAGTGCTTTTGGGAGAGGCCACCCCCTGGGCAAAGTCCACCTTGCGCACTTGGAAGGTCTCGTCAAAAACGGTGAGCTCGCCGTGCTCTATGGTGCCCGCCTCAATGTTGCCCGCCGGGTCGTACAGCAGGGCCTCGCCGGGGGCCAGGGTCTCATGGGTGTTGTTGTAGCGGTTGTAGTCCGACAGGGTGTACACCTCCAGCATGTAGTACTGGTTGCTCATCGTGCCGTCGCCGTCGTACAGGACATTGCCCACCCGGCTGCCGGCGAATGACCAGAACTTGCGGTCCATGCTGTGGGTGATAGAGAGGCCTTGCCGGGCGCAGAGCTCCTCTGTCAGCTCCTTCAGGCCCTCCAGGGCCTGGTCGTTGGTATCGTACAGTTCAAAGTTGACGTCATTGGGGTTGCGGGCGGCTACCATGTCCTCTACCCCGGTGTACAGGGAGAAGGTGGTGGAGACCGTCACCAGCAGGCAGGTAAACAGGATACAGATGGAGGCAAGGCCCGCGGCGTTCTGCTTCATGCGGTAGAGCATACCAGAAAGGGTGGTGAAGTGCTTGGTCTGATAGTAGAAGCCCTTGTTCTTTTTCAGCAGCTTCAAAAGAGCGGTAATGCCCACAATGAACAGCAGGTAGGTGCCCAGAATGACCAGAACCACTGCCACAAAGAACAGCAGCAGGGCCATCACCGGGTCCTCAATGGTCAGGGCCAGGTAGTAGCCAGCCCCCAGTAGCGCCACCCCTATGAGGGCTAAAAACCACCGGGCCTTGGGCTCCTTCTCCCCCACAGAGCTGCTGTGAAGCAGCTCAATGGGCTTACTAAGCCGCACCTGTAGGATGTTGTACATGGCGGTTACCAGGTAGATGACCCCAAAGAGCAGCACCGTGCTGACAATGGCCCCGGCGGGAATGAGGAAGGGGATGGGGCTGGCGGCGGCCATCAGATGGTCCAGGATCAGGAAGAACAGCTTGGAAAACGCGATCCCCAGACCCAGGCCAAAGGCCAGGGAGATCAAGAAGGTAATCATGGTCTCGGTGAGGATGACCATGCCGATGTGGCGTTTTTCCATGCCCAGGATGTTGTACAGGCCCAGCTCCCGCTTCCGGCGTTTCATCAGGAAGCTGTTGGTATAGAAGATAAAGATGGCCGCGAAAATGCCGATCACGATTACGCCAAAGCCCATGGTGGCCGCCACGGTGCGGGCGCCGAGCATCTCAGCGGCGTCGCAGCCCATTTTGATGGCGTAGATCATATAGTACATCATAATAATGCCCGCGCCCGAGAGCATATAGGGCACAGTGACCCGGTAGTTTTTCCGCACATTCTGCCAGGCCAGCCGGGGATATAGCTTAAGCATTTTCATCCTCCCCTTCTCCAGAGGTGGCCAGTACTGTCAGCGTATCCGAGATACTCTGGTACATCTGGTCATCGGTGTGCTCTCCTCGATACAGCTGGTGGAACACCTGTCCGTCCTTGATGAACAGCACCCGCCCAGCCCGGCTGGCAGCCTGGATAGAGTGGGTGACCATGAGGATGGTCTGGCCAGCGCGGTTAATCTTTGTGAAGATGTCCATAATCTGGGCCGCCGAGCGGGAATCCAGGGCCCCGGTGGGCTCGTCAGCCAAAATCAGTTGGGGCTGGGTGATAATGGCCCGGGCAATGGCAGTGCGCTGCTTTTGTCCGCCAGAGATCTCGTAGGGGAATTTTTCCAGTAGCTCTTCAATGCCCAGGCTGCGGGCAATGGGCTCCAGCCGCTGGCGCATTTCCTCGTGCTTTTTGCCAGCCAGCACCAGGGGCAGGAAGATGTTGTCCTGCACGGAGAAGGTGTCTAGCAGATTAAAGTCCTGAAATACAAAGCCCAGGTTGTCCCGGCGAAAGGCGGATATCTCCTTTTCCGGCAGGCTGACAATATCCCGCATGTTTAGAAATACTTTGCCAGAAGTGGGCTTATCCAGGGCGGCCAGGATATTCAAAAGGGTGGTTTTACCAGAGCCGGACTCGCCCATAATGGCGGTAAACTCCCCCTGTTCCACCGTAAAGCTTACGTCCCGCAGGGCGTGGACCTGGGCTCCGCCAAAGCGGTTGGAATATGTTTTTTTCAAATGGTCAACAGATAAAAGGGCCATCGTGATCTCTCCTTTTGTTCTTTTCATAACACAATTATAGCCTGGATTTCTTACAAAATCCATAAGGCAGACTTACAAAAGGACAGTGGAAGCTTACAGTTTTGTCACAAAGGCCCCAGGGCCCGCTTGGGTCCCCGCGCGCTGCCAAAGAAGAGCCCGTATCCGGCCAAAAGCAAAGGCGGGCGCCCTTAAAAAGGGCCCCCGCCGCATTCTCTTTAGAACGACATCCGCCTGTTTTGGCACAGGGACACGCCGTGTTTTTTATCTGCCCAAAAACACCTTCACAGACCGAGGACCGATCTGGAATCCGCGGTTTTCCAGCCGCCGGACCACCTGCTCTGGCTGCCAGGTATCCACCACCTGCTCCCAACGCATGGAATGGGGCAGCTCTGGCAGGGCCGCGTCCAGCTGTTCCCAGTAGGAGTTTGCCGCAACATACACTACCTCGGCCCCTTTGTCCCGCTGGTACCCCGCAAACATGACCCCCACGTAGTGCTCGTCAGCCCCAAAGGGTCCATTGTGCCAGGGCATTACCCCATGAAAGCTTACATCTGGCAGGCCCGCTACCCCATCGCTCAGGTTGGTGCGCAGCACCCGGTGGTCTTTCCGCAGGGCGATCATGTACCGGAAAAACTGGACCATATCCTTATGCTGTTCCAGGCGGTTCCAGTCTAGCCAAGAGATAATGCTGTCCTGGCAATAGGCATTGTTATTTCCAAACTGGGTATTGCAAAACTCATCCCCGGCCAGGAACATGGGAATACCCCGGCTGCACATCAGCAGGGCAAAGGCATTGCGGATCATCCGCATCCGCAGCTGGTTCACCCCTGGGTCCTCTGTTTCGCCCTCTATGCCGCAGTTCCAGCTACAGTTATTCCAGCAGCCGTCGGTATTGTTCCAGCCGTTGCCCTCGTTATGCTTTTCATTGTAGGCGAACAGGTCGTACATGGTAAAGCCATCGTGGCAGGTCAAGAAGTTTACCGAGGCGTTGGTGCGGCCCCGGACCTCGTAGATATCCCGAGAGCCGGAAATTCGCTGGGCGGCGTTTTGGGCTGTACCCGGGTCCCCTTTGATAAAGCAGCGCATCTCGTCCCGGTACTTTCCGTTCCACTCGGCCCAGCGGTTCCAAGAGGGGAAAGTGCCCACCTGGTACAGGCCGCCAGCGTCCCAGGCCTCGGCAATCAGCTTTACCCCGCCCAAAATGGGGTCAAAGGCTAATGATTGCAGCAAGGGCGGTTTGTCCATGGGAGAACCATCCTCATTCCGGCCCAAAATGGAGGCCAGATCAAACCGGAAGCCATCCACCCGGTAGGTGGTTACCCAGTAGCGCAAGCAGTCCAAAATCATCTGGTGCACAATGGGGTGGTTGCAGTTCAGGGTATTTCCGCAGCCGCTGAAATTATAGTAATACCCCTCTGGCGTGAGCAGATAGTATATATTGTTGTCAAAGCCTTTAAAGGAAAAGAACGGGCCCTGCTCGTTGCCCTCGGCGGTGTGGTTAAACACCACGTCCAGGTATACCTCGATCCCGTTCTTTTTAAACTCGTGGATCAGGTTTTTCAGTTCGTTGCCCTCCCGGTTGTGCTCGGTAGAGGCCGTGTAGCTGGTATTGGGCGCAAAAAAGCTAACGCTGCTATAGCCCCAGTAGTTATACAGCTTCTGGCCGTTGTGCTCCCGATAGTCCTGCATTTCATCAAACTCAAAAATGGGCATCATTTCCACAGCGTTCACGCCCAGCTCCTTCAGGTAAGGGATCTTCTCCCGAAGTCCCTCAAAGGTGCCGGGGAACTTCACCCCCGAAGAGGCGTCTTTTGTGAAGCCCCGCACGTGCAGCTCGTAAATAATCATGTCCTCAATGGGCATCCGAGATTGCTGGGTATCTCCCCAGTCAAAGTCATCCTTTACCACCCGGGCCTTATACTGCTGCATGCCCGGCTGGTTCTCCCCCCACTCCCGCTGGCCGGTCACGGCCTTTGCATAAGGATCCAGCAGACACTTGCTCCGGTCAAAGATTAGGCCCTTCTGGGGGTCGTAGGGTCCATCTACCCGGTAGCCGTACTCAAACTGGGCAATATCCAGCTTAAACACGATCATGGAATAGACATTGCCAATTTTGTAATGCTCTGGAAAGGGGATTTCCCCATAGGGCTCATCCTCGCCAGTGTGGAAGAGCAGAAGGGAAACGCTGGTGGCCCCATTGGAGTGAACCGTAAAATTCACCCCGCCAGGAATAGCGGTAGCGCCGTTGATCTCGTAAAAGCCGGGGCGGATGGAATACTTGATGCCAGCGCACTCCACAAAGTCCAGGGGGACCAGGTGGATGTTGCTGGGCAGCTTCATGCTGGCCAACTCGCTATTTTTGTTCAGGGTATGCACATTTAAAATATTATGGACGCCGTCTGTTTCCATTTCTGTCACTTTCCTCTCTTTGCGTGTATTAAAGCAAAAGGTTCTCCAAAATTCCTATATATAGCAAAAAGGACCCCCGGGAGGGCCCTCGCTATCTGAAAATATGATAGATTCGCCGTTCCCGCCGTTATTCCTCCTGGGGTTCCAGGTTCTCATGGGATTCTCTGCTGGAAGGAGCGCTGATTTGCTGCCAAGTGGTATTTACCGATTCGGTGCAGTTAAAGTAGATGTTTGTCAGCACCTGGGCGGGAATGCCCAGGGCCGTGGCATGGGCTGTAATCTGCCCCCAGTCCGCCTGCTCGTAGCTAAGCACCAGGTCGAAGAGCTCCCCACAGCGGCCTTCGTGATGAAGAATGGCCTCCTTAATCTCATCCTTCATGGGGACATTTTCCAGAATATCCTCCATGGGCGCCTTAATCAAGTAGTCCAGGGTGGAGAACATTCCCATCAGGTATGCCTCGGACCGGGAGATGGGCATGTCTTTCGCGTAATGCATCAGTTCGCTGCAAAAACTGGCACGCAGGAAGGACAGCTTTAGGAATTCCTCCGCCGATTCGTCCACTTCATCTTTGGAGTTGGTGCTGCTCAAAAGGTAGATCCACTGCTTCAGCTGGCCAATGCCCAGGGTCATAATGGCCTGGCGGATGGTAGTAGCCTTGTGCATTGCGACGAAAGAGGCGGAATTGGCCACCCGCAGCAGACCATAGCTTAGGGTAGCATCCATGGAGATAATCTGCTCGATCTCTTCCATGTCCGGCTCTTCCTTTACCACAGCCACCATCAGCCGGAAGAAGTTGCTCTGCAAATAGCCGCTGGAGTGCGCCTTGGTGGCCATCTGCCGGGCCACATAACTGCCCTCCATGGCGTCCACCCCCAGGCTGATGGCCTGCCGGTGCAGCTCCTCTGTGTCAACATTTGTGGCAATGCACTTTTTGTTCATGCTATGGGCCAGATCCACCACATTTTTTAGGGTTCCGCCACTGATGCTCTGGAAATTAATTTTAATATAGTCAATAAAGTCCATGAGAGACAAGTACCGGGGCGCGAACTGAAAGTCGTTTACCGCGATCTGGTAGCCTTCCTTCGCGTACTGCTGCACAAAATGCAGGGCCAGAGGATGAATCACCACGCTATCATCAATCTGGATAACCAGCCGCTCCTTTTCAAAAAGCCGGGGGGTTTTTTTCATCAGCAGCGTGGTAGTAAATGTCATGAAATGCACTTTGTCCTTTAAAGATTTCTCCACATTCTGCATTAAGAAATTGTACACGGTATCAGCCACGGCAAACTCGTTTACATCGTTTTCTTCATTGCTGCCGTATGCCTGGTTTTCTCCATAATACACCAATTCATAGCCCACAATATGGTTTTCCGCATCCTTGATCGGCTGCCGGACTATGTATTTTTCTTTCATGGCGGTTCTCCTTCTGTTCGCTTGTTTAGTTAGCTTAGAACTTATCACATCCGCGCACAGCTATTCAGCTGGGTCCACGCTGGTCCGGCGGTATGAGGACATCCTTGATGCCTATCCCTCTTTGTTTCTCTCCAGCAGCGCGTCCATTACATTGACCAGCCGGCCGATCTCCGGCTTGCTCAGCTGCTCATCAGCACCCAGCTGTTTGCCCTTAATACGCATTTCCTCACTGATAAGAGAAGAGAAAATAATCAGCGGAATGTTTTTCAGCGTTGGGTCGTCCTTTATCAGTTTGGTCAGCCGGTGGCCGTCCATCTGGGGCATCTCAATATCCGTAACCACCAGGGCCGCGTTTTCCTCCAGGGTATCCGCCTTTTTGCAGCCTACCAGGAACTCCCAAAGGTCGTGGCCATTGGGGAACATCCGCAGGTTGATATATCCCGCCTTACTCAAAGATTCCTTAATCATATGGGAGAGCAGGATAGAGTCCTCGGCAATAAGAATGGGCTTATTATTGCGTTCCCGGGGTCCCAGCTCGTCAATTTCACTAATTTTGATGGATGTCTCAGGCGCGATCTCGGCCACAATACGTTCAAAGTCCAAAATGGTCACCAGCTCGTCGCCGCACTGGGCAATCCCCGTGGCCACTCCGTCGTTGCCGCCATTCACCGTGGTATCTGGTTTCTGAATATCCCGCCAGGAAATGCGGCTAAGCCCCTCTACGGTATGTACCCGAAAGGCCACGGTCATTTTATTGAAGCCTGTTAGGATGAACATGTCCTTGTCCTTCGGCTGATAGTTGGGGCAGTCCAAAAACCGGGGCAGGTTGATAACTGTGATTACCTCGTCCCTGGGTTTAAAGATGCCCTCTACGGCCACATGGGTGTGGGGCATAAACTTCACCGGCTCTGAAATGGTAATCTGCCGCACCTTCGCCACATTGATGCCATACAGCACGCCGTCTATAGTGAACCTCAAAATCTGTATTTCATTGGTGCCCGATTCCAGCAGAATCTCGTCTCTTATAATGGCCATCTTGTTCAAAGCCCCTTTCCTAATTTTCCCCGCTTACAGCACAATATCCTGCTTGCCATAGCTTCTAATGGTCGCCTGCCCGGTGGCTGGATCAAAGGAGAGGGTTCGGGCTACCGTGCCGCCCACATCCTCTGCTACCAGCCGGATATTTTCCGCTTTCAGCACTTTGTGTACGCTTTCTATATTTCTCTGTCCAATATTCCCCAGGCTGCTGCCTGGAGCAACCGCGAACATCTTTGCTCCTCCGGCCACCTTTGCTGAAATACGGATACGCCGGGCTCCTTTGGCCTCCATCTGCTTCAGGGTCTCCCGAATAGCAGTATCCGCGTACTTCATAGTGTTCTTTCTGCCTGTTTCTAAGTTTAGCGGCAGCATAATATGGATCAGCGCCGCCAGCTTTACGTTGGGGTCAAACAGGCAAATGCCGCAGCAGGAGCCCAGCGCGTATGTAATAAGTTCCTGCCCGGTTTGGGTCATTTTCATGTCCGCTATACCAATCACAAGTTTAGAGCCGCTAGCCATCTTCTACGCCCAGCTTTCTTAATAGGAAATTTAGGGATCTGAGATCTGGGGAGAGCAGCAGGCGACAGGGCAGCTCGTTGCCGTCGCAGGAAAAATTGCCCCCAATGGTCATCAGATAATCAGACTGCCCGCCATACTCGGCCATGGGCACCGCCAAAATGGCGCCCTGCATGTCCACGGTCAGGGCCGGCACTGTTAGTTCTACTTTTAGTCCGGCCAGGCCGGAAAGGGCATTGATAAATGTGGAAATCATAATATTGCCCACCTCCAGTAAGGCGGACATCTGCAAATCGTCCAACTGGTTGTAGTCCTCAATGGACATGGAGAGCATTCTCCGCAAAATGATATTGATAAACTCCAGCGGCTGTACCGAAAGCATTACCCCGTTGAGCTGCCCGCCAATGCGCACCAGCACCCCGGCGGTAACGGGCTCTGGGCCGCCGATCCAATCAATTGCCTCATTATACTCCATAATACGGACTTCCGGCAGCGTGATGCGCACCGGCGCGCCCAACATGCCAGAAAGCGCGGTGGCCGCGTTGCCTGTGCCGATACTGCCAATTTCCCGCAAGGTATCTATCTCCAGGCTGCTTAATTCCGAATAATTCTTTATGACCATTTCTTCCCCTCCAAAAACTAATGGCCGTTATTTTTACAGGGCGCGTTCTGTTGTTCCGCATTCCCTTCCCCGCGCTTTAGCGCCGCAGGTCGTTTACGGTCGTCTCAATTTCATCCGAGGTCTGGATCATCTTTAGCGCGTAGGTAAAGGACCGCTGGGACTCAATGACTTTCGAAAGCTCATAGGCCAGGTCCACGTTAGAGTTTTCCAGATATTTGTGCACCAGCTTTCCGGTGCCCAGGCGCAGCTGGCCGTTCTTTTCCACCGGGGCAAAACGGTTGTCGCCCAGGTGCTGCATGCCGTTGGTATTGATAAAGTCATAGATGCCCACCGGCAGCGCCTTATCCTGGTTCTCTGGGTCCACCTCTACCAGCCGGCCATTGTTGCCCATCACAAACTTGCCAAAGCCATCGGACAGGTACCAGTGGGTCTCCATCTGGTTTTGGTCATTGCGCACCAAGTACTCAGACATGGTGAACGAACCATCCCGAGTGTAGGTATAGTCCCCAGTGGCGGGGTCCCATAAGGCAAAGAAGCCGTCGCCGTCAATGGCGTAGTCCATGGCCCGGCCGGTATCCGCCATTCCCCGCGAGCTAAAGTCCGTGTCCGCCGCTACCATGTAGGCCCCGGTGCCTCTGGGCAGCTGGTCGCCCTCGGCCGACTCCATAATAAAGTCATACATCAGGTCCGAAAACGCCGGCCGCTCAGCCTTAAAGCCATAGTTATTCACATTGGCAATATTATTGCCATGCACGTTCAGCCGCTCCTGCTGCTGCCAGGCGCCCACTGCGGCAGTGTAAAATGAAAGATTCATCGTGAAAATTCCTTTCTTTATATAAATATAATAGAAAGTCCTGTAGATATATCCCAGCATGGGTCATATGGTTTTCTTACGTAAAGCAAACCGCCCATTAGCCTGCCAACGTTTCTGGCAAGGCATCCCAGCCCGCTGGCTCTGCTTGCGCCCCACCTAAAAGAGCACCCGCGCCACGGTCTGGCGGCCCGCCTTTACTGCATACGGCCAATGTCGTTGGCTGCGTGGCTCATCACCGTATCGTACATTCTAGTCAGGGTAGCCGAGCTCTGGTATCCCCGCTGGGCGGTGATCATTTTCACCATCTGCTGCACAAGCCCCACGTTAGACCGTTCCAGCATCCCATTTTGCACCACCACATTGTTCTGTGCCTGGGGCTGTGCGCCGCCAGGGGTAAACATGCCCATGGCGTCCTTTTCCAGGGTATCGGTATTTTCGAACACATACACGCCCACCTGGCCCAGATAGCCTCCATCCCGGGTATAGATGCGGCCGTAGTTGTCGGTCTGGATTTTGTCTGTCATCAAGAGAATCTCTTCCCCTTCGGGGTCCAGCACCCGGCCGTGGTCCGGCAGGCAGAGGTATCCCTCGTCATCCAGGGAGAAGTTTCCCGCCCGGGTATAGACCACGCCCCCCTGGGTCTGAATGGCGAAAAAGCCCAGGCCCGTATTATCCGTAATGGCAAAGTCCAGGGGCATTCCGGTCTGGTCCAGGCTGCTCTGGGAGAAGTCTGTCACCAGCTCGCTGGGCACTGTAGCATAGCTCTGGTTGCCAATGTCCGTATACAGCTTCTCCTTGTTGCCCACAATGGTGTACATAACCTCGTCAAAGGTCTGGGCGGTAAAGCAGTCAGCTTTGAAACCGGCTGTGGCCACATTGGCCATGTTGTTGGAGATTACGTTCAGGTTCTTCCCATAGGTAATCATCCCGGAGGTCAGGTTGTAAAATCCTTTTAGCATACTGTTTCCGCGTTCCTTTCCTGGCAGGCGCCGGTTTATGTGGGCCCCGCCTTATAATAATTATAGCACTTATCCTCTGAAAACGCACTAGAAAATTGAAATTTTTTTATTTTTTAGTAATACTGCCAACTCGCCCGCCGGGGGATTCGGCCCTGAAAACGCCCTCACTCCCCGCCGCTAAGATAGCTCTGCATCAATACCCGCAGCTTTTGTACCGCCCGGGCGTGGATCTGGGATACCCGAGGGGGGGTGATCTGCATAACTGCGGCAATATCCTTCATTTTTAAGTTTTTCTCATAATACAGGGACAGCACCAGCTGTTCATTCTCTTTCATGGATGATATGGCCTGGGCCAGGGTCTGGGTCAATTCCTCGTTGAGCAGCGCCTGCTCGGGAAAGTTCTCTCCCCCGCCGTCGGCCTGGGGCTCAGCGGGCCATTGGTCATCGCTTTCAAAAAGCTCGTTTAGAGACAGCATACTGTGTAAAGAGGCATTGGCCATGGCCTCCTGATACTCCTCCATACTCAGGCCCAGGTGTTCCGCCACCTGGCGCTCGCTGGGCATCTCTCCGGATTTGTTATACAGCTCAGTCATAGCCTTTTCAATTCTCTGGGCCCGCTGGCGCACGGTGCGGGGCACCCAGTCCTGCTGCCGGGCCAGGTCTACGATCATGCCCCGGATGCGCTTGGCCACATACATTTCAAAACGGCCTTTTTCCGGGTCAAATTTATCCACCGCGTCGGCTAGCACAATCAGGCCCTCATTAATAATATCGTCCAGCTGGGTAAAGCTGGCAAACACCCCCCGAATTTGCAGGGCGATGCTTTTCACCAGCCCTGTATACCGCATGGCAATTTCCCACTTGATCTGCTGGTCCCCGGTCTCCCGGTACAGGGCGAACAGCTCCTCGGTGGTCATCTCCTCATAATTTAGGCCTTTTCGGGCTGGACTCATGAGCCCACCGCCCTTCTCATACTAGGCTGCTGCAAGGTGACGTTGCCCAAAGACTGTATCTGCACCGTGCCCACAATCTCGCTGAAAGAGAGCACGTACAGGTTGGTGAAGTACTGGGAAAGCAGCCGGCTTAGATAAATGCGCACCACCTGGCTGGTCAGCAGAATAGGGGACTGGCCCAGCTCCGCAAACTTGGGCATGTGCTCGGCCAACTGGGTAATCAGGGTCTGAATCAGGTCCGGCTCCATTGCCAGGTAAATGCCATGCTCATTCTTGGTAAGGGACGCCACCACCCGGCGCTCCACCTCGGCGTCCAGGGTAATAGCCCGCAGCTGGCCATCCTGGCAGAACCGCCGGGTAATGGTACGGCTTAGGGCGTTGCGTACACTTTCGGTGATCAGGTCCGGGTCCCGGGTGGTGCCCAGGGCGTCCACCATGGTCTCCAATATGGTCTGCATATCCCGAATGGGAATGCCCTCCATCAGCAGATTGCGCAGCACTTTTTCCAGCAGCGCATAGGAGACCTGGGCCGGGCATGCTTCATCCACCAGCTCCGGCGAGGACTTTTTCAGGTTCTCCACCAGCTGGATGGTCTCCGTACGGGTCAGCAGCTCATAGGCATGCTTTTTGATGGTCTCCGAAAGATGGGTTAGCACCACGGACAGGGGATCTATGACCGTATAGCCGTAAATCTCCGCCATTTCCTTGTTTTCCGGCAAAATCCACCGGGAGGGGATGCCATAGGCGGGCTCCACGGTTTCAATGCCGTCAATTTCTCCCAGGGGCTTGGCGGGCTCTAGGGCCAAGTAATAGTCCACCAAAATTTCGCCCTTGGCCACTTCTTCGCCCTTAATCCGAATGGTGTACTGGTTGGTACCAATTACAGAGCTGTCGTGCATCCGCACCGTGGGCACCACAAAACCCATTTCCTGGGCATACTGCCGGCGGAAAATAACAATCCGGTTAATCAACTTGCCGCCGCTGCTCTCGTCCACCAGGGGGATAAGGCTATAGCCAAACTCCATCTCAATGGGCTCTACTGTCAGCAGGGAGTAAACATTGCTCACGTCCCGGTAATAGTCCGCCTCGGCCGGGGCCTCCTCGGGGGGCGGCAGCTCCTGCTGGGCCATGGCGGCGGCCGCCTCCTGCTCCTCTTGGGCCCGCATTTTGCGGCTCAAGAACAGGCCTGCGCCAATGAGAATGGCGGCCACGATCATAAGGGAAAGATGGGGGGTATTCGGCATAACGGCCAGGAAAATCAGGGCCGCGCCAGCGGTGATAATGGCCCTGGGCTGGGCGGTGAACTGCTGAAGCACATCGTCGCTAAGGCTCCCCTCAGACACAGACCGGGTCACGATCATGCCGGTAGCGGTGGAGATCATCAGGGCAGGCAGCTGGGAAACCAAGCCGTCACCAATGGTAACTGTGGAGTACTGGGTCAGCACCGTATTAATGTCCATGCCGCCCTGAACCATACCAATAATGATTCCGCCAATGAGGTTTACAAAGGTAATAATCAGCGACATGACCGCGTCGCCTTTGACGATCTTGGTAGCGCCGTCCATAGCGCCGTAGAAATCGGCCTCCCGCTGAATCTTTCCCCGGCGGGTTCTGGCCTCCTGCTCGTTAATCAGACCCGTATTCAGGTCCGCGTCAATGGCCATCTGCTTACCGGGCATAGCGTCCAGGGTAAAGCGGGCGGCCACCTCGGCCACGCGCTCGGCGCCTTTGGTAATCACGATGAACTGTACCATTACAATGATAAAGAAGATAATAAAGCCAATGACCACATTCCCGCTGGTGATCAAACTGCCAAATGCCGAGATAACGTCTCCGGCATAGCCATCCCGCAAAATCATTCGGGTGGATGAAACGTTCAGGCCCAGCCGGAACAGGGTGGTAATCAACAGCAGGGATGGGTAAATGGAGAACTCCAGGGTCTCCTTAATATTCATGGTGATGAACAAAATGACAATGGACAAAGAAATGTTGACCACCAGCAACACGTCCAGCAAAAATGCCGGCAATGGGATGATCAAAAACAAAACGATGACCACAACGAATAGTGCCACTGCGTTGTTCAAAATACGTTTCATTGTGGTACCTCCTTTATGGTTAAGTCTAGGCCGCGGGGCTCTGCCTCTTGCCGGCCAAAGCGCCCGTGAAATATTTTCCCCATGCCAGCCGGGCGGCTTCTGCCCCAAGCAATAGGCGGGGTGGTTTCAGAAAGCTTTCGGCCAGGAAGGGCCTTTTTCGAAGCCGCCAGGTATTTCCCCGGCAATGGCTCCCAAACCAGGGGCGCCCTTCTCAATATAACAAATATAGTTCAATGGCTCACGCCAACTTATGTTCCAATTTAAGGATATATACCAGTACCTCGGCTACTGCGGAATACAAATCCGGCGGGATCTCCTGGTTAATTTCCACCTGGGCGTACAGGGCCCGGGCCAGGGGAACATTTTCCACCACTGGTACCTTGGCCTCTTCCCCCTTGGCCACAATGCGCGCCGCCAGCTCGTCCTGGCCTTTGGCCAGCACCACCGGGGCCGCATCTTTTCCCTGCTTATACCGCAGGGCCACCGCAAAGTGGGTGGGGTTGCGCACAATAACGTCTGCCTGGGGCACCGAGGCCATCATCCGCTGCTGGGCCATGGTCCGCTGTATCTGCCGGATCCGGCTTTTCACCTGGGGGTCGCCCTCGGTCTGCTTGTACTCCTCTTTAATCTCCTGCTTGCTCATCTTCATCTGCCGCTCATGCTCCCAGCGCTGGTAGAGGAAATCTAAAAACGCCACTGCCGCAAAAGCCAGGACAACCTGTAGCAGCATATTAAAGATATTCATAAACAGGGCCTCGCAGGCCGCGTGCAAGTCCGTATACATAAAATTCGCGGCGGTATACATCACACCCGTAAGACAGTTGTAGATCAAGACCATCAGCAGCGTAATCTTAATCAGGCCCTTCAAGGCCTCAATGATACTCCGCAGAGAAAAAAGCTTTTTAAACCCATTGAGTGGGTTAATTTTATTGAACTTAGGTTTAATAATTTCTCCCGCCACTAAAAAGCGGGTCTGGGCAACGGTAGCGGCTACGGCAATCAATGCGGTAGCCAGCAGCATGGGCCCCACGGTAATCACCACGGTAACCACCGCCTGGTGCACCACCTCGCCTAAAAAATCTATCGCGCTAAAATTCTCCTGGGATAGATAACCGTAGGCCCGGTGAAAAAAGTCTGTCATCCGGGACACGGCATTTGGGAACATGATCCGCAGCATTAAAATGCTGCCCACCAAGGTGGATAAGGTGATAATGTCCTGGCATAGCAGCACATTGCCCTTTTTTCGTTCGTCACGCCGTCGTTTGGGCGTTGCCTTTTCGGTTTTATCATCGCCAGGCATATTGACCACCTCTTTTCCCTAGGGAGTGGGTCCGGCTTAGCCCCCTCCCGCCAGGGCAATGGCTTGCCGCACCTGGGACAGCATGGTGTTTTCCATACTTAACAGGAACTCGCTAAAGGGGGCGATCAATGCGAAAATCATTAAAAGTCCCACCAGTACCTTTAACTCAATATTGATTGCGAACACGTTGATTTGGGGAATGGCTTTCATCAGAATCCCCATACCCACCTGTCCCATCAGCTCCGCCCCCAAAACCGGCAGGCACATCTTCACAGCCAGCAGGGTGCAGTCAATGAACACCTCCACCGCCATCTCGGCGGCGTCTCTGCCCAGGCTGGCTGTACCAAAGGGCACCACCCCGCCCGAAGAAACCATGAGCCGCAAAAGGGTCTGGTGGCCATTGGCAGAGAAAAAAATTAAAATACTTAAAATATTTAACAGATTCGACGAGGGCGTTGACTGTCCCTGAAAGCTGGGATCATAGGTCTGGGCCATCGCCATGCCCATCTGTTCGTCCATCATATGTCCCGCCAGGCTGGGCACATACAAAAATAAATTCATCACCACGCCCACCAGGTAGCCCATGGCCAGCTCTAAAAGCAGTTTCATGGCCAGTTCCAAAAAGGTGGCTGGGACCGGCACCGTACCCTCATAAGAGAACCCCGCCGCCACGGAAAAAACCAGAATCATGCCCGCCTTATAGTATCGGGGGATATTGCTGCGCCCAAAAAACGGGGTGAACAGCACAAAGCCGGCCATACGCATCATTATATACAGGAACAGGGTGAAGCCGTTCCAGTCAAAAAACTCCACAGCGTCACCCCTTCATCAGTTCAAACAGCCCTAAAGCAAATTCCTGCAAGGTGGTCAGCATCCAGCTGCCGCCGATTACAAGGAACAGCACTACCACGATCAGCTTCAAGATAAAGGAGATCGTCTGCTCGTGGATCTGGGTGACAGCCTGTAAAATGGCCACCACTACGCCCATAATCATGCTCATCAGAAGCATGGGCCCCACCAGCCGGATCACCACGCCTATCGCGTCGCGGAAAACGTCTACCACTGGCAGATCCAAGCAGCAGCCACCTCTCTTTCACAATAAAATTTCCCGCAGCCGTCTCTTTTAGTGGAACGTCTGCACCAGGGTGGAAAAAACCAGTTCCCAGCCATTTATGCTGACAAAGAGCAGCAGCTTAAAAGGCGTAGAAATCATGGAGGGCGGCAGCATTACCATACCCATGGACATTAACGTAGAAGCCACAATAATATCAATGAGCAAAAATGGAATATACAGGTAAAAGCCAATCTCAAAAGCCCGCTTCAGCTCCGTTGTGATAAACGCGGGGGTAATCACCCGCAGGGGCAGCTGAATGGAAGCTTCCTCACTGGTAGGCGTCTCTTGTCCAGCCATATCACAAAACATGCCCAAAGCGGAAGGCTCTGTGTTGCGCAGCATAAATTCCTTTAGGGGCGTTTGTGCCCGGTCGAAAAACTCCTCTTGGGTAATTTGCTCCTCCGTATAGGGCGTGTAGGCCTCGGCACTAATCTGGTCTATCACCGGACTCATGGTAAACAGCGTCATAAACAGGGCAATCCCCACCAAAACCATATTGGGCGGGGTCTGCTGGGTTCCCATGGCGTTTCGCAAAAAAGACAGCGTGATGATATACCTGGTAAACGAGGTACACATGATGACCAGGGACGGCAGCAGGGCAATCAGAGTGGTAAGCAGGATAATTTCCAGCGCCTGCACACTGTCGCCGTTTATATTGATTAATCCATCTAAGTTTTCAGGCAAAAGATCACGCTCATTTCTTTTTGGGCAAATTGTCGCGCAGAATCTCTAAAAAACTGGGCTGCTGCGCGGTTACCTCTGGTTTTTGCAGCCAAGGAGCCGCCTCCTCTTGGGTCAATTCCGTAATCAGGCTAACACCCCCGCCGGTTACACCCAAAAGCAGACAGCGGCTGCCCAGACGTACCAGCACCAAGCGCTCGTTTCTGCCCACACTGACCTGCCAGAGCAGCTGAAGCTTGTCTGCCCCGTTTAAGCCCCTGGCCCAGCCGGGCATGCCCCGCCGGCCAATTAGCTTTGTACACCAGTACGCCAGGGCCAGCACCGCGGCTACCGTAAGCAGCATTCCCAGCAGGGACAATATGTTGTCCCCCATGCTGGCGCTTAGGGTAAAGCGGTGCGGGACTCCCAGCGAATGAACCAAGGGAAAACTCGCCCCCATTAGGGTGCGCCGACGATGGAAGTGACGGTTTTCATAATACGGTCCGATTTAAAGGGCTTTACAATAAAATCTTTGGCCCCAGACTGGATCGCCTCAATCACCATGGCTTCCTGGCCCATGGCGGAACACATCACAATATTTGCGGAACCGTTCAGCTGGCGCATGGCCTTTAGCGCCTCCAGGCCGTCCATATTGGGCATGGTGATGTCCATAATAACCAGGTCTGGGTTCAGCTCTTTGAACTTCTCCACCGCGTCGGCGCCGTCCACAGCCTCGTGCAGATCAGAGTAGCCGTTCTTGCTCAAGGTGTCTTTGATAACCTTACGCATAAAAGCAGCGTCGTCAACCAATAAGATTTTTGCCATTGTCTTTCATCCTCTTTTCAGTAATTGATAATATAATTGGTCTTTACAAGGGCCAGGCCCCACGGCCTTAGCCTCCTTGTGTCAGCTCCTCAATATCGGGCTTTTTAAGGATCTCCGTCACTTTAATGCCAAAATTGTCGTCGATCACCACTACATCACCCCGGGCAATGCACCGTCCGTTCACAAACAAATCCACCTGGTCGCCAGCCAGCTTATCCAGCACAACCAAAGAACCCCGGGCAAAAGAGAGGATCTCCTGCACACGTTTACGAGTACGGCCAATCTCTACCGTCACCTCCAGCGGCACACCCATAATCAGATCAAGATTCTGGGTCTGCTCCTGGCTCAGCTCCTCGCCGTTTTCCAGCTTGGGCATGGACGGCGGCGTGGTGTTGATCACCTTGGGTTCAGGCGGCGCCGGGGGCGCCGGCCAGCCATAGTACGGGGGATAGTACCCCGGGTACCCAGGATAGGCCTGCATTCCCTCCTGCGTCGGCATCGGGGGCATCATAGGCATCATGGGCTGCTGAGGGGGCATTGCGGGCTGCTGGACCGGTACACCTCCCGCAGCAGGGGCCGCCGGCGCGGGGGCGGGTACAGGGGCTGCCGCACCACCGCCAGCCATCAGTTTTTCAATCTCCTCTTGGCTTAGGGTGCCTCCGCCTCCTCCCGCAGGGGCCGGGGCCGCCGGAGCGGCAGGAGCCGGAGCAGGGGCTGCCGCACCACCCCCAGCCATCAGTTTTTCGATCTCCTCCTGGCTTAGGGTGCCGCCGCCTCCTCCCGCAGGGGCCGGGGCCGCCGGAGCGGGCTCTGGGGCGGCGGGAGCCGCAGCCGCTGGTTGAGACGCGGCGGGCTCATCCTCATCTAAATCCAGGCCAAAGCCCCGGACCAGCTCCTTTGCCAGATCTACGGAAATCACGTTCATAAACTCACTTTGCAGCTGGTCCTCAATGGTCAGCGCAAAACGCACTACCACAATAGGGCCTTCTGTTACCGGCATCCGATCCCGTTTCATGGCCTCTGTGTCATAGACGTCAAAGGTCTCTGGGGTCGAAATATTTACCACCCGGCCTAAAAAGTCTGAAAGAGCTGTAGATGCCGCGCCCATCATCTGGTTCATGACTTCGCATACGGCACTTAGCGTCAGCTCGTCTAAAACAAACTCCTCCAGGGGGGTGTCCGTGCCCATGAGAATATCCACAATTACCTTAATGTCACTCATGCGCAGCAGCATAATATTGCTGCCGTCCAAGCCGGAGACATATTTGATCTCCACGCCTACCGCGGGTTCGATATCTCCCAGCTCAAAGTCCTTTACATCTACCACAGACACCGTCGGTGTGGTAATATCCACCCGATGGTCCAGCAAATTGGAAACCGCCGTCGCCGATGACCCTAGACTAATGTTCATTATTTCGCCGATGGCGCTCATTTCCATAGCTTTGAAAACATTATTGCTCATTTTGTATCCTGCTCCTTCCACCGGCGTTATGGTACACATCTTTAATCTTCACAGCCAGCTTTTTGTCGCTGACTCCCATTAGCCCGTTAAACCACCGCTGTCCGCCCACATAAAGGTTCAGCGTATCATCCTTTTTCTGGTTCAGATCAATCACATCCCCCACGTTCAGCCGGTAGATGTCATCCAGCCGCAGGGTGGTGCGGGCCAGCTCTGCCCGAATTTCCAGCGTAGAATCCCGCAGGTTATCGAATATCTCCTCCGCGCTGTCTTGGTGGTCAGGCCGCTTGGTCTTTGCTCCCGCCGCGATTTCTGTAAAAATACTGGTCAAAACCGCTTCCGGCAGCACCACGCTCATACTGCCCTCCACATTTTCAAAGGACATTTTCATGTCTACCAACACCACGGTCTCTTCCAAACCGATCAGCTGCACCAGGGTGGGGTTGGTCTCTACCCGGCCAAACTCAAAATCCAGCTGAATATAATTTTCCCAGGTAACGCCCATCATGGAAACAAAGTCCTGTATCAAGATTTCATACAGCTTCAGGTCCAGCTCGGTGTATGTATAGTCATCCGATAGGCTTTCTACGTCGCCGTTTCCGCCTGTCATTCGGTCCATCATGCTCACCATCACAGGCGTGGTGGGATACAGCAATAGCGGATCCTCTTCTTCCTTCTTGCCCTTCATTACCAAATGCGCCGTGGTCAACACCGCGTTTTCCGTCAAGGCGTTGGAAAACTCAAAATACCGCTGCTCCTCTACCGACTCTACGGCAATATCGCAGGTCGCGTGAACCAGGCCGTTAATGCGGGTGGTAAGCACCCGGGAATAGTTGTCAAAAATACTGTTCAGCATCTTCAACCGGTCCTTGGTAAATTTACGGGGACTGGTAAAGTCGTATTTGCGGTACTTTTTCTCTGGCGGAGCCTCTTCCTTTTTGGACTGGTCGCCGCCGCTGTTGTTCATCGAGTTCAGCAGGGCGTCTATTTGGCTTTGTGATAATACCTCTGGCATTTGCCTAACCCTCCTGGCTCTCAGTACTGCTGGAAGCAGGGGGAGTACTCTCGCTGCTCACAGTAGAAGAACTGCTTTCGACATCACTTACTTCCGAGCTGGTACTGCTCTTGCTGGGTCCTTCCACACGCAGGGTCTCGTACTGTTCAATGCTGTCGCCCATTTGGTTTAGCAGGTCTTTACCCTTAATGACCATCTCTACGCGGCGGTTCTTCCTGCGGTTTTCTTCCGAGTCGTTGGGGGCCACAGGCAGATACTGGGCATTTCCCTCTGTTTTCCACCGGGCAGGATTAAGCTCAGGGCACAGCTCCTGTAGGGTCGCCACAACCACTGCGGCACGGGAAGAGGACAGCATCCAGTCAAAATATATATCGGCCGGCTGGCCGTCGTTGACCGAGGCCGTATGTCCCATGACCCGTATTTGGTCAATGGAAGGCGCAACCTTTGCTATAATAGGCGCCAGGTCCTCCAGTATTTTCTGTCCCGCTTGCAGCATAACCGCCTCATTGGGTTCAAAAAATATGGTGTCGCGCATAGAGAGGAACACGCCGCCATCGCCTTTTGTCACTTCAATGTTCACGCCGGAAGCGTCAATATACTGCTTGATGGCCTCGTAAAGGTCCTCCATCTGCTGGTCAACGTTTTCCTGCTCCTTCTCCAGCTCCGTGGGATCGGTGACGCCCGGGTCTCCCGTAGCATCGGGGTCTTGGAAAATACCGCTGGCCGTACCGCCTATGTTGGTCTGGTCTCGTGTGGCGTTGGGGTTAAAACTCATCGCCACCTGCTTCCATTTGTTCTCATCAATGGTAGACATGGAGTACAACAGCACAAAAAAGCACAGCAGCAATGTAACCATGTCTCCGTAGGTGTCCATCCAGTTTGAGCCGCCTTCTCCGCCGCTACTTTTCTTTTTCATATCAGCCAGACACCTCCATTCTTTATTTACATACCGGTTGCCGGTTTCTCTCCGGCTGTCGGTGCATTTTACCGACTGGGCTGCCTGTATGCCGCCGAATACCGCTTCGCTGAATATGGCCGCGCCGCCATACACAGCGAAGCGGTACCGCAGTGGGCCGGGGGGAATGCCCCCACAGGACCTACCCGCTTCTTTTCAAACGAAAATATTATACCAAACTTATACCCCTTCCGTCAAGAGGCCTTTGCACAAAGCTTTGCGGGAAACTCTTCCCAAAGCCTCTTACGCGCCCTCTCCGCCGCCGGAACCACTGGGGGCGTCGCCCATTTTTTCCCGCTGCTTCTGGGCCACGAAAGTCAAAAGCTTTTCCCGCAGCAGCTTGGGGTTCTCGCCGGCCTGGATGCAGGTAATCCCCTCTACGATGATCATTTTGTTCAGCACCTCGTCCGCGTCCCGAATACGCAGGTTGTTGGCAACGGGACCAAAGATCATATGGGCCAAAACACAACCGTACAGGGTGGTGATCAGGGCGGTGCCCATGTCCTGGCCTATGTTGCTGGACCCGCTGGTGGGGTCCATCCGCTTCAGCATGTTAATCAGACCCACCAGGGTACCTACCATACCAAAAGCCGGAGCCACGGCAGAGGCCTTGTCATACAAAGCCGCCACAGCGTTATGCCGGTCGGACATACACTCAATATCGTTTTCCAGGGTCATGCGCACCCGGTCCGGGTCGTTGGCGTCCACAATCAGCATAATGGCCTGTTTAAAGAAAGGGTCGTCCTGCTCGTTGGCCTTTTCCTCCAGGGCCAGAAGGCCGTCTTTACGGGCAATCTGGGCCAGGTCCACCAGCTGGTTGATAATTGTCTCGGGCTTCTGCTTGGGGTTTTTCAGCATGACCCCAAAGTGCTTTGGAAGGGACAGCACCGCTTTAAGCGGGAAGCTGGCCACTACCACACCAATGGTACAGCCAATAACGATCATGACGCTGGGGCCGTCGAAGAAGTTGCCGATGAGCTCCGGCTGGATTGTGGGGAATCCCATCATGCCCAAAACCATAACCGCTATTGCCAGCACAAGACCAATGATATAACCAATATTCATAGAACTTTCACCTTCATTTTCTTATTCCCCTGCCTACCGGCGGTAGCCGGGGCGCTGGGTGGGCCGTGCGGCCGGTGCGGGCTTTGGCTCGTCGTTTATGCTGATTTCCCGGTGAATATCCATCACCTTGGCGTTATAATCGGTGATTTTTTGGATGATCTCCTGCACATTCTCCTGCACCAGGTAAAAGTCTCGGTTCATCATAACCACCTTGGTCTCGGGTATCAGCTCGATGCACTCTACCTGCATATGGTTCACCAGAAAGCGCTCGCCGCTGGTCTTGGTCAACATGATCATAAGCTTGCCCTCCTTCTTCGTTATGGCCCCGTCCCCGGGGGGCCCATCAGCCCCCCGAAAAGACGAAGCGTGTGCTCGTTACGTAACTTTTTTCGATGGAATGTTTTTTGCAAGGCCGCGGCAGCCTTTGGGGCTCCGCAAGCGCCCTTCCCCCCTTACTGGACGCTTTTCCTTGTCCGCCTGGGGGGGGGAAAGGACTTTTATTTGGAAATCCTCCCCCCGCCGCGTCACAAAATTTTTTAGGTTATCCGCCTAAATTACCGCTTCATATTCACCAGCTCTTCCAGCATGCTGTCGGTTACGGTAACAATACGGGTGTTGGCCTGGTAGCCGCGCTGGACCATGATCATATTACTGATTTCAGAAGCCAGGTCTGTACCAGAACTTTCCAGGCCGCCGCTGACGAACTTGGAAGTGCCCCCGGAGCGGATGCCCACCTCGCCCTTAAAGCGGCTTGCTACGCCCTGGGCGTCCGGGGCATAGAAGGGACTGTCCGGGTCGTCGCTGTTCAGAACAGAGTTACCAATGGAGCAGACATTCATGTCGCCCGCGCCGTCCAGAGCCTGGTAGTACCGGCCATTGACGTGGGTTACGCCATTGGGGTTGGAGACCTTCGCGATGGCAATGGTACCGATGACCACGGCCTTGCCGTTCTGTGTGGTACAGGTAATGCGGCCGGTGTTCTCATCAATGCTCACGCTGTTCAGGTCAATGCGGCCGGAGACGTCCGCATCTTCCGGGGCGTCTACAATGGTGCCGGTGACAGGATCATAATGGGGATAAATGGGGTCGCCCTTTGAGTACAGCGCCTTTTTACTGTCCGGAACAGGCGGGTTTGCACCGGGATCGCCCGGTACCGTCACTGTCAATGCGCCTGTACCAGCCCTGGGAGCACGAATCGCGGTCAGAACCGGGCTGGGGGTGTACTGGTCAATCACCTTTTTAGACAGAACATCCCCCTCTTTGACGATCTGCACCAGTTCGCCATTGTCCATAAAGTACCTGCCCGCATCGTCCTCTTTTAGACCATCTTTGGGCAGGGGGGGAATCTTGACCGCGCCAGTCGTTTGGTCCGTATTATCTTCGATCACCTTGGTATACACCGGGTTTTCCACCGAAAGGAAACCATACACAACATTGCCCTGGCCATCGGTCAGGTAGCCGTCCGGGCCAAAAGCCAGGTCGCCGTGGCGGGTCAGGTACAGGCCCTTCACGTCCTCCTCGCTGTTAAAGACCTTGCCCTTGTCGCCCACCATAATAAAGCCGTCGCCGTCTATCATCACGTCTGTGGCATGGCCGGTGGGGGTAAAGTTTTTGGTGCTCATGTCCAGGTCAATGGTGCCAATGGACGAGCCGTAACCCATCTGAGCGGGGTTTTTGCCGCCCACCTGGCCCGAGCCGTTACTGCCGCCCCGCACCGTGGAGTACAGAGACTCTAAAAAGGTATACCGGGCAGACTTATAAGCATTGGTATTTACGTTGGAAATATTGTGGCCAATTACGTTCAGGGCACTCATGTGGGCACGCAAACCCGCAACGGCCGCATACATTGCTCCTGTCATATTAAAAAATCGTCTCCTTTGTTTGGCGCGCACAGCCGGGGGCCATTCGGGCCCCCAGCCATTAACCTCCCTTGGGTCCGCGTTACGCGGACTTTTGGCTTTTCAGGCCGCCCCATCCGCCCAGGCGGGCGGCGGCTTCTGCCGTAAAAAGTCCTTGGGTCCGGTCAAATCAACACTGCGCCGTCAATATTTGTGAAAATATTTTCCTTCATCTCGTCCTGGTTCATGGTGGTGATCACCCGGTTGTACGGAACGTTGATAATGAAAGCCTGGGTGGCGTTAAAAGCCAAAATGTTCTTCGCGCCCTTTTCCTGGGCTTTTTCCACCGAACCCGCCAGCTGTTCCATAAGCGCCGGAGTTAGCTCAATGCCCCGCTCCTCCGCGCGGCTCATAGCATGCTTGGAGAAGTTGATGGACGCCTCCTTCTGGGCGCTGACCTGCTGGAGTATCTGCCCAAAGCCGCCCCCTGCGCTTTTCGCGGTCTGCTGCCCGGGCCTGCTGGGCTGTATGCCCGCCACTCCCTGTATCCGGTCCATCATATCCTCTCACCCAGCCTTTCAAGCAGTCTGATCTTCGCCTGGGTTAGCAGGAACGTCGTCAGAAATAAATACCTCTTCCCCTTCCGCCGGGTCCGTAGGCTCTGTGGGCTCCACAGGCTTATCGGTGTTCTCGCCGTCGGGCTTCTCGGGCCCTTCCGGCTCTTCCGGCTTCACGTCGTCCTCCTTCTCAGGCAGACGTCCCACGGCCATAATGTCGGTCAGGTAGTAGCTGTCGTTGCCGATAAACACCACCTGCTGGCCGTTCAGGGTGCCGGTGCCGGTAACCACGCCAGTGATCTCCTGTAGCTCCTTGTTCACGTACTTGCCAATGGTCACTTCCTTGCCCACCAACGAGGCCGCGTAGGTCAGCACTGTGGAATCGTCAATCAGGGTGTTGATATTGGTAATGGCCTGCACCACAGACATCTGTACCATCTGGTTCATCATATCCGTGGTAGACGCGGCGTTGTCAATATCTTGGTTCTGGAACATGGCCACCATCAAGATCAAAAAGTCGTTCATGTCCAGCTCGGTGCCGGCCTTTTTGTTGGTGCTCTGGGTCGCCTTTTTTGTGGTCGAATTGGTTTTCAGTACGTTGTTCAGGTCCAGCATACCAGCGTTCGCCATGTGTTGTTTCCCGCCTTTCGTAATAATTTGTTGTAAGGTTTGGGCTGGGGGCTCTTGTGGAAGACCCGGGCCCCAGGGCCGCCTCTGGCGGTTTTGCCCAGGCCTGGGCGCTCTTCCACCTTAGCCCTGCACGCCCACCAGGCCCAGCCGCAGCTGGTGCAGGAACTCTTCCGAAGCGCCCTTGCGCTTCTTCTCTCTCTGCTCCTGTTGGTGCCGCTGGCGGTTCTGGCCATCTGGGTTCAAGAACTGGTTGGTGTCCTTGGGTTCCTCTGGGTGTACAATCATCACCACCGCCTGCTTGGCCAGGTCATAGCTGCCGTCCGCGTTCTGGTGGCCCAAATGGAAGCTGGTGTTGCTCAAAAGCGCCGCTGCCCGGGCTGTTTCCGGTCGGAATACAATGTTTAGCTGGCCGTTTACGTCCTTGCTGATCTCCACCGTCAGGTTGCCCAGACTGGCGGGAGAAAGCTGTAGCTCCACCTTCGGCAGGCCCTGCTCCAGGGCGTCGGTCACCCGGGCCGAAAGCTGCTCGCCGGCGGTGCTCTCTTCCAGCTCCACAGGCTCATAGTTTTCCGCCACCTTCACCGGCGTGGGACTGTCCTGCCGGAACAGGGGCTGGCTGTTCTGGGTCTGTACCTCCAGGTCCTGGGGCAGTTCATCCCCCTTAAACTGGGGCTTGGCTTCCCCTGCCTGGGCTGGGGCCTTTTGGTTCAGGTCCATCTCCTGGGCGTCAGCCTCCTGGCTTTGGGGCTGCACGACCTTCACCACAGGAGCATCCGGCGCTTCCTCTGTCTCGGGAGCCATATTCAGCTCCGCCACAGGTTCAGCGGCGGGCTTTTCCGCCTGAACTGGCTCCTCCTGGACCTGGGCGCTCACGCCGACTTCTGTTGCTATAAGCTGCTGGCCCTGGTCCGTGGGGACCTGCTCCATTCCCTGCGCTACCTCTACAGAAGGAAGTTCCTGCGCTACCTCGCCCTGGACAGCGGGCACAACCACGTCAAACAGCACCACAGGCTGAGAGGTCACCAAGCCGACGGCTACCTCGTAGCCTTCCTGGGTGATCTCCTCCTGGGTGCTGTCCTCTTTGGGCTTTTCCGCCTGCTGCTTATCCTTGGGCTTTTCCGCGGGCTTTTGGGGCTGGTTGATCTTGGTCTGCTGGCGCAGCAAAGCGTCAAAGTCCTCGCCTTCACCGCTCTGTCCGGCGTTCGTCTGGGGGACACTGGCAATGTCGGCCAACAGATTTTGCACCATCATATCAATGTTCATGGTTATCGCCTCCTTTCTATGTATATGCTATATCTTCTACCAAAGAGACGGTCCGCACTTGGCGTTCCCTCTCTTCCGGTCTTGTAATCAAAAGAAAACCTGCTCTTCCATTTCCCGGCTAGCCGCCGAGCGCCTGGCCATTACCAGGTCGTCAATCTCTTTTTCCTCTGCCTTTGCCAGGGCGCTGTCATATTCTCCCCGCTTAATACTCTTCAACTTTTCCAAAGACTGGGTCTCCTGCTTCGCCTCCACCAGGGCAGCGCGTTTTTCCTCCTCTGCCTTTTGCAGCTGTTTCAGTTTAGCGGTCTCCCGCCGCACATTTTTCTCCAGCACCTCTATGCCGGTCTCATACTTCATAGAATCCGCAATGGTAATCCCCTCCGCCTTTTTCTGGCGGTACTCCTCCTCACAAGCCAGGCGGTGGTTGGTGGCCTGCTCCAAAATTCTCTCCTGTTTGCGCACCGCCGCCAAAGCGGTGCCGTGTTCCGCCAGCCGGATATCCAGCACTTGCAGCTTATAGCGCAGCACGGTGTCCAGCTGAAACTTAAACTTTTTCATAACGGCAGCCCCCCTAAAATTCGCAGCTTATCATTAAAATATTTATTTAAACCAAAGCGCTGGCTCTACCTTCCAGCCAAAATCTTTTCCATCTGCTCCAAACACTGCTCATAGCTAAAAGCTTCCATAGTTCCCTGCATTAAAAATTCGTTAATCCGGTCAATTTTTGTTAGAGCAAAGTCTAGCTTTGGGTTCGTGCCCGCTTTGTACGCGCCAATGGACACTAGGTCCGCGTTCTGGTTGTATACGCTCATAATATCCCGCAGCCGGGAGGCCAATTGTCTGTGCCGGTCGTCCACCAGCTCCACCATCAAACGGGAAATGCTTGCCCCAATGTCAATGGCCGGGTAGTGGTTGGCCGCGGCCAAGCCTCTGCTTAGCACAATATGGCCGTCCAAAATACCGCGCACTGTGTCGGCAATAGGCTCGTTGGTATCGTCTCCCTCTACCAGCACGGTATAGATGCCGGTAATAGAGCCCCGCCGGAAGTTTCCGCTGCGCTCCAGCAGCTTGGGCAGCTCCGCATAAATCGACGGCGTGTAGCCTCTAGCCACCGGGGGCTCTCCCACAGCCAGGCCCACTTCTCGTTGGGCCATGGCAAAACGAGTTAAAGAATCCATCATGAGTAAAACGTCCAGGCCCTGGTCCCGGAAATACTCCGCAATACCCGTGGCCACTGTGGGACACTTTTTTCGCAGCATAGCGGGCTGGTCAGAGGTGGCCACGACCAGCACAGACCGGGCCATACCCTCTTCCCCCAGGTCCTTTTCCACAAACTCCAGGACCTCGCGGCCACGTTCGCCTACCAGGGCAATCACGTTGATGTCCGCCTTCACGTTCTTGGCAATCATGCCCATCAGCGTACTCTTTCCCACGCCAGAACCCGCGAAGATCCCCATACGTTGTCCCTTGCCAATTGTCAAAAGCCCATCAATGGCCTTTACCCCAAACTCCATGCGCTCCCGGATAGGCGGGCGGGTTAAGGGGTTAATATAGTTGCTGCCCAGATAATAGGTGTCGCCCCCCTCAAAGGGGCCTTTGTCATCAATGGGCTGGCCCAGAGCGTTGATAATGCGTCCTTTTAAAAAGGATCCAGCTTTTAGCTGTAGCTGGCGGCCCGTGTTGCGCACAAAATTGCCCGAGGAAATTCCTGTCATCTCACCATAGGGCATGAGAAGCATTCGGTCGTTTTTAAAGCCCACCACCTCTGCGGGGATCTGTCCTCCGGACTCGCCGCTGTAAATGCGACAGATATCCCCCACGGCGGCCCTGCCTCCGCTGGCCTCAATAGACATGCCCACAATATTCTCAATTTTTCCAGTATGGCCAATGGTCTCGGCCTGTTGAACCTGTTTGATGGTTTCTTGAAACATTTGCCTCTCCTGTTATCCCGGCCAGCCGGGCCTGTCAGGTTCGCTTTCAGAAAGCAGCCCCCGCAGGTTATCCATCTGGGTGGACACGCTTACATCCAAAATCTCATCCGGCATTTCAATGATACAGGTGCCGGACTCATCGTCCGCCATGGGGATAATACGCACCCGGTCCGAGAGACGGGAAAGAGCCTGGGTCAGCTCTGGCATGGTAGAGGCCGAGGCCCGGGCGTCACACCCGGCAATATAGATCTGCACCCACTCGCACCGGCGGCGCTTGGCCGTAGCCGACTCAATCATTCGAATGAGGATGTCTCCGCTGCTCTTCAGACTGACACGTATCACCTTTTCGGCAATGGCCAAGGCCAGCTCCTTCAGTTCCTGCTTGCTGTCCTCCAGCAGCTGGTCCCGGGCCCGAACCGCTTCTTTCAAAAATTTCTGCACTTCCCGCTCTTGGGCCGCGGCTTTTTCTTCCAGCAGCTTTTGGGCCTCCCTGCCTCCGTCAGCCATCCCTTGGGCATAGCCGGCGTTATATCCATCCATGCTGGCCTGGCGGCGCAGCTCCTCCAGCTCAACCTGAATCTCCTCTAGGGCCTTGGCCTTGGCGGCCTCCGCGTCCTTTTCAGCCTGGGCTAAAATGGCCTCTGCCTGTATCTGGGCAAAGTCAATGGCAGTGGGTTCCGGCTCTGGTTCCTTTTCAGCGGCCTTCTCCTGTTCCTGGTCCAAAGGTTCTTCCCGGGCTTCTTCTCCGGGGGCTTGGGGCTCGGCCACAGCCAGTTCTTCTGCGTCGGGAAACACATATTTGTCCGCCGCGATATTAACAAAGCGTTTGAATATGCCCGCCATGGCCTTTCCCCTTTCTGTTCCAATAATATACTATATTCTTACAATAAAGATTCCGTGTACATGCTCCGCTGGGTCTAAGACCCCGTTTGCGTTCCATGAGAAGGGCCGCGCAGGCCCATGGAGCCTGGACGGCAGCGCCATATTTCCCACAGCCGCTCTTATTTTTAAGCAATAATATCGTCCTTGCCGCCCTTGAGAATGATAATCTCGTTTCGGGCTTCCAGGTCGCGGATAACACCCACAATTCTCTGCTGGGCGTCGTCCACGTCCTTCATGCGCACATTGGTGGTAATTTCCAGGTCGTCCCGGATAGACTCGGCCAAACGGGTAGACATGTTTTTGAACAGCTTGTTGGCCACCTCGCTGTTGGCAGATTTGAGGGCCAGCACCAGGTCGTGGGTGTCGCAGTCGCGCACAAAGCGCTGCACCGAACGGTCGTCCATGGTGACAATGTCCTCGAATACGAACATACGCTTGCGGATCTCCTCGGCCAGCACCGCGTCGTACATAGTAAGGCCGTCGAAAATGGTCTTTTCGCTGACCCGGTCCACATTGTTCATCACGTCGGCCACGAAGTCTATGCCGCCCACCTGTACGTTGCTGCTGCTGAAGATATTGGCGAACTTGTTGGACATTTCCGCCTCAATAATCTTTACAGCCACCGGCGAAGCGCTGTCCATGTTGGCAATGCGTTCCACCACCCGCACCTGGGTGTCTGGGTCCAGCTGGGCCACCACGGCCGCGGCCTTATCCGGCTCCACATAAGAGAGCACCAGGGCAATGGTTTGGGGGCGTTCGTTTTGCAGCGCTGAAAACAAGTCCTTGTCTCCGGCCTTGTTCATAAAGGCGAACTCCCGGTTTTTTAAAGACTTGGTTACCTTATCCAGTAGGGTCGAGGCTGTCTGTGCGCCAAAGGCCTTTTCCAGCACGGTTTTGGCATATTCCAAACCGCCCTCGGTGACCGCCTTGTTGGTCATGCACATCTGGTAGTACTCGTTCAGCACCGCCTCGGTGGAATCCGCGTCCAGATAGCCCAGCTTAGCTACCTCCAGGGTGATAGCCTCTACATCCTCTGGCTCCATATACTGGTAAAGCTGCGAGGCCTTATCAACACCTAGGGAAACAATGACCGCCGCCGCCTTTTGTGCGCCGCTCATAGCGTCAATCAGCGAGGGTCGGGGGGGCTCTTCCACCACTACGGGAGGTTCCGGTTCCGGAAGTTCCAGCACCGCCACTTCGCCTCGTTTTGCTTTCTTCGGCTTATCAGCCATTGTCCTCGTCATCTCCCCTCAGCAGAGCCTTAATAGCCTGAGCAGCAATTTCGGGGCTGCTTTCGGCCAGCTCACGCACACTCTTACGCAGCTCCATACTGCGCTCGGTGTGCACATCCATAATATCTGCCCCGGCGGGCTCGGGTTCCGGCATCTGAACGGGCTCTTCCACTATAGGCAGCTCGGGGCCTTCCACCGCGACGGGATCCAGGGGCTGGTAGCGCCGGCGGTTCCGCCTGCGGCCCAGCAATACAAACACAGTAAACAGCACCATGAACAGGAACAGGCCCGCCAAAAGCGCCAGATAGACCCACAGGGGCAGGTCGGCGAAGGGATTGGGAATGGGTGTGACGTTTGCCGGGATGTCCTCGTTGGGATCATAGAACGCGTGGGTTACAATAGAGACCTTCTCGTCCTGCACCGCCGCGTTAATTCCCGCTGCCCGGGCCACGTGGGCCACCAGGTCATCGGGGTTGGTGGTGTTAGGTACGCTGCTGTTTAACGTCACCGAAACCGTCAGGTCCGTCAGAGTGGGGCCGCTGCTCTCCTGCTGGGTGATTTTTTCATTGATGCTATAATCCTTCTCGGAGCGACCGCTAAATTGCTGTTCGTCGCCGTTTAATTGGGGATTTTCCACATAATTGGGAACATCCGCATTATCTGTAGTGCCTGGCACACCGCCAATACCACCTTCGCCAGGAGTCAAACCAAATTCAGACTCTCTATGGTTAATTAAGCCCGCGTTTTCCTCCGAGCCCTCCGGCTGTGTAAACTCCTTGGACTGCGATGTAGAGTTGCTCACGTCAAAGGTGCTGTTCACCGCCACATGGACGTTTCCAGAGCCAAAAATAGGCTCCAGCACCTCCATCACCTGCTTCTGCACCTTCTTATTCCAGTAGTCCTCCATCTCCATCTTCAGCTTGGAGGTCGTGGTACTGTTAAAGCTGTTTCCGTTGCTCTCGTATGTATTGCCATTGGTGTCCGAAACCGCCACCTCATCCACGGACAACCCCGCCATGGCGTGGGCCACCGCGTTGCGGATGGATTTTACCGTGGACTCATCCAGCATCTCATTGTTCTTGGTGGTCACCTGCACCGTGGCCGAGGCGGTCACCGTATCGTCCGGGCTTAATACATAACGCCTGTCCTCGCCAGGGGCCAGCTTTACCACCGCGTCCTGTACCTGTTCAAAACGGCGGATCAGGCCCGACAGGCTGCTTTCCAGCTGGTAAAGATTCAGTTGGGACCGGTCCGACTCGGTAGAAAGAGCGCTGACGTTTCCCAGGTACAGCTTATAGTTGCTGCCCGAGTCCGGGTAGCCGGCTGCCAGCACCTTCGCCTTTAGGCTGTCCGCCTGGGCGGCAGGCACCATAATTGTGTTATTATCCTGAAACTTAACGTCAGTAACCCCCGCATCGCTTAAATATTTCGAGACGGCGCTCATGTCGTCCGCGGTCAGCTCTGTAAACAGTTCCTTGTACTCGGTGTTAGACTGTACCGCCATCCACACCGCCAAGCCCACCAAAAGGGCCACCAGCACGGCAACTAACACGATTTTAACGGTCTTATTTAGGCCGCCCACCGTGTCTTTTGTCTTTAACCATATATCTTTTGCCTTGTCTCCCACTTGGCTAAACCTCCTAAACCGGCTTTGTTCCATGTAACACCCGCTTTGCATGAAAACAGCGCTCCCCATAATGACAGAACCGCTCTTTTCATGCAAAACCCAGCGTACCCTTCACCCAGGGGCCCGCCGGCCCTTACAGGGTAATACGGATCAGCTCGTTATAAGCGTCCAGGGCGCGGTTGCGCAGCTGCACCAAAAGGTTTACAGAAAGCTCATACTTGCTGGCGGCCAGGCTAAGCTCCGCGGGGTTATCCAGCTGTCCGGTGGCCATCAAGTACTGTAACTGCGTCTTTTCAGCGTCGGTTTCCTTCACCGCGTCAATGGCCATCTTAAAAATATCTCCAAAGCTGCCGCCGGCCTGTCCAGCCTGTTCGGTCTCTTTTGGCTCAAATAGCGAGGTGATAGGCCCAATTGATTGAATCATAGCGAATCCTTCCTTCCTGCGTTTAGGGCGCGCTTAATAAAAGCAAGCCAAAACCCTCTATATTATACATGTTTTATACGGTATTGACAAGGGCACAAATTATAAATTTCCGAAAAGTTTGATTCTTTTAAAAAATTTATCTTGTGGAACTTTTAACGTGTGCCAATCTCTAGTCCCTTGGCGATCACGCTCTTCAACGTGTTGAAAGCCGTCACGTTGGCGGAATATGCCTGGGTGGCCGCCATAGCGTCCGCAATTTCTTTTACCAGGGTGATGTTTGGCATCTGTACATAGCCTTCCTCATTGGCGTCGGGGTGGGTGGGGTCGTATGTCAGCGGAAAATCGGTAAGGTCATCCTCACGGATCTCCGTCACCTGTACCCCGGCCGTGGCCTCGCTGCCCCGGTTGGAAGCGCCCATCGCGTTGGCCATTGCCATGCGGAAGCTGTCCCGGCCGCTCTGGGCCTCAAACACCACAACCTTCCGGCGGTATGGGCCTTCGCCGTTTTCCGTGCGGGTCGTGTTTAGATTCGTGATATTTTCCGAAATCACATCCAGCCGAAGCTGTTCCGCTGTCAGTCCAGAGCCGATTATGTTGATGGTACCTAAAAACGCCATTGTTCTCATCCTTCCCTTTCTTTATAAAGAATCCTTTCACAGCGCCCGGCGGTCTTGGGGGGGGGCAAAAGTCCTTTGCATTTGCCTTTGGCGCTATCCTTCTTCCAAGCTGTGTGACGCGTCTTAGCCCATGGCGGTGCGCAGGACGCTAAGATCACTATTGATACTCTGGTACACATACTGCATCTGGTAAGAGTTGCGCAGAAGCTCGGTCATCTGCTCTGTGATATTGACCCCATTATCATCCATACGGGTCACCTCTTCCAGCTCTTCCACATCCCACTGGGCGTCCTCAATGGCCTTGCGCATGGTCTGCTTACTCACTTTATTTCGGCCGTGGTCCGCGGCCTCCAGGCTGGCCTGGAACTGCTCCTCAAACGTGACCAGCTTTGGCCGGTAGTTGGGTGTCTCCACATTACTGATATTATCCAGCAGCGCGGCCTGCTTGGTCCACAGAAACTCCATGGAACGCTCCATCATCCGCATACTGTTGTTGGTCAGTCCATTCATTGATCTGTCCCCTTTCCATAGCGCAGGAAATTTCTTTCTCACGCGGCACTTTATCATCCGCGCAAATTACATCTTTGCACATCAGGCTTTCCCCTGTTCAGGGTGGCCGCCGTTTGGGGAAAACCATCAATGCGTTCCCCACGCGGGCGGCGAATAACAGGGCTGAAAAGCCCGCATTGGCGGGAAAAACGCGTTTTCCAGCCAGGCTTTTACAGTTTTAGGGCGGAGTTCAGATAAATGCCCCATTTTCAGATATACACTAGTATAACATGTTTCCACAAATTCCGCAATACCTTCCCCCAATTTTCTCCCTGGGATTTGTTCCCACCGTCAGCCTAATCCTATATATATTGGAGCAAGAAGAAAAATATATCCAGGGAAATGAGCTTTGCTAAAACTCGATTTTTTCCGCTATGTCCCCTTCCAGCCGGTAAATCGCCGTGCCGTCCCGGGCCACCAGAAAAGTTGCCTCTGGCACGTTGTTTCCCTCCTCTGTACCAGAATAGACCACCACTTTCATGCAGGGCAGCCCATCCACAGGCACCGCCTTTTCATTGGGATAGGTCTGGTACTCCCCCATACTGGCTTTCTCCAGCCCCAGGGCGGCAGGGTCCAGGGTGGCAAAGTACTCCAACGTTTCATCCACTGTCATCATGTGCCGCTGCTCCTCCGAGCTGGCTCCAGCCGAGGAAGCCTCCAAGCCACTGCTGGAGCCTTCCGCCGCTACGGAGGACTCTTTGGCCGCTTCGGACCCCTCTGCCGGGGCCAGCCCCGAGCTGGAGGAATTACCGCCGCCTCCACAGGCGGCCAGCGCCAGGGTAAGAACCGCTGCCGCCAAAACCGGTAAAAAACCTTTGTGCTTCATTTTATACCACGTCTTTCTAATCTCTATATTTTATGGTGATCTGGTCGTTTCTGTGCAGCATCTGGCTAAACTGCCCCTCCACCCCATTCACCTTTAAATCCACCGGGCGCTCCAGACGGCTAAAGTCCAGGCCAGAATACTCCAGCACATCCATCAAAAAATAGTCGCCGCCCTGGGTTTTGGGGGGCAGGTGCAGGGGTTTGCCATTCAGTACCACCAGCAACCCCCGGTCAAAGGAGAGCTGTCCCGCAGGCTCTTCCACCGGTCGGGCTGGGACCAGAGGCTTTGGATTTATGGCTTTCTTCTCTTGAAGCGCCGCCGCAGGCTTTTCCGCCAGAGGGGCGCTCTTCACCGCCTTTTCAGGGGCAGCCTCTACCAGGGGGAGGGGCTTTTCCCGGGGCGTTTTTTCTTCCGCCAGCCGGGCCTCCTCCACTTTGCCTGGAGACGCCTGGGGGCCGGCCGGACGCTCGGTATTCTCTTCTACAGCCTTGACTGGCGGCGGGAGCGTCTTTTCTGTAGCGTCTTTTTCCTTTACAGAAGCCGCCTCCTTGGGCGCGGCTGACGCTTCCTTTACAGGCTCTGTGGCTGGCACGGGCCGTCCTTTTCCCTCTGATAATGGCCTGGGTCCGCGCCTCTCGGTTGTACCCCCCGCAAGAGCTTCTGCCTTTATGGTGGGCTGCGGCTGGGAGGCGCCGGGGCCGTCTCGGCGGGGAATCTCCCCACCGGCGGTCTCTACCGCGTCGCCTTGGCGAATGGAATAGCTAAGCTCCATTGCCTCCCCGTTGACAGTTACCAGGCCGGAGAAGTCCTCGCCCAGCAGCTGGGCAAGGGTCTGGCTGGCAGAGACGCCGGGCCGCGCTGGCGTAAAGTCGATGCGGTCCCCTGCCTGGACCACGGTAGAAAGCTGGGCCTCCTCCCCATTAATCATCATGCGGGACTCCACCCCTGGCATTCCCCGGAAGAATTCTCGCCGGCCATTTAAGGTGAAAGATAGATTGGCCCCGGTCCTGCCCATCATGTCCGCATAGTGAAAGCCGTTCATCAGCAACACGTCCCGCAGATTTAGGGTGCCGTTGCGGAACAGCTTGGCAGGCAGGCCGTTAAGGGTAATCATATAACTGTCGTTAATCATTCCCAGCGCCGCCGAGGTTCCAATGCCCAGGGGCGTGGCGTACTCTGGATCGTTCAGGTCGTATTCTTCTGAAAAAGCGCTGTCTCCAAAATGGTTCCCCGCCAGAGCAACCCTGGCCTCGCTCATCTCCAGCTCGGCGGCCACCATCTGGGGCAGGCCCAGCAGCTTGCTGCCGCCTCCTGCCAAAAATACCGCGGAGGGAACTCCACCGTTTAGTTCCAGTACACTAGCGGCAATCTCCTTGGCCAAGCGCTGGGCAGCAGGCTGCAAAAGCTCCGCCAAATTATCACTTGTAATCTCATGCTTAATGCCCAAGATGTCGGGATATTGAATGGGCTCCACCGAACCCAGCCCCATCTTCAACCGTTCTGCGGTTTTAAAATCCACTAGCAAACTGCGCATCAGTAGCTCGGTAACTTCATCCCCTGCCACGGTAGCCATGGTGTATCCCACCACGCTGCCCTCTCGACACACGGCAATGTCAGAGGTACCCGCGCCAATATCCACCAGCACTAGATTCAGCAGGCGGATGTCCCCAGGGATTGCCGCGTTTAGGGCGGCAATCGGTTCCAGCGTCAGGCTGGAGACCTCCAGGCCCAGCCTGCCCATCACCGCGTAAAGGCTCTCCACCACGCCGCTAGGCAAAAAGGTAGCTACCACATCTGCTTGAAAGACCTGCCCCCGGTGGTCCAATAAATTCGCCATGGGGTACCCGTCTACCACATACTGGCGGGCCGTATAGCCCACCATGTAAAACCGGCCCTGCCCGGCACTTTCGGCCGCCACCAATTTTTCCGCTTCCGAGACAGCGCCAGCCTCTAATTGGCCAATAACATCCTCGTCAGCCCGGCGCAGCTCGTCAAAGCTTAGCTGAAAACCCGCCGACTTGGACTTCAGCGCACGGCCTGCCGCGGCCACACATACCCGACGCAGCCGGATGCCGGTTTTCTCTTCCAGCCGGCGCACCACTTCTCTGGCCACCGCGGACACTTGCTCAATTTCCACAATCTGTCCATCCAGCATCGCTCTGCGGCCATGCTCCTCTTTCTCAATGGCTGTTACACAGAAACGGCCGTTTTCTCCATGGCCCAGCATTCCGATAATGCTCCGCGTTCCTATATCCAGGGCGAATACGGTACCCGCCTCCTGCTCTTTTAAGACCTCCGGCAAAGCAATCACCTCTTAGCAAATCAAATTTTCTCCTCCAGAGCAAGCATCCAGCTTTACAGCGCTTACATACTCTCAAATCAGTCTCCCCCGTAACCGCCGCCCTCTTTCGTTGTATCGCAAAACCGGACGGCCTACAATATCAGACCGCCCGGTATATACTTAACTATTTTACTCGAATCTTCCTTGGCGGCCAGGCAATCAATACTTGTCGTAGCCCGCGCTGCCGCCAAAGTTATCGCTGGAGCCCACGGAGCTAGTATGTACAGGAGCGGGGGTATTACCCTCGCTGTACTCCCGCAGACGGAACTTGCTCATCAACTGATCCATCAGCTGAGCTTGAGAGGACAGCTGTTCGCTGGCAGCGGCGCTCTCTTCGCTGGTAGCGGAGTTGCTTTGCACCACCGCGGAAATCTGGCTAATGCCCTCACGGATCTGCTCAATGGACTCTGCCTGGTGTTCGCTGGCGTCGGCCACGTCACCCATCTTGGCAACCGCGCCGTTCACCATACCCACCGTCTTATCCAAAGCCTCGGAAACATCGGCCACATAGGCGCTGCCCTTTTGCACCGCGTTAATGGCGTGCTCAATGCGCTCTTTTGTGGCACGAGAGGCCTCATCAGACTTAGAAGCCAGCACGCGCACCTCGTCGGCAACCACCGCGAAGCCCTTGCCGGCCACACCTGCCCGGGCCGCCTCTACAGCCGCGTTCAAAGCCAGGATGTTGGTCTGGAACGCGATGTTGGAAATCGTATCAATAATGGTGCCCACCTCTTCGGCGGCTGCCTTAATGTCGTTCATGGCGCTAACCGTGCTCTGCATCAAATCGCTGCACACCGTAATCTGGGCGCTGGCGTCATTGGAAAGCTGGCTGGAATCCCGGGCCAGGCTGACGCCCTCTTCGGCCCCCTGGGCAATCTCGGTAATGGTGGCAGAAAGCTCCTCCACGGCGCTGGCCTGCTGGGTCGCACCCTGGGCCAGGGTCTGCGCGCTGTTAGAAACCTGATCCGCGCCAGAAGAGACCTGGTCGGAAGAAGACTGAATTTGAGATAGGGTGGTGCTTAGATTCTGATTAATGCCCCGAATGGCGGAAAGCAGGCCGCTAAGGATTCCCACATAGTCCTCTTCCGCTTGGGTGCGTATATCAAAATTGCCGTCCGCCATGGCCTGGAGCAGCCGGTTGGTATCATTAATTACATTGCTAAGTGTCCGCTGGCTGCTACGCAAAGCGGCGCACATATCGCCCAGCTCGTTCTTGCTCTCAAAGTTTACGGGAATATCCAGGTTGCCCTCGCTGTAACCAATCAGCGCGGTGCGGACCTCGGTGACCGGACCCGTAATGTTACGGATAATGCGCAGCTCCAGCCACATGACCAGAATCGTGGCCAACACCAGCGCGGCGATGATAGAAACAATGGAAATCATCACCAGATTTTCCTGCTGCTTTACCACATTATCCTGGTCAGTGGTAATTTCCTCCTGCAACTGGCTGGCGGCCTCATCCACCTTGGCCAGGGCTGGGCTGCAATCATTTTGCAGCATAGAAACAGCCTTTTCGTCATTATTTACCTTGGCCTCGGCCAGAATATCCGGCGCCTCGCCGCCCCACACCTGCACAGCAGATATGTAGTTATTCAGACTGGTCTCGTCTTTCAAGGCGTGAATATCGCGCAGCTCGGTAATGTAGCCTTCCAAAAGCTTCAAATGCTCGTTCACCTGGGCTTCAGAATTGCTAATATCGTCGGGCTCGTTGGCCAAAGTGGCGTCTCGCAGGTGACGGGCTACCACGTTAACCTCCAGCCGGCAGGTCCTTACCAGCGTACTGGCTTTGATATTGGTGTCAATAATCTTTTGGTAGCTGCTGGACTGCATGTTCATGATGATCAGCGAAGTAATGACAATCACTATACTGACCAGAACGGTGACCGAGAAGCCCATGATAAGGCTCATCTTGACTTTCATGTTTTTGAGCATGACTGCTCCTCCTTCTCTTTTGGTTCATTGTTTAGCGGGCCGCGGCGGGTGTTTCCTAGGCTGTACGCTGCTTTCCGCTGTTTCCCACACGATCCAGCCGTAGACCTGCCATCCTATTATAAGCCATCTTGGAGCGCTTGTCAACAAACAGCTGCCATAACGACTATAAAATTTCTTGAGGTCCGGCTTCATTTCTTAATTATATACCCCAAAAGCGGGCCTGTCAAACCATAATTTGCATTATCCGAAAATATTCCAGTTAACCGGCTGTGCCAAAGCCAGATTGTAAAGCTTAACAACTTTACGCCGGCTGGTTTGTAAAGAGCGGCCGCTTTACACAATGTCGCCAAACCGGCCCTTTGCCACATCTCCCACAATTTTTCCATCTACAATGGTTACCACCCTCTTTCGCATAATGTTTACAAACTGCTTGGCATGAGTGGCCATTAAAATGGTGGTGCCCCGGCGGTTCATCTCACCCAAAAGGTGCATGGTGTCCCAAATACTGTCGTCGTCCATTCGGTCCGTCATCTTGTCCAATATCAGGATGGGCGGGCTGTAAAGGATGGCCTTTGCCAGCTCAATGCGCCTGCATTCTGATACCGTGAACTCCGCCGGATACCGGTCCTCACAGTCCGGCATCCCCACCAGCCCCAGGGCCTTGGTGATCAGCGGACCGTCTGTCAACGCTCCGCCCACCTTTCCCAGGCGGCCGGGCGGGCAGAGATTTTCAAAAATCGTGGCCGTGCGGTTTAGGGCCGTCATCTGCGGCACCTTGCCAAAAATATATTTCAGCTTGCGCTCCTGGCGGCGGTTCAGCTTGGCCAGGTTTACCTGGTCCAGGTATACCGCACCCCCATCGGGTTGGAGCTCCCCCGCAATCAAATTGAGCAGAGTGCTGCTGCCGGCCCCCCGGCTGCCCACAAAAAATACAAACTCCCCCTGCTCTACCTGAAGGCTTACATGTGAGAGGGTCTCAAAGCGCTTGTTGCTTTTTTTTGAACCTTTATAAATTTTTGAAACATTGTCCAGTCGGATGGTTGGCATAACAGGATGGCTCCTTCCCAGAATGGATCTTCCGGTTATCAAAAAATCGATTTACGTTTCCATTGTAATAAAAACCAGAGCAATCTAAATATTCATGCTGATACGGGCCCGCGCCGCCGCCCCGGCGTTCTGGGGCGGGACCGGTCATAAACTGCGCCTTTAAAAGCGCCTTCCGCGCTGGGGTTTACAAACCCGGGCGAATTTGATATAATCTGACTAAAACCGGCACGGTTCGTCTCTCGTTCTGTGCCATGCCCCTGGAGGACAAACTTTGAAAAAAAGCTCTCCGCTTCCACAAAAACATACCAAGGTTCGTAAAAGCCGCGGCCTGCGCCAATGGCTGGCCTGGGCGCTCATTCTGGCCATTCTCTGTATTGGCGGAATGGAGCTGGCCTTTTGCCGCTATTTTTCCCCGGTCCTGTACCATAAGATCACCGACCCAGTGGTACAGCCGGTGATCCGCGCTGCCCAATATACCCAAACCCAGTTCCAGCTCTGGCAGGCCCGCCTTCACCGGGACGCTGTGGCAAAGGATGTGGGCCGGGCCGCCCAGGCGCTGCCCTCGCCCATGCCCTGGCCCCTGCCAGAGGTACCCCAGCTGGCGGAAGAAATCTTCGTTCGGAATACGCCCGAAGCCGCGGCGCCCGCCGTCACCCGATTTCGGGAGGAGAACGGGCGCACCCTGCTAACAGGCGGTACGCCCTGCGTCTATTTTAACCAAGGGGACGAGGCCTGGCGAAACCAGCTTTATGGCAGCGACCCCATTGGCCCCTATGGCTGCGGCCCCACCGCTATGGCCATGGTGGTGGCCAGCCTGACCGGCCAGGACACAGACCCCGCTAAAATGGCCGCCTGGGCGGCGGGACAGGGCTACTGGTGCCCGGGCAGCGGCTCGTATCCTGACATTGTAGAGGGAACAGCCAAAGCCTTTGGACTAAGATATAAAGACGCGAAACTGGCCACTATCAAGGAGCTGCGCCAGCACCTAAACCTTGGCGGCATGGCTGTGGCCCTGGTGGGACCCGGGCATTTTACCAACAGCGGCCATTTCATCGTGCTGCATGGCTCCACCCCTACCGGCCATGTGCTGGTAGCTGACCCAAACAGCCGGGAAAACAGCTTGGCCCAGTGGGAGCCGCAGCTCATTATAGACGAAGCCGCGGCCAGCAATGGAGACGGCGCGCGGCTGTGGTTTATCAACAAGCCCCTTCCTGTGTAAAGGTTCTCTGCTCTACACACCCTGTCCCAAGCTATATGGTTAACACCGTTCAAAAGCGGTAGAATACCTCTTTTGAACCAGGCAGCCCAGTTGCCCAGCTTGAAAATCGGCACATAGCGATTTTCAAGGGTGTTACTATAACTATATTATAGCACTGTCTCTCACACCATACAAGATAAATTTCGACCCAGCACACCGCCGTTCGGCTCTCCCGCCTTTGGCAGATTTTTAACACAGGGGCCACTGGTTTTCTCCACTCTCAACCCATCCATCAACCTTTTCGCGCAAAAATGCCGCCTGGACATCACTCCGGGCGGCATTTTGCCTGGGGCTCATTTTCAGGCCCTCTGTGTCGTTTCGCTTTTTCCGTACCAGGTCAACCGCTTGCCACTATCTATATTTGCTATAAATAGATCTTGCGCCGTCCATCCGCAGACTGATGCGCTTATCCAGCTCTACACATCGTTCAATCAGTCGTTTGTTTTGGGAGACCTGCTGGCAAAGCCTCTCTTCCGCTGGTTCCCGGTGCGCGCCCCCTTCCAGGATCTCCCGGGCGCGAATGGCGTCCTCCTCCGGCAGCTCCAATAAGCGGCGGCGCAGCCCCTGATCCACCTCTTGCAGCCGGTGGGCAGGCTCTTCCCGCATATCCAGCAGCATCTGCACAGACACTTCATCCCGCCGGTCCACAGCATTGGCCAGCTGCATGGTCAGATCTTCAAACTCAACCAACCGCACATACAGCTGCCTCTGTTTTAAAAACAGCTCATCCAAGGTGCGTCCGTCCATGTCTGTCCTCCTCTTTATTTAGGTGGAAGCCGCCGTCTGGCCCTGCTTTTCTTCCTCGGCGCAGGTCTTTACCGCGGTTCGGAAACTGTCCCGCAGGTCGCTCACCATGGGGCGTATTTCATCCAGCGCCTTTTTGTTGCGGCCAATTTTCACCCGGTTCATCTGGTACTCAAAGTAATCATAAAGCCGATGCAGGTCACGGCTGATGGCGTATTGGCTGTCCAGCGTATCATCTAGATAACGAATAATATCCGTGCTTTTATCCGCAGCCTCTTCCAAAATTTCGTACTCCTTCTGCTCCAAGGCCAGATTACAGCGCATCAGATTTTTAGTCAGCTCGTCATACAGCAGTAACAGCAGTTCGCTGGGGGTCATGGTGTTAATAGACTGCTCTTTGTATTGCTGGTATGCATTGTGTTCCATAGCAACCTCTTTTGCGGTTATTTGTTTTCATTGCCAACGGGGGCTTAGTAGCCGCCGGCAAGACCGGCCAGCATGGAGCTCTGAGAGTTCATCTGGCTGATCAGCTGCTCTAGACGGGTAAATTGATTGGTGTAGTAGTCAATCCGGTCGCTCATCTTGTCCTGCCAGCTCTCGATCTCTTTATTCAAGTTTTGCAGCTGGTCGTTGAGCTCATTATGGCTTAGAGAGTAAGAGGACAGCGGCGTACCGGCCTTGTTCACCAAAATACCCGGGCTGGCAATGGAGGTGTTTCCATACTGCTCCAAAACGTCTTTCAAGTTATACATCAAACCATTGCTGGAAGCTCCGTTGGCCACAGTCTGGGAAAAGGCGTCCTTCACCTTATCGGGGTCTGTGTCCAAAGCCTTGCGCAGGGCATCCTCGTCCAGGTCAATGGTGCTTAGGCCGTTGCCATAGGCCACTTCCAGACCAATGGATTTCAAAACGGCCATGTTTTCTCCGCCCTGTATAGCGCTGGTCAGCTTGGTGTACAGGCCCTGCAGGTCCATATCGCCAAAGAGCAGGCCGGTCTTGGCCTTTTCCTCGTGGTTCTTAATGGCCGTCTCGGTCATGCTGCTCTCGTCGTCCTCGGTCAAGGGCTCATAAGAGCTGCCATTGCTCCTTTTTAAAGGCATGGTGCTGTACGCGTTGTGCAGGTCGGTCACCATCTTATTGTAGTCCTCTACAAAGGCCTTGACGGCGTCCACAATCTTGTCGCTGTCCGCTGTGGTGGTAAAGCTTACGCCCTCGCCATCATCCTCAAAGGTGCCCTTCAAGGTCACTTCCATGCCGTCCAGGTTCACGGTGTTGGTGGAACGCTTCATGTCAAAGGTCTCGCCGTTCACCGTTACGTTAAAGGTGGCGTCCGTGCCCTTTGTGTAGGTGATGTCGCTTTCTGGGGGGGTCAGATCCCAATCATACCAAGGATCGCCCTCTTTGCCCTGATGCATTGTAACATCTATCGGGTTGCCGTTTTTGTCCGTAAACTCAATAGCTCCCGTATACTTATTGTAGTAGGCAACTTCGCCGCCCAAAGGACGGCCTCCGGTATTCAGTTTATTTACTATATCTTCGGTGCTCATCTCTGCCGTTACCTGGAAGCTAAGGGTATGGCCGGGGAATTTAAATGTCAATTGGTCCTTTTCCCCCGGTCTTAGGTACATGCCGTAGTCCTCGTTAAAGTTCCCGGTGTGCTTTTTATTCGGGTCGCCCCCAAACAGCTTCTTGCCCAGATCGCCCTCAATGTCAATCTCTTTGTCCGCGCCAGTCTCCTTGGCGGTTAGAGAGAAGCGGCCGGTCAGGCTGGAGTACTTGGCGTCAATGCCCGCTTCGGAAGCGTTGATCTTATCCAGCACATTCCGGATGGTATCGGTCTCTTTAAACTCCAGCTCTATGCCGTTGATCTTCAGCGTGGCCACTTTCAGGGGATTCCCGTCCTCGTCCAGAACCGGCTTTCCATCCTCGTCCACTTTTTCTTTGAAATAGGTGTCCAAATTATCCTTGCCCAGCACCCGGCCCAGGGTCCAGCTGGTCTGCAAGGTGTTGCTAAAGCCGCCCTCACCCAGGCCAAGGGCCTCGTTGGTCAGGTTGCCGCCCACCACAGAGATGGTGGAATGCTCATCTTTGGTGGTAAAGTTCAGCGCCGCGGAAGTGGGGTCCACGCTGGCCGTCACCTTGCCCTTGCCAAAGGCTTTGTCCAGCTCTTCTTGCAGCTTGCTGGCCATGTACTTGCTCCTATCCTGATGGGTCATCAAAGATTTAAATTCCTCATCCCCCAGGAAATCCATGGAAATATTCTTGCTCTTTCCGTCCACAGTAACGCTTAGCATCTTGTCTTTTAAGTATTCGCTGCGGTCCACTTTTTCAGAAAGGCTGCCCTCGCGAATAATGGTCTTAGAGGGAATAATGCCGCCGGTGGCCTTGTCATCCTTTGCAAAAAGGCTCTCCATACCACCGCTGACGCCGGTAATGGAAAAATAGTTATTCTTCTTGTCTACCAGCATAATACGGCCCGCTTCGTCCACCTCTGCCTTAATATAGTTATCGGCGGAGTTGGCCCCGCTGGAGGAAGAAATGGTCTGCTCCTTCAGCTTCTGGTTAATGGCGTCGGCCAGGTCCTCGGCGTTTTCATAGATCTCATCGTCGCCAAAACTTAGGGTAAAGCTGCTGCCCCGGCTGCTGATATTGCCATAGTTGCTGTTGGTTCCGCCGCCGTACTGGATGGTGATGGAACCAGTGATAGCGCTGGTCTCAATCTTCTCGTTCCAATCAATGCTCTCGGTGGCTCCGCCGTTTTCCAGCAGATGGTCTGTGCTTACCGCGTAACGGGTAGCGCTGGCCAGCTGAGAAACGCTGTTTATCACAACATCGCTGCTGGCTTTGCCAGAGGCCACCACCTTGTCCGCGTTAGCGCCCTTTGCAATGGTATTGATAGCTTTGGAAAAGAAGGAGGGACTGAACAGGTTTGTATTGGAAGTATACGAGGTATATTTACTTAGCACAGAATTCATCTGGGTAATCAGGTTCCGATAAGCGTCCTGCTTCCACTGGGTCTTGGTGGCCCGCTGCTGCAAAGCCGTAATCTTCTTCTGGTACCCGATGATGCTGTTCTGAATCATCGCCTCGGTATCCATACCGCTGGCCAGACCGCTAATTACGTTGCGATTGCCGTAAATACTGCTGGAACTGCTGCTTTTTGATAAACTTGATATAGAAGCCATTGCATTCACTCCTTTTTTGTGATACCATATTCCTATAGGGATTTGATTTGCGGGTTTTGGGTCTAAAAATGTCTTTTGCAAAGGCCCAATTTGCCACGACTAATGAAAGAAAATCCCAAAAACACTTAACTCTTTCCTTTTTTATATCGACATCACAAATAGAAAGATAAGAGCTTTCTGTAAAATTTTGCTTCCGGGAGGACTCTTGTTATGGAGAAGATCATCACAGTAACCAACCAAAAGGGCGGCGTGGGAAAAACCACCACCTCCCTTGCTCTCATTAGCGCCCTGCGTATGCGGGGCCACCGGGTGCTGGGCGTGGACCTGGACCCCCAGGGCAGCCTGGGCTTTTCTGCAGGACTGGACATTGAAAACACCGAGACCGTCTACGACGTATTCAAAGGAACCACCCAAATTTCAGACGCCATTGTCCCCACGGACCTGGGGGACATTCTGCCCTCTAACATCCTGCTTTCTGCCGCTGAACTGGAATTCAATATCCCCGGCCGGGAATATCTTCTAAAAAACCAGCTGGACCATGTGGAAAAGAAGTATGATTATATTATCATCGATACCCCCCCGGCCCTGAATGTGCTTACCATCAACGCCTACGTGGCCTCGGGCGCTCTCCTTATTCCTATGGCCCCTGAAATTCTTAGCCTGCTGGGCATTTCCCAAATTCGTGAGACCATCAACACCGTGCGCAAATACTACAACCCGGACCTGCGGGTTTTGGGCATTTTGTTGAACAAATTCAATTCCCGCCTGACCCTGAACCGGGAGGTCCTGGAGCTCTCCAGCGAAATTGCCCGTAAGCTGGACACAAAAGTGTTGAACGCGAAAATCCGCACCAGCGTGGTGGTGGCCGAGGCTCCCGCCCATGGAGAAAGCGTACTCTCTTACGCGCCCAGCTCCAACCCTTCCCAAGACTTCCAGGCCCTTCTGGACGAACTGTTAACCACCTGACCCCGCCCAAACCCCACACCCCACGGCGGCAGATATTATTTGCGAAAGCCGGCCCCCTTCTTGATAGCCCTCCCCGCCGGCCCGCTACCAACGCCAAACTTTTCTGAAGCCTACAAGGCCTCCATGCCGCTGCTTGGCGCGAAGGTCCTTCAAAACCAGGCGGCTGGCCGGGGCAAAAGCTTTTTCGGACCGCAAAGGAATTTGTTACAAAAAGTCTCTTAACCTATCGGAGGCCATAAGTTATACCAGAAAGGACAGTGTAAAACATCATGGCAAACAAGGCAAACAAATCTAAAGGAAATTCCAAGTCCAACAAAACAGCCCATGTGCTGAATCTGCTTACCGACTCCACCGGCCCCTCTGAAACCGGCGCGGCCGCCCGGCAGAGCCAGCCGCCGGCTCCTGTACCCGCTCCGGCAGCTCCCGCGGTGGACAACGAAGCGGTATCAGAGAATATCCGCAGCGCTCTGGAAGAGGAGCTTTTGGCCCAGCTGGAGGCTGAAGAAGCCGCCGCCCCCGCTCCTCAGCCGGAACCAGTGCCCGAGCCCGAACCCCAGGTGGAAATGGAACCCATTCCTGAACCGGATCCAGAATTCATTCCCGCCGTGTTTGAACAGATGGAAGCCCCTGTCCCCGCCTCCATCCCCGAACCGGACCCAGAGTCCATTCCCGAGCCCCAGCCCATGCCGGAGCCCGAACCAGAAGCCATTCCCGAACCCCAGCCCATGCCGGAGCCCGAACCAGAAGCCATTCCCGAACCCCAGCCCGAACCTGAACCGGAGGAGGAAGCGAATCCCATGGAACGCGTAACCTATTTAAACATAATGCAAGCCCTGGTAGAGAATAAAGTTGACAACTATATGCGCCTGCACGGCATGTGTGCCTGTCCCCGCTGCCGTACCGACGTTGTGGCCCTCACCCTCACCAGCCTTCCCGCCAAGTACATCGTCATTCCCGAAAACGAGGGCGTACCTATGCTCACCCTGTACGAAAACCGCTATAGTACGGCTGTATCCGCGCAGCTGATGTCTGCTTGCCAGAAGGTCGCCGCCCATCCCAGACACACCCCCAACGCCGACGGCAGCCTGCGCCTGGGCGCACCCCGGCGTGACGACTGAGACCCGCCTCTATCACGTTCCCCAAAAAAGAAAGCGCTGAACCAAAAAAGGTTCCGCGCTTTTATTTTTATATTGTTTGATGAAAAAGGTTCTCGCACAGAAAATACATTCTAGATCTTTTGGCGTCAGGCCTCGTCAGGTCTCCCCGGGGCGAGAAGCGGCGAAAAAGCAGCCAGCAGCTCCTGGGGAAGGCTCTGCTCGTCAGCGGCCTCGCGGTTGGCGTCCATGGCGCTTACCAGCTCGCTGCGCAGCACCTGCACATCCTTTGGGGCGTCAATGGCAATTTGTACTTCTTTGTCTTTGGTCGCCATCACGGTCACTTTTATGTCGTTGCCAATCAGGAAGGATTCCCCTGCCCTGCGGCGAAGGATTAGCATAGCCTATCCCTCCTTCTGCTCAAACTCGGCCAGTAAATGCTTCATGCCATAGCCATCCCCATCCAGGATGACCTGCATCCCCTCCCGGGTATCCTCATTCAGCACCACCGGGCATTTCAGGTTTACCGTGCTGCTAGAAACCGGGTTCTTCACCACGCATAGCACATAATAGCACAGCTCCCGGCTGTCCTTTACGCCCATACATTCCAGCTCTTCCGGTTGAAGCAGTGGCTGGTAGGCCCCGTGTAAAGAAAAGGGATTCATGGCTACAAAGGCCAAATGAGGGGTGGCCACGCTTTGCAGGCAGAGTAGAGAACCTTCGCTGCCAGAAAAGGGCAGCAGCAAAAACTCTTTTTCCTCCTCAAAGGCAAACAAGCCCTTGGAAAAATGGAACACGTCGGCCTGGGCATATTCAATTTCACCAAAATATTTTGTGGTCAGCTTCAACAAAAGCGCCTCCTGGCCTTAGGCCTTTACGTCCACTGGCGTGTAGTTGGGGTCTGCCGAAGGCGGTACATACATGGCGCCGCCCACGTACTTGATGATGACCTCGGGCCGCTGGGTCATGGTAAACTCAATGTCCCCGGGCACAAACTGGAAGCCTACGCCCCCAATTTTCCAGTCGAAATTCATCTTATCCATCTCATAGCGAATCTGCATCTGCCCCGGCTCCCAGTTCAGGTCAATGCCGGTTTCGGGCAAAAAGCCCAGGCCAAACTCGGTCAGATCCCGGCTCATATGGGCGTCCTGGGTCTCCCGGGCAAACTGGGTCACCAGCTCCTCGCCCAGCTGGGCGTCCATCACCAACTGGCCCCGGCGGGCATACGTAGCCGTGGCCTCGTAGGCCGCCTGATGCCCCTGGCTGGCGGCCTGCTCAATACTCTGCATGGTGGTGGGACGTATAGAGCTGCGGGCCTCGAAAGTATCAATGTTTAGCTTGATGGGCCGGCTCTTAATGTTCAGCCCACCCTTTTCCCGAGAAATCTCCACCTCTGCCGTGCCCTGGGAATAAAGCAACTGGGCATTGGTGGTTTTCATTTCTATTTCAATTGGCACAGTGGTAATTTCAATTAGCGGTCCCAATGATAATCCCCCTCTTTTGGAAAAATAGCGTTAGAGACTTAGCTCATATAATCAATCAGCGATTGGGACAAAAGCCCGGTACCAATGCGCAGGGCCGCGTTATAAGAATACTGCGCCCACATCAAAGATGTAATGGCCTCCGCGGGGTCGATGTCCTCAATACTGACCACCTGCTCATTGTAGGAATCATCCAAAGATTCCAGCCGGGTCTGGTTGGTTTTCACAAACTGGCTCTCTACATTGTGCTCCATCCACTTGGCATGCAGCTCTTCCAGACCGTCCGTCATCTTCCCCCACATACGCTCCGCGTCGATGCCATCCTGCTCGGTAGCCCAGTGGCCATCCTCCGGGTCACAGCGGGAGAGGATGTTGCCGATCTCGTTCATAAGAGAGAGAATATTCTCGGGGTCGCCGTCCTCGTCTACACCGCCGCCCAGGAAATGAACGCCGTTTAGGGCGGTGTTAAAGCCGCTGGAGCTGATAAAGTCCCCATTATTGTCCTCTTTCATGCCCATGCCCAGGTCCACATAGGTGGTTTCCTTTAGGGTGTCCATCAGCTTCTTATACTCCGGGTTCTCTATCATTGTGGGCGGATCAGTAGGCGGATTCACATTTGGATCCTCAATCTCCGGCGGCACATCCACCTTCATGCCCCTATAAAGCAGCGACCGGGTGCCGTCCGCGTTCTCCTGCCAGCTAAAGGGCACCGTGTCGCCGTCCGCGCCGGAGAACACAAAGCGGTTGCCATACTGGGCGTTCATGGTGTGCAGCACCGCGTCCGCCGCCCCCTGAATGGTGGAGCCCAGAGCCTGGCGCCCGCTGGCGTCCGGGTCGTTAAAGGCCACAATGGTAGAGTAGTTGGCCAGCTTGTGGCCTAGGTCGTCATAGGTTTTGTTTAGGCAGTCCCAAGCCTGCTGAAATTTGTGGGTCACGTGGGTGCTGTTGGCCAGCTGGTTCTCCACGTTCCAACGGTCGTGGCGCAGCTGAAAGGCCAGACTGGCCTTGGCCGGATTTTCCGCATAGGAGTTAAAGTTCCGCTCCGTGGTCACCTTTTCCGTGGCGCTGGCCAGGTGCCGGTAGGAGCGCTGTAGGCCAGACTTATAGCTCTTCATCAAACCGCCGGTTGTAACGCGTCTTACCATATCGTATCACTTCTTTCTATAAATTATATGCTATCTTCCGGCTACGCCGGTGCCATTGATCAATTTTTCCAAAATTTCGTCCAGAGTGGTGAGCAAACGGCAGGCCGCGGAATAAGACTTCTGGTACTGCATCATGTTCACCGCTTCGTCGTTCAGATCTACGCCCGCCACAGAATCCCGGCTGATTTCCAAGTCTTCGGCCGCCACAATGAAGTTGTCCAGCACCTCAATGGTAGATTTACTGTCATTGCCCAAAACGCCGTTGATATACCCCAGCATCCCGTTGAATGTTCCGGTAAAATAGTCTCCCGTGGCGGCGTTGGGGTCCGTATCCTGGGCGTTATAGGTCAGGTCTTTGCTCATGAGGGCAATGAGGTGGACAATGTTGTCGTTGGCCGAGGAATTTGTGTTGTTGGGGTCTTTGCTCTGCTGGATGTGGATTTTGCCATGGGCCCAGTCTGTGGCAATAGAGATGTTGCCCGCTGTAATCATGCTCTTGGGCGGGTTTCCATTTTGCAGCCAATCATTGGTATCACCGCGAATACTAAAGAGGGGCCCGCCGCCGGCCTCTATATTGGCCTTGTTAAACTCTGTGGCAAACTTATTGGCCAGGGCGTCCAGGGCCTTCTGGTAGAAGGGGATGCCACGCTTGGTAGCGGCCTTTGGGTCGCCGTCCAGGGCGGGGTCCCGCTGGTCGGCGGTGGAAAACTCTCCCTGGCGGGTCAGCATCTCCCGAATGGCCTGAATCGAGCCGCCGGAAAGGTCCATTTCGGCCAGCTTCTCCACCTTCGAGCCATTGCTCCACTCCGGAATGGTCTCGCCCCGGCGGTCGGTGAGCGCGGAAATTTGCAGCCGCAGGGCCGGGTCATCGATCATGACAGGCTTACCGTCAGCGCCTATCACATCCTTCATCACCGGCTTCCCGTCGGCGTCCACCTTTCCAACCTTAATGGTCTCCATAATTGGCGTTGTGCCGTCAGCTTCAAACAACGGTTTTCCATCAGCGCCAATCTTTTGAATTTCTATTTCTTCTGTCTCTTGCTCTTGCTTTACAACCTGCTGCACCGAGAGCTTTCCGCTGTAGTTGCCGTCCACCAGCACCTTGTCACTCATGCCCGCGATGGTAATGGTCAGCTTTTCCACATACATGCCCGCGCCAATGGGCTCGTCGGAATACTTCACGTCAATGGGCAGGTACTGGCTTAGCTCGTCAATCAGCAGGTTCCGCTCGTCCCGCAGCTCCAGGGCCTGGTTGCCCCGCTCGCCAATCAGGCCCTCCTGGCGCTGGGCCAGGGTAATAGCTCCGTTGGCAATCTCCGCTTTCTTAATGGACTCGTTCAGCTCACGGATGCTGGTAAGGATATTATTCACCCGGGAAATGTCCTGGGTGAAAGTTTTCATGGTGTTGGCCTCCAGGGTCTCCAGCTGGCCGGCATAGGTGTTGAACCACCCGGCCAGGGCCTTGCAGGACTCACGAACCATGGCGTCATAGTCGTCCTGGCCGGCGTGCTCGGTGTTCATGTTTTGCAGCTGTTCCAGAATGTCGTTGAGCTGCGCCTCAATCACGCCGTTGTCCTCGTTGCCCTTGCCCACTTCGTCGAAAATGCGGTTTAAGTCCTCCAAAACCGAGAGCTTGGCGTCATTAAAGCCCACGTTTCCCAGCTCGTTGCGGTAGCGGATGTCCAGGTAGGGGTCCCGCAGCTGGGTGACCCCAGTGGTCAGGGTGCCGCTGCCCACCCGCACATCAAACTGCGAAGCGTATTTGTCCGCGCCGCCAATGTACAGCGCCTTCTGCTTCAGCGCCTGGCGGGTATAACCCACGGTATTGATATTGGAAATATTGTTGCCTGTGACCTCCAGGGCTTTTTGCGAGGCCATAATGCCCAGCCGCGCCATGGTAAAGCCGCTGAAGGTAGAAATTGTACTCATAAGATAAGAGCCCTCCCGTCTATTTGAAAGTGTGTGTTCTCGGTGATCCCTTTTAGCAAAAGAGATCGTCCGGTATTTTCTGCAAAAACATCAAAAAAGGACTAGATTCCTTTTGGGCCTCCGGCGGCTTAGGGCTTTGCCCTAAGAATCCGCCAGGGACCTAACGCCCCTGGACCGCGCAATGTGTCCCTCTACGCTCGTATATCCGTTTTCATCCGGGGCGGCGGTTCGTCCGGGTTCCGGGGGGGCAGGGGCTGGTTCTCCGGGAACATTTTTTCAATGTCGTGGAGAATGCACTCCATGGCTGTTCGCGCCGCGTGAGACGCGCTGATGTAACGGTCAAAGCTGCCCTGCACAGACTCCGCGGTTTTCGCGGCCCGGTCCCTCAGCTCGGGGGGATACCCCTGGGCTAGCTGAGACAAGGTTGCCCCGCTCATACCCATTTCCGCCAGCATTCGGTCCCGCTTTTGGTCCATGCTCCGCAGGGACATGCTAAAAGCCTGCTCCTGCTTCATGCACTGGTCCAGCTTTTCCAGGTCTCCCTGGCGGGCGGCGGCGGCCTTGGTCTTGGCCGTCTCGTTCAGCTGGTCCAGCACACGGCCCAGCTCTTCCAGATAATCTAAATACTCTTCATATGGAGGCAAGCTTAAACCTCCCCTAAAAGAAGCAGCTTTTTGGCAATATTCGCCGCGTCTATTTTGTATTCCCCGGCCCGCACCTGCTCTTCCAGAGAGGCCAGCGTTCCGGTGGTGGTGGCGGTTCGCACCTCTTGCGAGAGCTTACTGTGCAGCTCCATCTTATAGGGGTCCGCTCCCTCCCGCGCGCTTAGGGTGATTTGGTCGAACTTCTCCCCACCGCTGCCGGGCAGGGCCGCTGCCTGGGTATTGTAGGAGCGCGCCTGGTTCACCCGCACTCCGCCGCCGACAGAAGTTATATGATAGGGCGATGTGATCATGTTTCATCCCTCTTTTCCTGCAAACACAATAAAGAATTTCAAAATCTTTCTAAATAAATTATCGGATAGCCCCCGTAAAAATTAAGAGGCCATCCGATAATAATTGAAATCTTTCTTAATCTTTTGGGTTCCCTTCCCTGTTAAACCCATCTAGAGAACCCCAGGCGGCACACGGTTCTTGCTTTTTAGCCAGGGGATCCTCCCCTCTGGCTGTGCGGAAGAACCCCGCTTACTTACCTGTCTGTAAGCTCCTTAGCAGCACGCTGGCCACCCGCTCGCAGCTGGCCTGTTCACACACCGCGCCCCGCTCATAGGCTACGCCGGGCATGCCGTATACCACGCAGGACTCCTTATCCTGTCCAATAGTATAGGCCCCCCGCTGGCGCATCCGCAGCAGGCCCTCCGCCCCATCAGAGCCCATTCCGGTCATAATAATCCCAATCATCTTGCAGCGCACATTTTCCGCCATAGAGAGGAACAGCGCGTCCACAGAAGGCCTGTGGCCGCTCACCTTCTCGCCCGGGGTGCAGCTGACGTAATACTCGCCGGCAGCCGTGCGGTTAATCCGGCACTGCAAGTCCGCCGGGGCCACCAGCGCCAGGCCCGGCGCCAGCCGGTCGCCGTTTTGGGCCTCCCTCACCTCCATGCGGCACAGGCGGTCCAAACGCTCGGCATACATCTTTGTAAATCCCGGGGGCATGTGCTGCACAATAACCATGGGCGGAATATCCGCCGGCAGGCGCTTCATGACCTCTAAGGTGGCCTCTGTGCCGCCGGTAGAGGCCCCCAGACCCACTATATAGGGGTGCTTCAGCCCCCCCAAAGGGGCCGCCACAGCCGGAACCGAGGCCAGCTCGTGAAGCTCTGGTTTAGCCGCCGGGGCAGGCCGCCGCACCTTGGCGCTGGAGGCCTCGATCACCGCCTCGGTCAAGGAGCTGATAAAGGCCTCTCTGCTTTGCACGTCGTCGGGCTTGCGCACAAATCCCACAGCCCCGGCATGCAGGGCGTCAAACACCTTTAAGTTTAAAGAGGACGCCAGCACCACGGGCAGCGGGTACTCAGGCAGCAGTTTTTTCAAAAACTCAATGCCTGTCATGCCCGGCATCTGCACGTCGCAGGTCATCACGTCCGGGTTCAGCTGTTTCACTTTATTTTCAGCGTCTCTGGCGTTAATGGCATAGCCCGCCACCTCTATGCGCGGCGACCTGGCCAGCCCGTCCATAATCAGCTTTCGGGCCACAATGGAATCGTCTACCACCAAAACACGTATCTTTTTCTGCACCAAACTTGGTTCCTCCTTGCTGGGCCCGCCCCTGGGGGCAAAAGCCTTGTTACGCCGCCCCTATCGCTTTTGGAAGATGGAGGTGGCCACCCGGGCATAGGGGGTGTCGGGGGGCAGGTTCTCCGCCTTGCTAATAATCAGATACCCGCCGGGCACCGTGGCGTCGAACATACGCCGGGCCAAAGCCGACTTGGTCGGCTGGTCAAAATATATCATCACGTTGCGGCAGAAGATCACATCGAACTTCCTTTTAAACTGAATGGGGTCCATTAAATTGAACTGCTTAAAAATCACATTGTCCTTAATCTTCGGCGCCACCTGGTACATTTTTCCTGTAGCGGGTTTGAAATAATTCTTCTTCCAGTGGGGCGGAATGGTGTCCGGCAGTTCATAAACGCCCCGCTTGGCCTTTTGCAGCGCGTCCACCGAAATGTCCGAAGCCAAAAGCCGGGTGTCCCAGGCAGAGGCCTTGCCCCCCAGATAATCCATGATATACATAGAAATATTATAGGGCTCTTCTCCAGAAGAGCAGGCCGCGCTCCAAATAGACAAACATTTGTCTCTTTCGTGCTTCCGCACGATTTCAGGCAGAATGACACGGGTGAAGTAGTCAAAGGACTCCACCTCGCGCATAAAATAGGTATAGTTGGTGGTCAGCTTGGAAAGCAGCTGGTTTATGTCGTCGCCAGAGCCCTTTTTCAGCAAATAGTCCACGTATTCAGTAAAGCTCTTAAAGCCCATGTTTTTTACCGTGCTGGAAAGCCGGCTGTTTACCAGCTGGCGCTTTTGGTGCAGGTCCAGGCCATACTTGGAGTGTACGAAACTGACCAGACGCTGAAAATCCTTTTCAGAAATCGTCAGAGAGGGTGCGGCAGCCGGGGTAGTGGTTTTATTGATGTCCATTCAGCAGCACCGTACAGTCCAGCACCATCAGGGTGCGGTTTTGGCCGGGCAGGCTGTACATGCCCGTCACCATCTTCTGGGCCTCCAGGCCGCTTTGATAGGGCACGGGCAAAATCCGGCTGGTTTCAATATCAATGGTCTGGTCCACCTCGTCCACCAAAATGCCAATCTGGACACCCTCTAGATCCAGAATAACACTGCAAAACTTTTCTTCCGGAATCTGCCCCATCAGTAGGCGGAAGTCGATAATAGGCACTACGCCGCCGCGCAGGTTGATCACCCCGCGGATGTGTGGCGGCAGCATGGGCAGCCATTTGATGGAAGTCTCCCACTGGGTCAGCATTTCCTTGACGTATTTGGTATCTACGCCATAGAATATGCCGCCAGAGCTGAAGATAAGATACTTCTGGGTCTCCACCTCCAGCTGTTCCTCGCCTGGAAAAATTTCAGCGTCCACGGCCGTTGGGGCCGTCATCATATCTTCTGGCATAAAACACAGTCCTTTCTGCTACAAAGCCCTCCCGCCGGCACAAGCCGGGGCCATGGGTTTAGGCTGATGCGTATAATCATATCATAAAAAGCACGGTCTGGCAAGAGGGCGCGTCTTTGGGAACGCCCCGCAAACACCCCTTAGCCCGCCTGGGAGGCCGCGTAAATGCTGGCCACATCCAAAATAATGCTGATGTCTCCATTGCCCAAAATGGTGCAGCCAGTAACGCCGTAGTTTTTAATGCCGTAGTCGTTCACATAGTCCGGCAGGGGCTTTACCACCACCTGCTGCTCGCCGATCAGCTCATCCACAAACAGGCAGAAGGAGTTGTCTCCAGACTCCACCCACAAGAGAATCCCCTCTTCAAACAGGTCCTTGCCGCTTTCCATCTGGTAGAACTCTTTGGCACGCACAATGGAGTAGAAGTTCTCCATCACCTCAATCATCTCGCCCCGGGCCGCGTCGTGAATAATATCCGCCTCGCTCACCTTCATAATCTGCCGGATATTGTTAATGGGCACGGTAAATACCGAGCTGCCCACCGCCACCTCCATGCCGTCCATAATGGCCATGGTCAGGGGGATCTTCAGGGTGGTGGTCATGCCGTGGCCCTTTTCGCTGGTAATGGTCACCGTGCCGCCCACGCTCTCCACATTGCTCTTCACTACGTCCATGCCCACGCCGCGCCCCGAGTACTCGGTAACCTCGGTGTTGGTGGAAAAGCCGGGCATAAGCAAAAAGTTCAGAATCTCCCGGTGGCTGTAGTCCACCCCGGGCACTGCCAAGCCCTGGCGCATGGCCTTGTTCAAAATAGTCTCGTCGTCAGCCCCCTGGCCGTCGTCTATAACTTCAATAATGACTTCGCCGCCGGTGTGCCGGGCCGAGAGGGTAATTTTGCCCACCGGGTCTTTGCCCGCGTCAATGCGGTCCTGCACATGCTCTTCTATCCCGTGGTCCATGGAGTTGCGCACAATGTGCATCAGGGGGTCGCTGATACTGTCCACAATGGTCTTGTCAACCTCTGTGCCCTCGCCCTCCAGAATGAGGTTCACCTCTTTGCCCAGCTTCTTGCTCATATCCCGCACAATGCGGCGCATCTTCTGGAAGGTGGCGGAAACCGACACCATGCGCAGAGACATGGACACATCCTGCAGCTGGTCGGTCAAAGAGCGCAGCTGCCGGGCGGCGGAATTGAAGTTATCCAGTTTCAGCCCCTTTAGGTCCGGCGACGCCGTGACCATGGACTCGGTAATAACAATCTCGCCCACCACCGCGTTCAACTCGTCCAGCTTGGACAGGTTTACGCTAATCAAGCTCTCCTTGTTATGGTTCTGCTGGGGCTGCTGCTTGTTGGAAGAACTATTCTGCGCCGCCGGGGCCGGGGGCGCGGCGGCGGGGGCCGCGGGGGCCTCTTGGTTGGCGGCGGGGGCCGGGGCCTCTGGCTCCCGCTGGGCGGGCGCCGCGTCAAACATCTGGTAGTCCGCCACAGAGCCGGCCTCTTTGACCGCGTGAATGGCCTTTTCCCGCAGCTCGGGGGTCAAAAACCGCAGAATAAAGCCGTTTTCCACAATAAACGAGGCGGTGTCGGGGTTTTCGCCCACATCCGCTGGCAAAAAGTCAAACTGTTCGTCTCCGTCGCAGGCCTCTTTGACCGAAGACGCCAGCATAAAGGCCCGCAGATTCTCCATGCCGCTGCCCTCGTCAAAGAACACCTGCATGCCATATGGGAATTCCCCGCTGCCAAAGCTCTCTCTCGTGGCCGCTCCCGGGGCGGCCGCCTCCCCGGCTGCCTCTGGGGCCCCGGGGGCTTCCTCTTCTTGCTTGCCTTGAATTTTATCTGAAAAGCTCTTAATATTCGCCAGGATATGGTCGACATTCTCAGTAAGCGGCTGGTCGTTTTCCAGCTTTTCAATTTCAGCCTTGAAAAAGTCGATGGCCTGGAAGATCAGGTCAAACAGGGTTGGGCGCAGCTCTTCGGCCACAGCCTCCATGCCCTTGTCCCTTATAATGAAAAACATGTCCTCAATTCTGTGGGCCACTGTCATCAGGTTGTTAAACTCCATCATGGCAGAAGAGCCCTTTATGGTGTGCATAATGCGGAAAATCTCATTTACGTCCTCCTGAGAGAAGGTCTTTCTGTCCTCCGCCCCCAGCACCATTTCGTCCAGCGACTCCAAAAGCGTATTCATTTCATATAGATACGCTTCCATCATATCGTTGCCCATACTGTGTTCCACCTTTTCTGCTAAAGTGCCGAGGGGGGCGCTCCCTCCCAGCCGTAAAATAATAACACAACTTTTTGAAAAGCCCTGTGTTTTCCTTGGGGAAAACCGGCGTTTTATGCCTTCTGGCCCCTTTAAGCATGCGCTATGTATAATATTATAGCACAGTGCCCGCGGTTTCGCAACACGCAAAAACGAGAGTTTTTCAGATTATATTTCGGCAAGACCGGCAAAAAAAATAAGCCCCGGGGGCTTTTTGCCCGTTTTTTTGTTTTTTCCCTCCAGGCTCCGGCCTCTTTGCCGCCCGTTTTTTGCTCTGATGTTTTTTTCATGCCGCTCTTTCTTTTGGCGGCGATTTATGGTATTATAGTGAAAAGCCCCCTCTGTATCTTTTTTATAGAATAAAGGAGAGGTTTCATGACCCGGGCCTGACTGGTCCGTACCGTCCGCTCTTAAAAGGCGGGCGCGAACTTTTCCCAAAGTTTTTTGACTAACGCCCGCGCGCCAGCTCCGCGCGGCTGACAGGAGCCGAACGCCTATGCCTGAAATTCTGCGTCCCACCAACCCGGTCCCCGGGTATGACAACGTTGGGGCCCGCAACCAAGCCATTAACCCCAACGACCCCAATACGAATATCCAAAATGTGATAGACCCCAGCCGGGTTACCCGGCCGGACCAGCGCTCTGACCAGCAGCAGGCCGGGGACGCCTCGGTGTCCCACCGAATGCGCTATGAGTCCAACTTCCTCACTTTCTTGCAGCGCCTGGCCAACGCCCCCGACGCGGCGTCGGCTTTTCTGCGCCTTTTACAAGGCCAGGGCCTACAGGTTTCTTCCGGCATCTCGGAGGGACTGGCCGCGGAGCTACAGCAGTTCCTAGAGATGATGCGGCTGGACGAGAGCCAGCTGGCCCAGTTCCTTCAGGGTCAGGTGCAAAGCGGCCTGCGCTTTGGCGGGGCGTTGTTCGCCGCCCTGCGCAATGCCTATAACAGCTCAAATTCCGAGGTGCTCCGCAACGAGATCCTCCAGTTTCTCCGGCAGTACAGCGACTACTCCTCCACCGGACACCTGGAAACCCGGATGCTGCGCACCCTGTACGACATGACCCGCTCTCTGCCCTCTCACTGGGCCAACCAGCTGACAGAGATGGCGGCCAAGATGGAAAACGGCGTGGCCGCCGGCGACCGCCAGGGCAACCTGGACATTCTGCGGGGCCAGGTGTTTCCCCTGATCTCCGACTACGTGCGCCGTACCCACGACCACGGCCAGGCCCGGGCCCTGCTCTCCATGCTCACCCTGGACATGGTCCGCTACGAAAACGGGGAGGAAAGCCAGCTGCTGGCTGCTTTCCGCCACCTGGACAACTACAATATTTTTAAGGGCAACCTGTCCTCCCTGCCCGACGAGGACATTCTCCGGCTGCTAAAGGGCACAGATTTTGCCAAGGCCTCCCAGGCGGACCATTTCGCCGATAAATTTATCCAGCTGGCGGCCCGGGCCCTGCGGGGAGAGGGCGGCACCGCGGCCCAGGAAATCTTTAACAGCCTGATGAACTCTATTTTATTAAACGAAAGCGTCTACATGCCCCTTTTGCATCTGATGCTGCCCTTCCAGTGGGAAGACAAAGCCGTGTTCTCCGAGATATGGGCCGACCCGGACGCCCAGCACAGCGGCGGGCGGGAAGAGCCCGCGCCCCGGCTGCTGCTGAAAATGGACATCGAGGGCGTGGGCCCCTTTGACCTGCTCATCGACAGCCAGGGGGGGCGCACCTCTTTGCACGTGTCCTGTCCCAAAGCGGTGGCGGCCTTTTCCGGCGACATTTCCCGGGACCTGGGGGACATTCTGCGCCGCAACGGCCTGAACCCCGGCGATGTAAAAGTTTCCGCCATGCGCAAGCCCCTGAACATTTCGGACGCCTTCCCAAAACTATTTCAAGAGGTGAAAAACGGTGTCGACGTCAAGATCTGAAAGCCCCGCCCGCCAGCCCACCCGCCAGCGGGCCGTGGCCCTGCAATATGGAGTGAGCGATTCCGCCCCTGTCATTGTGGCCTCGGGCATGGGGCACCTGGCCGAGCGCATTCTGGACGTAGCCCAGGAAAACGGCGTGCCCATTTACGAGGACAACTCTTTGGCCACCATTCTCTCCCAGCTGAACCTGGGGCAGGAGATTCCGGACGAACTGTACCGGGCCGTGGTGGAAATTTATGTGTATTTTCTCAATTTCGACTTCAACCGCCAGCACCAGGGCCGAAACAAGCCCGCCCCGGCGGAGAACAGCCAAAGCGAGGAGGTTTCTTAGTATATGCCTATGTTTTTTAACAAAAAAAGCAAACCGAAAAACGTCTGTGTGCTGCTGGACAGCCAGAACTCACGGGTGCTGGCCCGAGGCAGCATAGAGGGGCCCCCGGATGGACTGAACCTGCAAATCAATATTTTCGAAGGGGACCCCATTGCCGTAAGCAACGCCGAGCACGTGCAGATTGTGCCTGCCGACGAGGAGATCCCCCCCAAGCTGGCCCACGTAATTCACCGGCAGAACACCCTTTTGGTGTTCGAACCCTTGCGGGAGCTTACCGGCGACCAGGTGCGCAGCAACCTGCGTATGCCCGTGGACTTCGACACCTTCGTCTACCCCACCGGGGACCAGCCCGGGCGCTGGCGGGCCACGGGCCGGGACCTAAGCTGCGGGGGCATCAGCCTGTTTTGCACAGGGCCCATCCAGGTGGGCGACCTGGTGCAGGTTGTGGTGCCGATTACCCGGACTGCCCCCCTGCTGCTGGACTGCCAGGTGCTGCGCCTGGGCAAAGAGGCGGACGGACGGTCCTTTTTTGCCGCCAAGTACCTGGCTCTGCTCAACGAACAGGAGAGCATGCTGCGGGAAGCGGTGTTTAATGTGCAGCTAAAAACCATGCAGCGGGTGCGGCGGTAATTTTTCCGGCCCTTCCTCTATTTTTCAACAAAGCCCAGTGCCTGTTTGAAAGCCGGGGAAACCCGGGATTTTTGGCCGGGAACCAGGGGAAAAGCCCCAGGAAAGGCCCGCCGCTTTTTGAGGATTTTTGACGCCGAAACCACTGTTTTTGGTCAAAACAGACTCCAACTCCCCATATTGGGAATATCTCCCAAAGGTTACATTTTTGTTGCTTTTTGCCCTAATATGGAATACAATAGTATCGATTTATTCTATTAAGAAAGGAGGCAGGTCCTTTTATACAGTCGGCCTGTTGCGGAATTCATTTTATTTTTTGTAATTGAAAGCCTCCGGGCGCAAAGAACGCGCCCTACGGCAAGGCCGTGGGGCTCTGCCCCACACACCGCAAGGTGCCTAATGCGCCTTGACCGCGCAATCTGGCTGGCTTTCCGCTATTTCGCAAAAGGTCTCAATAACTGCTACCCCCTATTTTTAAGAAAGGAAATACATATCCATGAAACGCAAACACAACCTGAAACGGCTTCTTGCCCTTTTGCTGTGCACTGTGGTGTTTTTGGGGGCGCTGCCCCTTTCGCCCCTGGCCCAGCAAAGGGCCGGCGCCTCCTCTTGGGCAAAGCCCTACGTGGACCAGCTGCGGGAATGGGGCGTTTTAAAGGGCGACGGCAGCGGGACCATCAACCCCGGCGAACGCCTGACCCGGGCCCGCATGGTGGCTATGCTGAACCGCGCCTTTGGGTTCCGCACCACCGGCCCCATCCCTTTTACTGACGTAAAGCGTCAGGATTGGTTTTACGACGACATTTGCATTGGCTATACCGAGGGCGTGTTCAACGGCGAGTCCCCCACCAAGGCCAACCCCAACGGCCTGGTAACCCGGGAGCAAGCCCTGACCCTGATGGGCCGCTGCATGCGCCTGGAGGAAAACGTGGGCGAGGTCACCGAGTTTACCGATGGCCGGGAATTCAGCTCTTGGTCCGCGCCCTTTGCCCGGTCCGCAGTGCTAAACAACCTGATCAACGGCTTTGCCGACGGGTCTTTTCGGCCCAAGGGCAACATCACGGTGGGCGAAATGGCCAAAATGCTGTCCATCGGCATTGGCAATCTAATCAACACCCCCGGCGTGTACCCTGTGGGCGGCTATCCCCCCAACGGCGTATTCGGCAACCTGACCATTAATACCAACAACGTGACCCTGCGGGACGTGACCATTGCCGGCGACCTGTTCCTTACCGGCGGCGTGGGCCTGGGCGGCGTGGTACTGGATAATGTTCGGGTGCTGGGCCGCATTATCATTGCCGGAGGCGGCAACAGCGAAAGCGCCGAGGCCAGTATCATCCTAAACAATGTGGAGGGCCACAAGCTGATTATCGACCCCGCCACCGGGCAGTTCGTCTCTGTGCGGGCGGTGGGCGGCACCAACATTCCCGAGACACAGGTAAGCTGCAACGCTTACATACAGGACGACGTCCGGGACAACCAAAAGGGCCTGCAAAAGGTTTATCTGGAGGCCCAGCCCGGCGCAAACTTCGTCATTGCCGGAAACATGAAGGACGTGTATAACAAAACCCCGGAGTCCACCCTGACCGTGGGCGACACGGGCACTGGCAGCGTGTCCTCCATTACCGTGGACGAAGAGGCCAAGGACTCGGTCCTGGACCTGGAGATCAACGCTGTGGTGGACCAGGTGCACCTGGACACCTCCGCCCAGGTCACGGGCAAGGGCGACATTGGCCAGCTGAATGTGAACGAGGACGGCAGCGTGAGCGAGATTCTGCCCGACAAAGTGGTGGTACGCCCAGGCGTTATTACCGAGATTGCCGGTATTCCCGACGTGGACTCGGAAAAAGCCAAGGAAATTTCCAGCGACCCCAACATTCTCTCCGGCTATCCCAAGGTGCGCAACATTGCCCCCACCTCCGCAGACGGGGTATTCTCCGTGAATAAGGCCGGCACCCTGTACTGGGCCCTGACCAACGCCGCCATTGGCCCCCTGGGCGACCGGGACGCCGAGGCCATGATCCATCCTTCTTATGGCAGCGGGTTTATGCAGTTTGACAATATTGAGGTGCCCCTCTCCAAAACCGAGCACCAGGTGACCTTCTCTGGCCTGGACCAGGGCGGCACCTACTACATCTCCGCGGTGCTGGTGGACGCCCACGGCCGGCGCAGCCCGGTGAAGTCGCAGGAGTTCACCACCCCGGATGGCAGCGTACCGGCCATGTCGGCTGGCTTCCCCACCATTGCGGACCGTACGCCCACCCGCAACAATACCAACGCGGACACCCCCTACTTTGAGCTGGTAGACGTGCAGGCCACTGTAATGGCCACCAAGACCTGCGACCTGTACTACGTGCTTTTGCCTGCGGGCAGCACCCAGCCCCAGCCCAGCGAGTTCTTGTCCCACTCCTTCCCAGATCCCTTTGGCTATGGACGGGTGCGGATGATCAAGAACGCCATGGACAGCTTTAGGATTAATGAGATTGACATGAACCTGGACGGCATGCCCGAGAGCCTGGGTGAGCTGGAAGAGAGCACCAGCTATGACCTGTACCTGTGGCTCACCGACTCGGACGGCACTCAGTCCTCCAGCATTATCAAGCAGACCATTACCACCAAGGACATTACCCCGCCCAAGTTTAACATGGAGACCGTACAGACCGCCACCCAGGCCACCTCGGTGCAGCTGACCAACTCCATTAACGAAACCGGCACGGTCTACTGGGTGGCTGTGGACCGTGGCGCCGATTATCCCGTACGCCGGGCCGGCGACGACTACGAGGTAGACGGTGTGGATATGTTCCTGTATAGCGACTACGCCAAGCTACAGGTGGTCAACGGCCTGAACGGCCTGTTTGCCGGCAAGGTAGCCGCCCAGGCCAACAAGGAGTTTAAGCTGACCATCAGCGGCCTGCAGCCCGAAAGCGCCTACGACGTGTACTACCTGGCGGCGGACGCGGCGGGCAACTACTCGGACCCCATTCAGGTCTTTACCGTCCACACCCTGGACGAGACGCCCCCTGTGGCCCGCCAGGAGTTTGAGGAGTACCCAGAGGACAGCCCCAACACCCCCTATGCGGACTCTACCATTCGGATCATTTTCAACGAGGACATTATCTACCGCCAGCCCACCAACTCCACAGATCCCAAGGTCACGGACCCGGTGCTGCTAAGCATGTACCAGACCGCCTACGGCAACCTGCCCGGCGTGACCCAGGAAGAGCAGGAGCGCGCCCAGCGGGACCTGCGCAACGCCCTGAAGGATATGATCATCCTGCTGGACGGCAGCGGCCGGCCGGTGCCGGTGTATGAGACCGGCAACAAGGTGGCCACCTCCACCGAGAACGCTGTAGAGTGGGTGGTGGACTACAATAAGGTGCAGATCTACCTGGACGGCGCGGAGCTGGTGGTCAGCTTCCCCACCAACCCGGACCTGAACGAGAGCGCCCTAAACCTGCAAAGCGGCGCGCGGTACCAGTTCCAACTGCAAAACATTGCGGATAACTCGGAGCGGCACAACGTGATGGGCCGGCAGACCCTGCCCATCTTTGAGACGGTTTCCGCGCAGGTGGTTATCGACCAGTTTGAAGGTTCTACCAAGCTGAACGCCTATACGAACGGCCAGACCACCGGCACGCCCATCTATTCCAAAGGCGACGACGACGAATATACCACCGAGATCCCCATTGACATTGCCTTTACCGCCCGGCCCCGCTCTACCGGCAGCACAGCGGACGGCGTGTACTGGGATATGCTCTTCTGGTTCGATACCTCTGTGCAGTTTGAGCTGTACACCCGGGTGCAGGGCCAGGTTGAGGACCCCTGGATTCTGGTGGGCAACGTAACCACGAACGATGCCGGCCTTACCGTGGCGGACGCAAACACTGGCTCTATCCCCATTTCCGTACCGGACCGGGCCACCAACCTGCGGGGCGCCAGCGTGATGCGCTACCTGGGCAACAGCGAATACCACTATATTAATGAAGAATATAAGACCGGCGGCATTGGCTGCGGCCTGAACGACTCCAGTGATCAGACCTACGAGTACGCCCTGCACTTTACCCGTATTGGCAACAACGAGGACCGCTCTACCTTTAGCCAGCTGATTAAGGGCCAGGTCACCTTTGTCACCGGCCCGGCCAGCAGCCTAAGTGTGCTAAGCCGCAGCTTGAACTCGGACACGGCCTTTGACCGGGTGCTGAACCACCAGGACGGCGTGCGGGAGATCACTTTCCCCAAAGCCCTGGACGACATGCCCCGCCTGCTGACCAACCAGTTCTCCGACGGCAAGGCGCCCCAGCTGCAAAACGAGACCCCCACCTTTACGGTCTCTGACAACTCCGCCAGTATGGAGCTGGCCCTGGATCGCCCGGGTACTGTGTACTATGTGCTGGCCCCCTTCAATAAAGACGACGCGGGGAACGACACCACCGCGGTGCTGGCCCCACGCGAGGGGAACAACATCAACGTCTCTGAGGAAAAGATGAAGCGCATTGCCGACAGCGGCAAGGGCGTGTACACCGAGGACGGCAAGTATGGTGCCGACGAGGTGCTGAAAGGCAAAGAGGACGGCGGCCTGCCCAACGGCCACACCCTGAACACCAGCACGGATGAAAAGATTGATAACTACAAATTCGTGTACCCCAACAGCCTGAACATTATGAACCCCGCGGGTACGGGCCTAACCGGTTCCATGATCATCACCGACAGCGCCGAGGTGGGTATAGACAACACCAGCGTGCCCCTGGACGACCTGAACCCGGACACCAAGTACCTGGTGTACATCGTCACCCAGGGCAACTCGGACATTCTCTCCGAGGTCAAGGTGTTCCAGTTCCGCACCAGCCCGGTGACCAGGCCTGTTATCTCTCTGCGCTCCAGCGGGTCGAACATTACCATTAGCAGCAATATCGACGCCAATATAGACTATATGGTGGTGCCGTACTCTACCGCTATGAATGAGATTTTACAGCAGGAGTTTGTTCCCGATCCTTCCATTATTCCCGCGCCCGCTCCCCTGCCTTCTCCGGACAATAAAATCTATCACGCTATGGGCAAGAATGTTCCCCAGGGCACAAAATCCGCCGGTTCTTGGTTTGACGTGTACGCTGACCAGGCCACCAAGGACAGTATTGCCGACTACATTCGAACCACAGAAGCCGATGGCAGCGCCGTTATGGGCACGGGCACCATATTTGTAAAAGGCGAAGGTTCTGAAACCGTGTTCTGTTCCAAGGACTTCGAGCTGCGTCCTGGCATTGACTACATGTTCTTGGCCGTGGGCCGAAGCCCGGAGAATTCCGGCGACGCTTTCCGGGCCACCTTCCCCTTCCGTATGGCGGACAGCGACGCTCCTGTGATCGATAGCGTGCAGAACACGTTGTACGCGTTCAAGGTAAAGAACGATTTTACCAAGCAATGGTATATTGGCGGCACTCTCACCCTAACCTTTAATGAACCTCTCTGCTATCTGCAAAGCGGTTCTGGTACGCAACAGACCCTTTTTAAAGTGACAAACTCTAAAGGCAGTACGAATGCAGAGTATAAAAAGACTACGGACATAGTGGAAAATCTGTTGGCCGCTGGCGTCCAAATTATTATGGATTCTTCTACCGCCGACCCTCCGGCCCAGGCTGTCAGCATTGCGATCGGTTTCTCCATGGATAATCAATATCATCCTATTGATCCTACTACCGGTACTGTTTCCATTTTTAATCTCACTCCTTCCGGTTCTTCCGTAGTCTTCTTCCCCGGCCTCTCCGACGAGAGCTACAACGCCCGCATGGATAATCCCCTAAGCGTAAGCGTTACGGTCCGTGACAACGGAGATGGCACAGGCACGCCCGTCGTCAATATCCCCACCGCGTGGATGCGCGCCGGACTGGACCCCAATGTAAGAAGCTAAGCGGCACCGGCCGTTTCCAGACCTACAATCAAAAAGAACCAAAAAGGGCCCCGGCAAACCGCCGGAGCCCTTTCTTTATGCTCTATCAAATCTTTCGCCGCTTACTCGTCTCCGTTCTCCGCCTTGGCGGCCTCAATCACCTTCTGTGCCACCTGGGCCGGGGCCTCTTCATACCGCTCGAACGCAAAGCTGAAGCTGCCGCGCCCCTGGGTGCTCTGGCGCACAAAGGTGCTAAAGTCATGCATCTCCGCCATGGGCACCTCGGCGTCCACGGTCTGCCGGCCCGCGCCCGCGGGCTCCATGCCCAGCACCCGGCCCCGCCGCTTGTTTACCTCGCCCATCACGTCGCCCATGTTGGCGTCCGGCACCGTGGCCTTTAGGTGGCCAATGGGCTCCAGCAGCACCGGGCCCGCCTTTGGCATACCCGCCTTGTAGGCCAGGCTGGCCGCTGTCTTAAAGGCCATTTCAGAAGAGTCCACCGGGTGGTAGCTGCCGTCGTACAGCACAGCGGAAAGCCCCACCACCGGGTACCCGGCCAGGGGCCCTTTGCTGATGCAGTCCCGCAGGCCCTTTTCCACCGCCGGGAAAAAGCCCTTTGGCACCGAGCCGCCCACCACGCGCTCGCCAAACTCCAGCCCCTCGCTGTCGCAGGGAGAGAACTCGATCCACACGTCGCCAAACTGCCCGTGGCCGCCGGTCTGCTTCTTGTGCCGGCCCTGCACCTGCACGGTCTTGCGGATGGTCTCCCGGTAAGCCACCTTGGGTTCCCGCAGGGTAACCTCTACGCCAAACTTGGTCTTCAGCTTGGTCACGGCCACGTCCAGGTGCTGCTCACCCAGGCCGCTGATTAGCATCTCGTGGGTCTCGTGATTGGTGGAGAAGTGCAGGGTGGGGTCCTCTTCGGCCAAACGCATCATGCCCTGGGCCACCTTGTCCTCTTCCCCCTTCTTTTTGGGGCTGATGGCCATGGAGAGGGCCGCCCCCGGGTACTCGATGCCCTCCAGGGTCACCTTCCGGGCCGGGGCGCACAGGGTGTCCCCGGTATTGGTGGTCGAAAGCTTTGGCACCGCGCCGATGTCCCCCGCGCCAATATATTTCACGTCCTCCTGCTTCTTGCCGGTAAGCATCACGGTCTTGCCCACCCGCTCGGTGGCGCCAGTGCGCATGTTGACCAGCTGGGTCTCGGTAGAGACCTTGCCGGCAATCACCTTGATATAGGAAAGCTTGCCAATAAAGGGGTCCGCCACGGTCTTGAACACAATAGCCGCAGCCGCGCCGTCGCTGCTGACGGTCAGCTCCACCGGGTTGCCGTCTGGGTCCACGCCCATTTCTCCCGCGTGGTCCGCCGCAGAGGGGGCCAGCCAGGTCAGGCCGTCCAGGAACTGCTCCATGCCCCGCATCAGCATGGCGTCACCGCAGAACACCGGGGTGATGGCCCCAGACTTCACGCCCTTGCTCACGCCCACAATCACTTCTTCGGGGGTGAACTCCTCGCCGGCGAAATATTTCTCAAACAGGGCGTCGTCGGTCTCGGCCACGGCCTCATAGATGGCGGTGCGCAGGCCCTCCAGCCGGTCGCCCATGTCAGGAATGGCCACCTGCACCGGCTTGCCGCCAGAGTAGTCGTAAGCCCTGTACTCTAAAAGATTCACATAAATATTGGCCTGGCCCTCCTCAATAAAGGGCACCACCACCGGGCACACCGAGGGGCCGAACTGGGCCTTTAGGTCCTCGAACACCCGGTAGAACCGGGCGCTCTCGTCGCACAGGCCGTTGACGAAGAAGATTTTGGAAAGGCCCCGCTTCTCGGCGGCGGCCACGGCCTTTTCCGTGCCCACTGAGGGGCCGTCTTTGCCAGAGACCACCACCAGGGCAGTGTCGGCGGCGCGCATGGCCTCGCACATTCCGCCCTCGAAGTCAAAAAGACCGGGGGCGTCCAGCAGGTTGATTTTCTTGCCCTTCCACTCCAGGGGGGCCACCGCTGCCGCGATAGAGGTCTTGCGGCGGATCTCTTCCGGGTCATAGTCGCAGACCGTGTTTCCGTCTCCTACTTTGCCACGACGGTCCGAAGCGCCCGCCAGATAAAGCATCGCCTCGCTCAAAGTCGTCTTTCCCGCGCCGCCGTGGCCGGCCACAGCCAGGTTGATAATGTTTTTTTCCGGGTACTGGTTCATAATAATAGCCCTTTCCACACGCTGTTCAGGCATTATTGCCAGAGCACACAGCTATGTATTATTTAATTTGCACAAGTTTAAAACCAAGGCATATGCTAATTATAAAGTATTCGCCAAAGATTTGCAACAGTTTTTTGTGGAAAAGCGGAAGGAACTTTCATTTCCTCCCGATCGGAGCGTTTAGGGATCGTTTGAAAATAGCGAGAACACGGTCTTTTTCAATTTTTCCAATAAGCCCTAGAGTCTGTTTAAAAGCCGGAAAGCGCTGGATTTTTGGCCAGGAACCAGGGGGATTCAAGGAAAAAGAGGAAGAAAGCCTGCCGTCGTTCCAGGATTTTTGATACCGAAACCACCTTTCGAAGGCGCCAGAAAATGGACGGAAGGGGGAATAAGCGCCATACCGCGGGCCCCCTTTTAGAAATCCGCACTATATTCTATCTTAAATGAGGTGGTGCAAGAGGTCAAGTCCTTTCCCCAAAGGCGGTTGTGTATGGGAAAGGAAATCCTGGCTCGCCGGGTCTGGGCGGCCCGGGAAGGAGGCTTTGGGGACCTGGGGGTGTTTTAGTGGCGGCAGGGGCATTTCCGCCTGTCGGGAGCGGGCGCGTACAAGGCCGCTGTGATGGCCAAGCGGGCCTTTGAGAAGCTGGCGGACAGCGCGGAGCCCGCCGAGTAAGCCATACGGCGAAACGCGGAAAGCCCCGGCTGACCTTTTCGGTTGGCCGGGGGCTTCTTGCTTATATAAGGGACATTCGGCTTCTATGGTGAATTATATTCACTAAACAAATAATCCGGCGGTACTCATATTTTGCGAAAAAGGCTTATGGAGTCCGTGAACAAAGAGACGAAGCCGTGAAAAAGAGAACGCGAGCTAAGAGACCAGATGGAGCGAAGAATGAATCAGGAAAAGGTCTCCCCAAGCATCCTTGGAAAAGATATTCTCCTCAAAAAAGGAGAAACAGTGCAGTTCCCCATCAAAGATATGGGGAATCAGGAAGAAAAGCCGGTTAACCACCGCGTGTTCGTCCTCAAAAGTATCACAGTTTGCTGCCGGAACGTTAAAAAGCTGCTGGGGGGCACGGGGGACACGCTCTCCAACCCAAAGGAGATAGGCGGCATAAACCTGGGCCGCGGTCATGGCTGTTCACCTCCCAGAAAAGCCGGGAGAAGGTCCCGCACTGTGGGGTGGTTGCAGGGGATGGCAAAATAAGGGGTACCATCCTCTGCCAGATAGCGGAAAGGCGTTCCGGTTGGGGTAAGCCGCACGCCGGAATAATTCTGGGGATGATTGCAGATATAGCGCGCGGTACAAGCAATGAAGTCTTTGGCAGAGAGCTTTTCCGCAATGGGATGCTCATAGATGGCAAGCAGGACCGGATTGTTCGAGCCATGAAGCCATATGTACTCCACCGCGCGTTCCAGAGAGCGTCGGACGGCCCTGGAGGTGGACTTGCCCGCGGGCTGTAGAATGCGGGTGCAGAGTTCTTCCAGGGAGATCTCGTTGGGATACCTGGGGTAAAGTATGGCCGCCTCCTGTACGGCCAAACAGAGGACAAAGTAACAATTATTGCTTTTGGGAAGGGGAAGTTTGGAAATGATGGGCTCTACATTTGTCATAACGGGTCATCCTTTCATTGAAATATGCGTTAATACCAGCATACAACAAATTTTACCTGAATTGGCAAAATTTATCAAATACGACATGACATGACAAAAGTCGACTTCTAAAAAGAAAGGAAAGGCCGCCGCTTTAGCACAAGCCCTTCCTGTTTTGTTTTTGCCGCCAGGGCCCCCGCATGGGTTCTGGCGGCGTGCAGGGGCCCCTTGGGTGGTCTGGAAGCAGTTGCCGGGGCTTCTGGGGGCTTTGATTTAAAGACCAGGTATGTACGCCCCCATTAGCCGCTCAGGCTTTGTGTTTCAGAACAACAAAGAAATATTTGCAAAAAGATAAGGCCCTTGCAATAAGAGCTAGGCCCTTTTAGCCTTGAATTTAACTGCGAATTCAGGCCTTAATCTCCATCCGTGGGGTCTAGGTACTTCCAATCATAACAAACCGGGGCAAAAGAAAAAAGCCTGGGAAACAACTTGTTTCCTGGGCTTTTGGGTGGTGGGGATAACAGGACTCGAACCTGTGACCTCCTACGTGTGAAGCAGGCGCTCTAACCAGCTGAGCTATACCCCCATGACGCTATCTAGTATAACAGGTTATGACAGAAAAGTCAAGGCTTTTTTCGATTTTTTGAAATCTACTTCTAAACCAACAGGACCTTTTGACAAATCCGGCAAAAAATGGTAAAATATAGAATAAAATCTGCCGGGCGGCCCAACGTCCGCCAATGGCATTTAGAAAGGAACGGAACACACCTATGAATTGCAGACAAATTACTACCTTTGCCGCCAATGGAACCGGCTACCCGGTGGAAAAGACCCTGCCCGTCACCCCAGAGGCGGACGAGCCCCGCCACCTGGAGTCTGGCGTGATCAACCTGTATCCAGACATTACCTACCAAACCATCCAGGGCTTTGGCGGCGCCATGACAGACAGCGCCGCCTACCTGCTAAGCACCCTGCCCCCCCAGGCCCGCCAGGAGGCTATGGACCTGCTGTTTACGGAAAAAGGCAACCGTTTTTCCATCATCCGGGTGCCCCTGGACAGCTGTGACTACTCCCTGGAAGAGTACCAGGCCGTGGCAGACCCTGTGGCGGACCCGGAGTGGAAAACCTTTGACATGACCCGGAACTTCCAGTACATTCTTCCCGCCCTAAAAGAGGCCCTGGCCCTGTGCGGCCCCTCGGCCTCGGTGCTGCTCAGCCCCTGGTCGCCCCCCTGGCAGTGGAAAACACCCCCCAAGCCCCTGAAAAACGACGCCATTGTCTACGGCGAACTGCCCGGCCGGCCCAACGCCGTGGACCACAGCAAGCCCCAGCGGAACAACGGCGGCAGCCTGAAGCCCCAGCATTACGGCGACTGGGCCCGGTACCTGGTGCGCATGGTTCAGGCCTACCTGGACCAGGGGGTGCCGGTAACCATGCTTTCTATACAAAATGAGTCCATCGCGGCCACCAACTGGGACAGCTGCGTCTGGACCGCCCAGGAGCAAAAGATCTTTTTGCGGGACCACCTGTACCCCGCCATAAAAGCGGCCGGCCTGGCGGACCAGGTGGGGCTGTACATCTGGGACCACAACAAGGAGCGGGTGCTGGAATGGACCCGGGACCTGGTGGACGACGAGACCGCCCCCATGATCGCGGGCGTGGCTTTCCACTGGTACTCCGGCGACCACTTCGAGGCCGTTAAAATGACGGCGGAGCAGTACCCAGGCCTCAATCTGCTTTTCTCCGAGTGCTGCCCCCTGCACCAGCCGGGCAAGGCCGGCCCCGCCTGGCTGACCAAAAAGACCCCCGAGACCGTGGAGCAAGAGGACGCGGTGAACTATGCCCACGACATCATCGGCAACCTGAACGCGGGCATGGAGAAGTGGATTGACTGGAACTTCTGCGTGGACGAAAACGGCGGCCCCCGCCACGTGGACTTTGGCTTCTCCGCCGGGATGATTGTCTCTGGCGGCGCTTTCCACACCAACCTGATCTTTGACTATGTGGGCCACTTCTCCCGGTACATCCGGCCCGGGGCCCAGCGGGCCGGCTTTAGCCGCTGCGACGCCCATGTGGAGCTGACCGCCGCCAAAAACCCGGACGGCAGCCTGGCGGTGGTGGTGCTCAACCAGGAGAACGAGGACAGGGCCTACGCCTTCCGCATAGAAGGCCAGGTTATTCGGGCCAGTTTCCCGGCCCGGACCATCTCCACCCTGCTGATAGAGGCATAGGCCGATTCCCTGGAAGCCCGGCAGTGGAGCAAGAGCATGGTCCCGGTGCAGAAGCCCTGGGGTGGAGGCCTGCCAGTGGCTAAGAACCTGTATTCACTACCCGCAAACGCCATCTAAGAGGTCCTTTTTGTGCTGATCCAGCGCATCCACTCTGGCCGGGAACCCACCGGGACGGCAGCCGAACCCCCTCTTTACCCAGGACTCCACGCCCAAATCCCCTTTATTTCCCAAAGCCATCCATTCTTATAGTTTCTTCCAAGGTTCGGGCTGGTTTGAAGCATCGGGGACGATTTCCCCCATTTCCCAACAGGCCCTAGGGCTTGTTGAAAAATGGAGGGAATGACAAATTTGGGGTCAGATCCCAGAAAAAAGCCGCAAGGCAACCGGCCGGGTGACGAGGATTTTTGACGAAGAAGATGGCCGCTCATGGGCAAAAAGACGGCGTTTTTGATGTTTCAAACAAGCTCTAATATCCACAAAATCAGGAGGTCCCCTTATGAAATACCGCAACCCTGTTATTCCCGGCTTTTACCCCGACCCCAGCGTGTGCCGGGTGGGCCCATTTGCGTGGCCAAAAGCCGGGCTGCTGCCGGTTTGAACAGGGCCTGGTGCTCACCGCCGGAGAGGACCGCCTGGACAGCCCTTTGGGTTCTCCCAGCTTTGCGGGGGTGCGCCAGCGGCAGTTTCTTGCTTTTGTAGAGACAGAGCTTCTCCCCCAGCCAGAGGCCCAGGCCGGGCTCACGGTGTTCCACACCCACCAGCACCACTATGACCTAACCCTTGTCCAGAGGGACGGCCAGCGGGCGGCGGTGCTGCGCAAGCGGGTCTGCGACATGGTTATGGAAAGCCCCCTGGTTCCTCTGCCCGGGGAGGGCCCGGTAACGCTTCAGATTCAGTCGGACAAGCAGGGGTACCGGTTCTTTGCCAAACCCCAGGGCCAAGAGCCTGTGCTGGTGGGCCAGGGGCTTAGCCAGCTGCTTTCTACCGAGGTCATGGCGGGAACCTTCACGGGCTGTTTCTTTGGGCTGTTCTGCCAAGGCCAGCCTGGGGCCCAGGCCCGGTTCATCCGGTTTACCTGCCGGTATTCCGGGGAGGAAAACGAAGGCCCCGCTCCCCAATAAAAAAACAACAAGGCCCCTGGCATGGGATTTCCCGCCAAGGGCCTTATCATATTTTATAAAAGCGGCGCCCGCGCAATCTTTGGGAGGGATTGCCTGAAGCGTTCCCCGCAGGCTTTTTGAAACACAGAGGGAATGGTTTCCGATGTTTCAAACAGGCCCTAGCACACCTGATACACCTTGCAGCCGTGGGGGGCCACGGTGGCCCGCAGGGTTCCGTTCTCTCCATGGGCCGTCTCGCCGGTCCACAGCTCCACCAGCGCCTGGTCCCCCTCCAGCCTGGCCGAAACCTCCCGCTCCTCATCCGCTAGGTTAAACAGCGCCACCCAGCGCTGGCCGGTTTTTTCGTTGGCAGCGGTCCACACCGCGTGGGCGTTGTCCCGGCACTGCTGCTGGGGCCTGCACGCGGGGGGCAGCATGGCCAGCACCTTTTGGTTTGTCAAAAGGGACAGAGTCCACGCGTCCAGCCGGGTCAGTTCCGCGCCCAGCATCAACGGAGAGCCGAACAGGCACCACAGGGTCATCATGGTCCGCTGCTCGTCCCGGGTCAGATGGGTGTCCCACTCCCCCCGGCCAAAGCCGCCGCCAATTTTGCCCAGGGGCAGCATGTCGCAGTCTGGGTAGCAGCCAGGGGCAATGTGGTCCTGCCAGATCTCGCACCGGGGGAACATCTCTTTCAGGTCCTGCCAGTTGTCCCAAAAGTCGTCGGTGATGCGCCACATGTTGGCATATTTCTTATAATGCCAGCTCTTTTGAATAATGGCCGGCCCTGGGGAAAGGGACAGCACAATCTCCCGCCCGGACTTGAGAATAGCCCGGTGGAGCATCTCAATTTCATGGCGGCGTTCATAGCCCTTTTCGCTGTGGTTCACCAGGTTGTCTGTGTTACAGATGTCATCGCATTTGATAAAGTCCACCCCCCAAGAGGCGTACAGCTCTATGACAGAGTCATAGTAAGCCTGACCTTCCGGGCAGTCGCGCACACCATACATGTCCGGGTTCCAGCGGCAGACCGAGTTTGGCTCCGCTACCATGTCCGCGGTGGTATCCGTGCCCAGGATCTTGGCGTGCTGGTGGGCCGCCTGGCGGGGGATTCCCCGCATCATATGAATGCCGAACTTCAGCCCCAGGCTGTGGATGTAGTCCGCCAGGGGCTTAAAGCCCTGGCCGCCCGCGGCGGAGGGGTAGCGCTCGGGGTCTGGCAGCAGCCGGGAATAGGGGTCCATCTCCACTGGGGCAAAGGGAATGTACTGGAACTTGTCCCGCATAGAGCCCGCCCTGTGGGCGTACCACTGGATGTCAATGACCACGTACTCCCAGCCAAAGGGCTTCAGCTTTTGGGCCAAAACCTCCGCGTTGGCCCGCACCTGGGCCTCGTTCACGGTGGTGTCGTAATAATCGTAGCTGTTCCACCCCATGGGCGGGGTGGGGGCAAAGGCGTTTTTGTCCATAAGGATTCTCCTATCAGGATAATTTGCAGCCATGGGCCAAAGGCCGCAGGGGCTGGTAAGCTTATTGTAGCACCTTCGAGACCTGGGGACAAGCCGCAAAGCGGAAATTTTTTTGGGGCGCCGCCCCCTTCATCACGGAGGCGGCTGGAATTTATTGGCTTTTAGCCAGTATCTTCTCCGGCGGCTTCACCGGGCAAAACAAAGCCGCCCAAGCCGCTCCTTGTACAAGACCTACGGAATACGCGGCAAAACTTTGGTAATTTCCCCATGAAGCATTTCCCTGGAAACTATGCTATAATAGTAAAGAATATGTATTATGTGAAAGTATGCGGTTTACCGCCGCGCCATCAAGGCGCAATTTATCTATGGGAAGGATGGGATCGTATTTATGGCGGGAAAACTCTCCGCGCTGTTTGAAGCACAAGATATGACCATAGGCAGCCCTACCCGAAACCTTATTCGGTTCTCGGCGCCGCTGCTCATTGGCAACATGGCCCAGCAGCTGTACAGCACGGTAGACTCGATTGTGGTGGGCCACTATGTGGGGGACGGGGCCCTGGCGGCCATTGGGGCCAGCAATCCTGTGCTCAACCTTTTGCTGGTGCTGTTTATGGGCGTTTCGGTGGGGGCCAGCGTTATGGCCTCGCAGTATTTTGGCGCCAAAGAAAGGGACAACCTCTCCCACACCATTGGCGCCACCATTACGGCCACCTTTGTCACCTCAGTCATTATCATGATCGTAGGGCCGCTAATTACCTCGCCCATTATGGGCCTGCTGCAAACCCCGGAGGACATCTATAAAATGGCCTGCGAGTACCTGGTCATCCTCTTTGCGGGCATCATTGGCTCCGCCTACTACAATATCATCTCCGGCGTGCTCCGGGGCCTGGGAGATTCCATCATGCCCCTGGTGTTCCTTCTGGTGGCCTGCGGGCTAAACATCGGCCTGGACGTGTGGTTTGTGGCCGGGTTTCAGTGGGGGGTGGCCGGCGTGGCCTGGGCCACCATTATTGCCCAGCTTATCTCCGGGCTCCTATGCCTTTGGCGGCTTTTAAAGATGAAAGACCTGTTCACCCTTACCTGGCGGGGGCTGTGGCCCAGAGCCTACTTTGTGAAGAAGCTGGCCACGCTGGGCCTGCCCAGCGGCCTGACCCAGGCCATCTTCTCTCTGGCCATGATCATCGTCCAGTCCCTGACCAACTCCTTTGGCACCTACGTGCTGGCGGCCAACACCGCCGTGATGCGGGTGGACGGCTTTGCCATGATGCCGAACTTCACCTTTGGAACCGCTATGACTACATACACGGGCCAGAACATGGGCGCCGGCCGGCTGGACCGCACGGAAAAGGGCGCGAAATCCGGTATGATTATGGGCCTGGGGGTCTCGGTGGTGCTGGTGGGGCTCATCCTGTTGTTTGGCCGCTACCTGCTGATCCTCTTTACCGACACCCCAGAGGTCATTGACCTGGGGGTACGAATGCTGCGCACCCTGGCCCTGGGCTACATTGCCATGGCCGTTACCCAAATCCTCTCCGGCGTGATGCGGGGCGCGGGCGACACCATGACCCCCATGTGGATCTCCCTTATCACCACTGTGGCGGTGCGGGTGCCCGTGGCCTACGGCCTGGAGTTCCTCACCCGGCCCGCGGGCGGGGCCATGGGCTCCGGCACCCCGGACCCGCTGTTCCTCTCCCTGCTGATCTCCTGGGTGGTGGGCGCGCTGCTGACCACCATTGCCTACCTGCGGGGCGGCTGGAAAAAGAAAGCCATCACCAGCGCGGGCAAAAGCAAGGACCAGGACCCTTCTTTGGGGTGATACGGGCTGTGGCCCCACCTGGCCTCTGCTTCTTAAACAGGGGCCGGTATGAGAAAAGAATCCGGCGCAAAAGGTTTGTCCCCATTTTCAAACGCGGCAAAACGCAAGATAGCGTCCCGCGACCGGAAAGGAGGTCCCCAATGAAATCCTATGTCATACATCTGCTGCGGGCCATGCCCAGCCAAGGAGTGCTGGAGGGCCGCTATGTGGGCCGGGGGCAGTCGCCCCTGCCCATGGAGTGTGTCTCCCAGCTGGTACGGCTGAAAAAGGAGTTCCACTACCCCCAGGCAGAGGCCTTTTTCGCCAGCCCCGCCCTGGCCTGTGTGGACAGCCTAAAGGTCTTGTATCCCGACCAGGAGCCCGAGGTGGTGCTGGAGCTGGCCGAGTGCGACTTTGGCCAGTGGGAGGGAAAAACCGCCGCCGGCCTGCAAGATGACCCCCGCTTTGCCCAGTGGCTGGCCGGAAAGGCCGCGCCCCCAGAGGGCGAAAGCGGCCAGGTGTTCTTTCAGCGGGTGTGCAAGGGCTTTCAGGCCCTTGTGCAGCACCTGATGACCCAGGGAACCACCCAGGCGGTGCTGGTTACCCACGGCGGGGTGCTCACCTCCGTGCTGGCGGCCTTTGGCCTGCCCCAGGCCCAGCCCCAGGACTGGACGTGCGATCCAGGCTTTGGCTACTCGGTACGTATTACCCCGGGCCTGTGGATGCGGGAGCCTGTGATGGAGGTGTTCCACAAGGTCCCGGATGAGAGAGCGTAGAAAAAAGCCTGCGGCAAGGCCGTGGGCGCCGGCGGATTCTCGGGAAATCTCGGCAAAATCAAAAACGGAAGCCCTTCTGGTTCATGCCAGGAGCTTCCGTTTTTTTTTCGATGGCCAGACCCCGCCTACCGGGCCAAAACCTCCACCGTCTCTATTCCATAATACTTGTACACCGCCACAGTGTCTTTGCCAATACGTTCGCCGGGCACGGCCGGCAGCACCGCCGGGGGGCAGGCCGCCGTCAAAGTGGCCGCCACCTTTCCCGCCGCTTCCTCCACGGATACCTGGCGGCTGGGTAAAAACAGCGTCCGCCGCACCGGCAGCACCCGTTCCGGCAGGGTAAAGGCGGGCAGAGCCCCAGGCAGCGCCGCGTTTGGCTCTATGCCAAGCAGGGCCTGTTCTAGCCGGGCCAAGTCCTCCTCCGAAGTCCCGGCAGAGAGCATAAGCACTAAAAAGTCCCGGTCCGCGTACTCGTGGACCACCCCCTGGCGGTTAAGGGCCTCCCCCAGGGCCGTGCCGGTTATGCCAAAATCTTTGGCGTCCAGGGTCAGCTTTAGGGGCTCGTCCCCGGTAAAGCGCCAGCCCCTTTGCCCCAGCCGGTGTTTCAGGGCCGCCGCCCGCTCGATGATCTCCGCCAGCCGCTGGGGGTAGTCCCCGGCCAGGGCCCGGTTGGCCTGGTCCAGGGACCGCAAAATCAGGTACGAGGGGCTCGTGGAGCCAAAGAGCCCCATGGCCTCCCGGGCTCTTTTAAAGAACCGCTCCGGCGCGCCCCGGGCAATGTGCAGGTAGGCCCCGCCGGTAAGCACTGGCAGGGTCTTGTGGGCGCTGTCGCAGCACAGAACCGCCCCTTGGTCCAGGGGGTGGCGGGGCTGGGGCAGAAAACGTAGATAGGCCCCGTGGGCGTTGTCCACCAGCAGGGGCACGCCCTTTTCCCGGGCCAGCCGACCCAGAGGGGCCAGGTCCACACAATGGCCCAGATAGTCTGGGCTGGTGACGTACAGGGCCGCGGCGTCCGGCTCGTCCAGCAGGGCCCGCTCCACCTGGCCGGGGGTCACCGGGCAGCGGCAAAGGCTGTAGGCCTCCGCCTGGGGACAGAGCCAGTGAATGTCAAAGTCCAGCAGGGCGGCGGCGGTGAGAAAGGATTTATGGGCGTTGCGCCCAGCCACCACCACCGGGCGGGCCCCGGGGCGGCGCTCATAAAAAGCCAAAAGGGCCAGGTACAGCATGGCCCGCACGCACTGGGAAGAACCCCCGGTGGAATAGAGCGTAGCCCCCGCGCCAAACAGGGCGGCGGCGTTTTCTTCGCTCTCCCGGATGATGCCCTGGGGGTGGTACAGGTCGTCCGCGCCGGCAATCTCGGTCAAGTCCAGGGCCTGGACTCCCCCATCAAGGGCTGGGCTATAAGTCCTGCCCTTGTGTCCAGGCATGTGCAGCCGGACCGCCCCAGACTGGGCGTAGGCCTCTACAAAGTCGCAGATAGGGGTGTTCATCCCTTTGCCTCTTCCTCCGCCAGTTCCGCCTCGGCGGCTTTCAGCATAATGGCGCACTCCATCCGCTTTTTGAACAGGTCGCAGCCATAGGAATACACCCCGCTGATGGCCCCTGTAGCGTGGTAGGCGTTGGCCGCGCAGCCCCCGGAGCAGTACAGCTTGGCCCAGCAGTCCCGGCAGTCGGGGCGGGCGTACACGTTGCAGCGGCGGAACTCCTCCTGTATGGCGGGGTTGGTGACCCCTTCGTACACGCTGCCCAGCCGAAACTTCTCGTCCCCCACAAACTGATGGCAGGGGTACAGGTCTCCCCAGGGGGTAACGGCCATGTACTCGGTGCCGGAGCCGCAGCCAGAGATACGCTTATACACACAGGGCCCACCCTCCAGGTCGATCATATAGTGGTAGAAGGTAAAGGGCCTGCCCTCCTTGCGGCGGCGCAGCATCTTTTCGGCCAGCTTCTCGTACTGCTCCATCACCACGGCCTTGTCCCCTTCGGTCAGGGCGGCGGGGTCGTCCGGGGCGCAGACCACGGGCTCCATGCTTAGCTGGTCAAAGCCCAGGTCCAGCATGGCCTCAATGTCCTGGAGAAAGTCCGGGTTCCAGTGGGTAAAGGTGCCCCGCATATAGTAGCTCTTGTCCCCCCGGGCCGCCACCAAGCGCTGGAACTTGGGCACAATCTGGTCATAGCTGCCCCGGCCCGCGTAGTCCACCCGAAAGCGGTCGTGGACCTCTTTGCGGCCGTCCAGGCTAAGCACCACGTTGGACATCTCCCGGTTGGCAAAGTCAATGACCTCGTCGTCCACGAGCATCCCGTTGGTGGTCAGGGTAAAGCGGAAGTTCTTGCCCGCGTCCTTCTCCACCCTCCGGGCATACCGCACCAGGTCCTTTACCACATCCCAGTTCATCAGGGGTTCGCCGCCGAAGAAATCCACCTCCAGGTTCCGGCGGGACCCGGAGTTCTCAATGAGGAAGTCCAGGGCCCGGCGGCCCACCTCAAAGGACATCAGGGCCCGCTCCCCGTGGAACTTGCCCTGAGAGGCGAAGCAATAGGCGCAGTTTAGGTTGCAGGTGTGGGCCACATGCAGGCACAGGGCCTTCACCACGCTGCCGCTGTGGGCCTTAAAGTCCCCGGCCATGGGCTCGAAGGTATCCGGGGTAAAGAGCTGGCCGTTCCGCTCCAGCTGGGCCACGGCGTCCAGGCAGGCCTCCGCCTGGTCGCGGGTAATGCGGTCCCGGTGCTTTTCCAGAACCAGGGAGATCAGCTCCTCCCGGGGTTTTTCCTTATAGAACGCGATGATGTCATAGGCGGCGGGGTCCACCACATGGATGGCGCCGGAGCAGGTATCCAGGACAATGTTGTAGCCGCCCAGTTTGTATTGATGTACCATAGGAGAGAGTCCTTTCCAAGAGTAATGTGGGTGCGGGAAAAAAAGGAAAACCCCCTTTTCCTCGGCCGGTAACGAAAAAGTGCCGCCCATCCCGGCGGCACCCAGACAAACGGCCTTTTATTTGCGCTCTTTGTTTTCACACTGCTGGTTAGCAATGCCGCAGCTGGTCTTGCAGGCGGACTGGCAAGAGGTCTGGCATTCGCCGCAGCCACCGTTTTTGGCGCTCTCGCACAGGTTGCGGGTCTTTAGGGTCTTGATCATTTCCATGGGTATATCCCTCCCGTTTCAGACGCCCGGGCGGGCGCTGGTTTTTTCTTTATTGTAGCATAAGCCGCCCGCCTTGTCAAGCAAAAGGCCCCGCTGGGGCTTGTCCCTATTCACCAAATCTTGTCCTTATGAGTACAATAGTTAACAAGCGGCAGTGCCGCCCGGCTTTAAGGCAGCGCCGCAAAATTCCCGGCTAAGTCCTTAAGGAACGTCTTTTTCGGCAGATAGCGCGGCTTTCGCTGGTCAATCCCCGCTCAACCGGCGCCATCTGCCGAAACCCCTGGCCGCGCGGCATTGCCCCGTATTTCCTTAACTCAGTGATTTCTCTGTGGAAGTTTTTCCTTTGGGATGATTAAACTTCCAGTTTGCGGACAAAATAAAGGTATCACAAAAACCAGTGGCATAGGGAGGAAGGATTTTCCATGAACGTGCGCAGAGGAGATATTTATTATGCTGATCTTAGCCCCGTGGTGGGGTCCGAGCAGGGCGGGGTGCGGCCCGTGCTGATTATACAAAATGACGTGGGCAACAAGTTCAGCCCCACGGTAATCGCCGCGGCCATTACCAGCCAGCACGACAAGGCAAACCTGCCCACCCACATTGAGGTGGACGCCCAGGGCAGCGGGCTGATCAAAGACTCGGTGGTGCTTTTAGAGCAGGTGCGGACCTTGGATAAGCACCGGCTGCGGGAAAAAATGGGCAAGCTGGACCCGGATTCTATGGACCGGGTAAATCAGGCGCTTTCTATCAGCTTTGGGCTGGGGCCTACATACTAGGCCCCGGTCCACCTTAAAGCCTGTTTGAAACCTGGAGAAACCCCTGGACCTTTGGCCAGAAACCAGGGGTTTAGAGAAACGAGCGCAAGAAGGAATCCGTTTCTGGTAAAGACAGACCGTTTTTCAGAGTGTCCAAACAGGCTCCAGCACAGAGGGGGCGCTTTCTAGCTTAGAGAGCGCCCCCTCCCCTTTTGACCAGCCCGCTGTGGTTTCCCCCACTGGGCGCTCAGGTTTTGGCCGCTCCATACCAGGTGTCTGGGCCTTGCGCTCCTTTACTCGATATGCTATAATGTTTGATTGATAAGGACTTAATTTTTCCTTGAGGAGGCGCAATAAAATTGAAAAAAACCATCTTATCCGCCGTGGTCCTGCTGGCTTTTTCCCTGCTGCCGGCCACAGCCCTGGCCGCGCCAGAGCCAGACGCTCCTGTAGAGGCCTGGGAGGCGGAGCCCACCGCCGGGCCGGAAGAAGCGGACGCCGGACTGGATATGGACGCCATGGCGGATGCTGACGTGGACCCGGCCTTTGACCTGCCCGCCGACCCGGAGCCCAGCCCCACCCCCGCCCCAGAGCAAGAGCCCCTTTCCCCCGGCCTAGAGACAACCGCGCACCCGGCCTATATCCGGGGCAGCAATGACATGTTCCGTCCCGGCGGAACCTTAACCCGGGCGGAAATTTGCAGCCTGGTGTACTCTCTTTTAGAGGCCCCGCCTCCAGAGGACGGTACGGACCTGTCCTTTACGGATGTGTCCCCCAAGGCCTGGTACTATAAATACGTCATGCCCCTGGCTAAGATGGGCGCGGTGGAGGGCTTTGCGGACGGCTCCTTTAAACCCGCCAAACATGTCACCCGGGGCGAGCTGGTGCAGGTGCTGTGCCGCTTTTTTGAAAAGCCCGAGGGCCCAGGCCTCACCTTTACCGACGTACCCCAGGACCACCCCGCCTATGAGGCCATTACAAAGGCCTCTGCCATGGGCTGGCTGACCGGTTACGCAGACGGCAGCTTCCGGCCGGACAACACCATTAGCCGGGCCGAAGCCGTGGCCCTGGTGAACCGCGCCCTGGGCCGCCGGGCAGACCAGGACCTGCTGGACTATGACGGAAAAGTCTTTCTTTACCTGGACCTGCCCTTTAACCACTGGGCCTACTACGACGTAATGGAGGCCTCGCTGCCCCACACGCCGGACGTGTTTACCCAAGAGACTGCGGAAGGCCCCCGGCTGCTGGAAAACTGGGACTACTACACCGTGCCGGAGGCCGCCCACAAGCCCGGGTACCATTTGATAGACGGCGAGCTGTACTGCATGGGAGAGGACGGCCAGTGGGCCCGGAACCAGACCATTGGCGTACTCCGCTTTAACGAAAAAGGCATGTACACCACCGGCAACGCGGAGCTGGACCAGCGGCTGACCCAGCTGGTAAAGGAAAAAACCGTGGCAGGCGACAGCAACCTGGCCAACTTTAAGCGCCTGCACCTAAACCTGTGCAATAACTACACCTACCGGGCCGGCAGCTACCTGAAGGACGGCCAAACCGGCTGGGAACCCCAGATGGCCCTGGAAATGCTGAAAAACGGCAAGGGCAACTGCTACCGCTTCGCGGGCCTGGAGACCATGATGGCCCGGAAGATGGGCTTTCAGGCAAAGGGCATGTCCGGAGACGTTAATACGGGCAATGGATACGTTCCCCACGGATGGTGCCAGGTGGAACAGGACGGAAAAACGCTGATGTGCGACCCAGAGCTGCAATACGTGCGCGGTGATTGGGACTTGTTCCTGAAAGACTACCGTTTGGTTTACCCCCGGTACATGATACAAGGAAAGCGCCTGTAAAAAGAAGCGCGCCTCTTTGATGGATATACAAGCGCCAGCGGCCCCAGGCTGCCGGCGCTGCTTTTTTTGAGCCTGTTTCGGGCGTACATCGACTGCCACGTCAGATTTTTCACCAGAGCGCCCAAATGGAGCGCCGCCAATTAGACCATTCATGGTCTTGGGATTCGGCAGGGGAAAGCTGGGCGCTATGGCGGAAAACACGCCGACTGGCCATGTGCGAACAGATGCTAAACAGGCTCTTAAAGCCAGGGAAGCGCCCCATGCACTTCGACAATAAATACACGGTATGGGCTTTCTTGCGACGAGTTTCGGGTTTACATTCCAGGAAACATATGGTATAATATCTAAGATTATATATGGGGGAGGCTGGCTTTGATGAATGAACGCCGCAGAAAGCTATTCATTCGGGTGGTGGCGGGGCTTTTGGCTCTTTTGATGCTGGCCACTGTTTTTTCCGTGCTGCTGTTTCGGTAGCGTTTACAGATTTCCCGGCGGTAGGCCGGGACAGAATGGGGGAGGTCGGTTTATTTGTTCACCTTTTGGGCCATTATAATGAGAAACGCGTTTTCCCAGCGAATGCGGCGGGCGTTGGGCTCGTTTGAAACCAGATTCTAAACCAGGCCCCTGGATAGAGAAAATATTGTTTTGGAGGACATTATGGAAAATAAAGGAAAATTTTATATTACCACGGCCATTGCCTATACCTCCGGTAAGCCCCATATTGGCAATGTGTCCGACCCGGTGCTGGCAGACTGCATTGCCCGTTTTAAGCGCATGCAGGGCTATGACGTGTACTTTCAGACCGGCACCGACGAGCACGGCAAAAAGAACGAGCAGAAAGCCCGGGCCGCGGGCATTAGCCCAAAGGAGTTTGTAGACAAAACCGCCGCCCAGGTAAAGGAGCAGTTTGACCTGATGAACCTCTCCTATGACCACTTTATCCGCACCACGGACGACTACCACGAAAAAGAGGTTCAGCGCATTTTTAAAAAGCTCTACGACCAGGGAGATATTTATAAAGGCGCTTACGAAGGCCTATACTGCGACGAATGCGAGTCTTTCCTTACCGAAAGCCAGCTGAAAGACGGAAAATGTCCGGACTGCGGCCGGGAAGTGCGACCGGAAAAGGAAGAGGCGTACTTCTTTAAGATGAGCAAATACGCCCAGCGGCTGATTGACCATATCAACAGCCACCCAGAGTTTATTCAGCCGGTCTCCCGCCGCAACGAGATGATGAACAATTTCCTGCTGCCCGGCCTGCAGGACCTGTGCGTATCCAGAACCTCTATCAAATGGGGGGTGCGGGTGGACTTTGACCCCCAGCATGTGGTCTATGTGTGGCTGGACGCCCTGACCAACTACATCACTGGCATTGGCTACCACTGCGGGGAAGAGAGCGGCCCCTTATTTAAAGAGTACTGGCCCGCCGCCCTGCACGTGATTGGCAAGGACATCACCCGCTTCCACACCATCTACTGGCCTATCTTCCTCATGGCCCTAGGCCTGCCCCTGCCAAAGCAGGTGTTTGGCCACCCCTGGCTGATGATGGACGGCGGCAAAATGAGCAAGTCCGCGGGCAACGTGATGTATGCCGACGACCTGGTGGACGTGTTTGACGTGGACGCGGTGCGGTACTTTATCCTGCGGGAGCTGCCCTTTGAAAACGACGGAAACATTACCTGGGAGCTGATCAACGAGCGCACCAACGGCGACCTGGCCAACGTGCTGGGCAATCTGGTGAACCGGACCATCTCCATGGTAAACCGCTACTTTGACGGCAAGGTGGAAAACTTCGGCATCACCGCCCCAGAGGACCAGGCCCTACAGGACTTTACCGCCGCCTGCCGGGACAAGGTGGCCGCCAAAATGGACCAGCTGCACATAGCGGACGCCCTGGCCGAGGTGATGAACCTCTTTAAGCGCTGCAATAAATATATTGACGAAACCGCCCCCTGGGTGCTGGGCAAAGACCCCTTTAAGAAAGGCCGTCTAAGCACCGTGCTGTACCGCCTGGTGGATTCTATTGCCACTGGGGCCTCCTTGCTGTTCCCCTTCCTGCCAGAGACCAGCGCCTCTATTCTCTTGCAGCTGGGCACTGTGCCCCTGCCCTGGAACCGGCTGGACAAAACCGGCAATTTCCCGGAAAGCGGCGGACAGGTCACCGGGTCGCCCCACATCCTGTTCGAGCGCCTTGACTTAAAAGACATCCAGGAATTTTTAGAAAAAAAGCACGCCCAGGAAAAAACGGCCCCTGAAAAGGCCCCCATGGAGGACCGGGCCGCCCTAAACCGGCAGATGCAGGGCATTGCCAAAATTGGCATAGAAGATTTTGCCGCCGTGGACCTGCGCGCCGCGAAAATTCTGGAGTGCGAGCCCGTAAAGCGGGCCAAAAAGCTTTTGAAGCTGACCCTGGACGACGGCACCGGCGTGGTGCGCACCGTGGCCTCTGGCATTGCCCCCTGGTACAAGCCGGAAGAGCTGACCGGGCGCCATGTGATCCTTGTTTCCAACTTAAAGCCCGCCATCCTGTGCGGCGTCGAGAGCCAGGGAATGATTTTGGCTGCGGACGTTGGAGAAAAGGATGTAAGGGTTATCTTTGTGGACGATATTCCGGCGGGCTCTAAGGTGCGATAAAGCCCCAGGGCTGAATAAGGAGGCGTTTCTTTGCCTGTTACACAGTATTACGAAATTTACGACTCTCATGCTCACTACGATGACTCCGCCTTTGACCAAGACCGGGCCTGGATGCTGGAGAAAGACCTGCCCCTAAGCGGCGTACGCTGCGTCATCAACATGGGCACGCGCTTTCGCACCTGCGCCTCTACCCTGGGGCTGGCCTGGTGCAACCCCTATATTTATGGGGCGGTGGGCATTCACCCCACAGAGATTGACGGCACCCTGCCGGAAAATTGGCTGGACTGCCTAAAAACCTGGCTTTTGGACCCAAAGGTTGTGGCCGTGGGGGAGATTGGCCTGGACTACCACTGGGAGGACAGCGCCCCCCGAGAGCGCCAGCGGCAGGTATTCGCCGCCCAGCTGGCCCTGGCCAATGAACTGAACCTGCCGGTATGCGTCCACGACCGGGACGCCCATGCCGACGTGCTGGAACTGCTAAAACAATACCGGCCCCAGGGGGTGGTGCACTGCTTTTCCGGCAGCGTGGAAATGGCCCGGGAGGTGCTGGACCTGGGGCTGCACATTGGCATTGGCGGGGCGGTGACCTTTAAAAACGCCCGCCGGGTGCTGGATGTAGCCCGGGAGGTCCCCCTGGACCGGCTGCTGCTGGAGACCGACGCCCCCTACATGTCTCCCGAGCCCCGCAGGGGAACCCGCAACAACTCTGGCAATATTCCCTTTATCGCGGAAAAAATTGCCCAGCTCCGGGGCCTTACCACCCGCCAGGTCATCGAGGCCTCCAACGCCAATATCCGGCGGCTGTTTCGCATCATTCCTCCGGGCCCCCAGCCCCCGCCCCTTGTGCCGCCCATTTATTAAAGCCCGCGGCGGGCATAAAGCGGCGCCGCACCAACAGCCCTTTGCTGAAAATTTACAGGAGTTAATTTTGTTATGGAAACCAGTAAGAACGACCAGCCCCTGCTGTATGGCGCCAGCGTTACATACGAGCACGGGGGAAACCTGTACATCAATATGACCAACCAGTGCCCAAACCGCTGTGACTTCTGCCTGCGGCAGCACAGCCCGGGCAGCCTATATGCCAACAACCTGTGGTATAAGGGCGGCGAACCCGCCAAAGAGGAAATTTGGGCCCTATTGCAGCGCCGAGACCTGCACCGCTACCCAGAGATTGTCTTTTGCGGCTATGGCGAGCCTGCCTGCCGCTGGGATGACATGATGTGGCTTTGCGACCAGATACGGGGGGATGGCTCCCACTTTATCCGCATCAATACCAACGGCCTGGCCAACCTGATTACAGGCCGCAACGCGGCTTTGGATCTAGACGGCCGGGTGGACGCGGTATCCATCAGTCTAAACGCCAGCACCCCCGAGGACTATGACAAGGTCTGCCACAGCCGTTTTGGGCTGAAAGCCCTGCCGGCAATTCTGCGGTTTACGGCCACGGCGGTGCTGAACGTTCCCCATGTGCGCATGACCGTGGTGGGCACCATGCCAAAGGCACAGCGGGAAGCCTGCCGCCAGGTGGCGGAAAGTGTGGGCGCGGACTTTTTTGTACGGGAATATATTCCTGAATAGGGGCCAGACTAACCCCCAGAGCCTGTTTTAAGCAGCCCCCGGGCGCGGGCTCTGGAAGGAGCGTTTGGCACATGAAAAAGTGGAAAAAGGGCTTTTTGCCAATACGTGCGCTGCTGGCCGGCAGCCTGACCGCCGCCCTTGTTTTACTGGGCGCCTGCGCGGCCCCGGCGGCCCGGCAAGAGCTGGGACAGCTCCAGCGGGTAAGCCAAAAAAAGTGCATAGAGACAGTAGAGACCGGCGTGGCAAAAAACCACGCCGGTTTTTTGCGTGCGGGCTGTGTGCGCTGAATCCCCCTGGCCCCGAAAGCCGCCCCCGCATAGAAAAAAATTTTTTCATTCATTCTTACAGCGCGGGCCCGCCTGCCGGTCCGGCCAGGAGGAACCCGCCGGAGACCACTCTAGCGCCATAAACTCTTCTCAGCCCCTTTACGCTTCCCCCTTTCCCTTTTCTTCTTTTTATGGTATGATGTATTCTGGCGAATAAAAGGAGAAGCCCTTCGCACCGGCTTCTTCCAAGCGGATCAAAGAATTTTTCCCAGAGATTTACAGGTTTTGAGGTGGTAACATGTACGGTACATTTTTAGGCGGAGCGGCGGCGGTGCTCACCCTCTGCTTGTTCCAGGCCAGCGGCGTTCTGGTGGCAGCGGCCCTGCTGCCCAGAGAGAGCGCCGGGGTCCGGCTGCTGGCGGGCAGCGTGCTGGGCAGTGTGGAGATGCAGTGGTTCCCGGCCCTGGCAGCCTTTCTTTTTGGCTTCGACCTGCGGGCCCAGGCCGCGGCGGTATTGCTGGCCCTGGCCTGCGGGGCGGGCGCCCTGGCCCTGTGCCGGCGGCGGGGCAGCGGGGAGCTGGCCGGCATAAAAAATATCTATAAGTCCCTGGCCCGGCAAAGGCTCTTGTGGCTGGCCGCGGCCCTGTGGGTTTTTTTCTGCCTACTGGTGTGGCGCTCTTTCTCTTGGCGAGAGGGCCAGGTGTACAGCAGCCAGGCCACCTTTGGGGACATGTCCATGCATCTAAGCTTTATCACCAGCCTGGCCCGCCAGGGGACCTTTCCGCCCCACTACTCCCTGCTGCCCAGGGCCCGGCTTTCGTACCCCTTTCTCTCAGACAGCATTTCCTCCAGCCTATACCTGCTGGGTGCGCCCCTGCGCCTGGCCTACTGCCTGCCCATGTGGGTGGCCGGGGCCCAGGTGTTCTTTGGGGCCTGGGCCCTGCTGCGGGCTCTGCTGGGCCGCCAGCGGCGCTGTGCTGTGGCCTGGACGCTGTTCTTCTTTAACGGTGGGCTGGGGCTTATCTACTTTTTCCAAGAAGGCGGGCTGAACCGCATTCTGCACAGCTTTTACCAGACCCCCACCAACCTGGTGGAGGAAAACATCCGCTGGGTCAACGTGGTGGTGGACATGCTGCTGCCCCAGCGGGCCACACTGTTTGGCTGGGCGGTGCTGTTTACGGCCCTGTACCTGCTGTACCGGGCCGTGTTTGAGGGACAGCGAGAATATTACCTGGCTGTGGGGGTGCTGGCCGGGGCCCTGCCCATGATCCACACCCACTCTTTTCTGGCCCTGGCCCTGGTGTGCGGGGCCTGGCTGACCGGGGCCCTCTGCCAGGAGCTGGGCCTGGGGGACCGGGCGGCCCGGCTGGGCAAGTTGCTGGTGCCCCTGGGTCTGGTGGCTATGAGCCTGCTGCAAGCCATTCCCCGGGTGCGGAACGGCCAAAACGGCCTGCTGGCCTTCCTCTGCGGGGCGGTGGGCCTGTGGGGCCTGTGCCTGGTGGGCCTGGCGGTCCTCTGCTGCCGTGGGGGCCGGGGCCGGGCGCTGCTGGGGTCCTGGGGGGTGCTGCTGGGCGTCACCTGTGTGCTGGCCCTGCCCCAGCTGTTCACCTGGACCTTCCAGCAGGTCAGCGGCGGCAGTATGCTGCGGGGCCACTTCGGCTGGGTGGTGGGCGAGGACCAGTACCTGTGGTTCTACCTGAAAAATCTGGGCCTTGCGGCTGTGCTGGCCCTGGTGGGGCTGCTGGCGGCCAACAAAGAGACTTTCTGGCGGTACTGCCCGGCTCTTGCCATCTGGTTTGTGGCCGAGTTCGTGGAGTTCCAGCCCAACGACTATGACAATAACAAACTGCTGTACGTGGGCTTTTTGTTCCTGTGCTGCGCGGCGGCGGACGGCCTGTGCGCCCTTTTGCGGCTGGCGGGGCTGCTGCCCAAAGAAGAGCCCCCGGCGCAGGCCCCCGCCCCCGCCTGCCCTGCCGGGAGGAAGCGGGGAAAAACTCGCCCCAAAAAAGAAGCCCTTCCCAAGCCCAAGCCAAACCCCAAGCTCCGGCTGGCCCAGTGGCTGTGCGCCGGGCTGGTGGGGGTCATGTCCCTGCCCGCCCTGCTGACCATGGCCCGGGAGTGGGTGGCTACCTACGAGCTCTTTGGGGAAGGGGCCCTGGCCCTGTGCCAGTATATCGAGGCGGAGCTGCCCCCAGACGCCGTGGTGCTCACCGACCAGCGGCACAACAACGAGGTGGTGTCCCTCACCGGCCGGAACATTGTGTGCGGGTCCTCCTCGTACCTGTTTTACCACGGGCTAAACTATGCCCCCAGCGCCCAGGCAGCCCGGGAAATGTACCAGGACCCCCAGGGAAGCCAGGCGCTTTTTGAAGAATATGGGGTAGACTACATACTGGTCAGCGACTTTGAGCGAAACAGCTTTACCGTAGACCAGGCGGGGCTGGACCAGCTGTTCCCCCGGGTCTACGACGACGGTTTGCGGGTGCTGTACAGCACCCAGGAGGTGAAACCATGAGCGGTCTCTCGAACCCCCGGCAGGTGCGGGAGCTGCTACAGCGCCACGGTATGCGGCTCTCCAAAGGGCTGGGGCAGAATTTTCTCATCAATCCCAGCGTGTGCCCCCGCATGGCCCGGGAGGGGGTAGACCCTGGCTGCGGCGTACTGGAAATTGGCCCCGGGGTAGGGGTGCTCACCTGGGAGCTGGCCCAGACAGCCCAGAAGGTGGTGGCCGTGGAGCTGGACCGGCGGCTTTTCCCTATTTTGGGCGAGACTTTAAGGGACTGCCCCAATGTGGAGCTGGTCCAGGGAGACGCCATGGAGCTGGACCTAAAGCGCCTGCTGGAAGAAAAATTTGGCGGACAGAAGGTGTGCGTGTGCGCAAACCTGCCCTATTACATCACCTCGCCCCTGATTATGCGCCTGCTGGAAGGGGGCTTGCCCCTTTCTTCCATCACCGTGATGGTACAGAAAGAGGCCGCCCAGCGGCTTTGCGCCCCGCCGGGGGTGCGGGCCTGCGGGGCTGTCAGCGTGGGGGTGCGCTACCGCAGCCGCCCCCGGGTGCTGTTTGGAGTAGGCAGGGGCAGCTTTTTGCCCCCGCCAAAGGTGGACTCCGCAGTGATCCGCTTTGACATGCTGGAGACCCCGGCTGTGGCGGTGAAGAACGAAAAGCTGTTCTTCCAAATAGCCCGGGGGGCCTTTGCCCAACGAAGAAAAACCGCGGCCAATTCCATCTCTGGGGCCCTGGGGGTGGAAAAGCCCCTGGTGGAGCGCGCCCTGGAAGGGGCCGGGGCCGGGCCCGGAGCCCGGGCGGAACAACTGACCCTGGGGCAGCTGGCAGCCCTGGCCAACGCGCTGGCGGAAGAAATCCAGCCGGAATAAGTCTGGCGGCCGTATTTCATCCGGCTGGATTAAAAAAAGTGGACGCCAAGACAACACGGATTCCTCCTTGCCGCACGGAGCGGCGATTGGACCGTTTCAGAAAGGAATGGGCTAGATATGACCGAACTAGAACGCAGGCTTTACAAATTTTTATTAATCGTAGATGCCGCCGCCATCCTGATCAGCATGGTGGCCGGCCCCCTTCAGCACACAGCCATTGCCATTGGCACAGGGGCCTCGGCGGGGCTTATTTCCCTCTGCCTGATTCTCTACGGGCTGCATTTTTGGACCAGGCGGTAGCGCCCCCGCCAGAATTTGGGATAAACAAAAAACCCCGGGGCCCATTGCCTCGGGGTTTTTGTTTTTTATGATCCGTTCCGGCCCAGCACTTGGTCCAGGGTGCTCATCAGGGTATCCACATCAATAGGCTTTGCTATGTGGCCGTCCATGCCGCTGCGCAGAGCCTCTTTTTTGTCCTCCTCAAAGGCATTGGCCGTCATTGCCAAAATGGGAATGCTGGCCAGCTCTTTTTCCGGCAGGGCCCGAATGGCCTTGGCCGCCTCATAGCCGTTCATGCCCGGCATCTGAATGTCCATCAGCACCAGCTGGAAATGCCCTGGCCCCGCGTTTTTCAGCATTTCCACCGCCTCCTGGCCGTTTTCCGCTGCTTCCAGGGTAAAGCCCGCCTCCTCCAGCAGAGCTGTGGCAATCTCCCGGTTCAGCTCGTTGTCCTCCGCCAGCAGAATATGCCCGGTGTTCTGCACCTGGGACCACGGGGCGGCCTCTTCGGCCTCTTGGTCCTTGTTGACAATGGAGTGCAGGCAGCCCCGCAGCTCTGAGAGGAACAGGGGCTTGCTGCAAAATGCGGTGACCCCCGCCTCTCTGGCCTCGTCCTCTATGTCGGACCAGTCATAGGCGGTCAGCACAATAATGGGCACCTCTTTGCCCATCTCCTGGCGAACCCGGCGGGCCACCTCCACCCCGTTCATATCCGGCAGCAGCCAGTCGATAATGTATACCGAGTAGTGGTCATCCCGCATAATGGCCTGGCGGGTGCGCAGCACAGCCTCTTTGCCGGAAAGGGTCCACTCGGCCCGTAGCCCTATCTGCTGAAGCATCCAGGAGACGCTGTCGCAGGTATTAAAGTCATCGTCCACCACCAGGGCCCGCAGCCCGCTAAGCTCGGGAATACTCTTTGGCTCCGTATTCTCGCTGCACAGCTGGAACGTAAAGGAGACCAGGCACTCGGTGCCCACCCCCTGGCGGCTTTTCACTTCTATAGTGCCGTTCATCAGGTCCACGATATTTTTGGTAATGGCCATGCCCAGGCCCGTGCCCTGAATACCGCTGGTGGTGGAGTTCCGCTCCCGCTCAAAGGGCTCGAAAATATGGGCCACAAAGGCCTCGTCCATGCCAATGCCCGTGTCCTTTACATGGAACTCATAGTTGGCGTACCCCGCGGGTGCCCCGGCCTTTTCCACCACTTTAACGCTTACCATGCCCCCCGCGCCGGTATATTTCACCGCGTTGGACAAAAGATTCAGCAGCACCTGGTTCAGCCGGAGCCTGTCACAGAAGATTTCCTCATTCTGTATGTCCACCGCGTCCATAAACAGCTCCAGCTGCTTGGAATGAATATCCGCCTGGATAATATTGCGCAGGCCGTGGAGGATCTCCGGCAGGCTGCACGGCTCCTCTTCCAGATGGATCTTGCCGCTTTCAATGCGGCTCATATCCAGCACGTCGTTGATCAGGCTAAGCAGGTGGTTCCCAGAGGACATAATCTTTTTCAGGTACTCCTCCACCTGCTCTTTTTTGTCAATATGGGTAACAGCCAGGGCCGTAAAGCCAATAATGGCGTTCATGGGGGTGCGGATGTCGTGGCTCATGTTAGAGAGGAAGGTGCTCTTGGCCCGGCTGGCCCGGTTGGCCTGGGAAAGGGCGTCCTCCAAAAGGGCCTGCTTCTCCCGCTGCTCCCGGGCCTCTTCGTCAATGCTGCGGAAGCCCAGCACCACCCCGTGCTTTTCCTCCCAGCTGCCGGCCCGGGCCGCCTTCATCTGAAAATACCGCACATAGCCGCAGCAGGTGGTACGGAAGTTCAAGGAGCTGGCCGGCTTCTCGGCCAGAGCCTCCTCCAGCCACTGGCGGGTAATGGTCTGGCGCATCATCTCCTGGTCCTCTGGGTGCACGCCCCGTTCTATGTAGCGGCCAATACAGTCCTCCATATAAAGCGGGCCGCTGAAGATCTCGGTCAGAATATCCTCCGGGCAGGCGTTAATGCGCAGGGGGTAGCCCGCGCCGGTTTCCAGGTCAAAGTAGCACACCAGGTTATACTCAATAGAAAGGGCGTGGATCAGCTCCATCTGCCGGCGCTCTTCCTCCTGCCGTTTCTGCTCTTCCTGCATTTTCAGGGCCGTGCAGTCCAGCAGATACCGCTGGTACAGCAGCTCGCCCTTTTCCTGTATCAGCTTTACGTTGCCCATTACGTGGAGAATCTCTCCGCCTGGGTGCTGCACCCGGTACTGGATGCTCACATTATCTCCCGCGTTTTTCAGCTTGCCAATGCTTTCCAGCAGGCGGGTGCGGTCCTCTTCGAAAACCGTATGGGCCACGGTTTGAAAGTCGTCGTTCAGCAGCTCCTCTTCCGAGCTGTAGCCCAAAATATCCAGGGCCGCTTTGTTAATGCTGATAATTCGGGAGCCGTCCAGGCTGTGGCGCATCACGCCGCAGTCCATGGTGGTAAACAGGTCCTCCAGGGTCTGGTTTTTCTCAATCAGCTCTTGGGCATAGGCCCGCTCTTTGGTCACGTCAATGGCCACGCCCACGGTGCCCATCACGCTGCCGTCCAGGTCATACAGGGGCGACTTATAGGTGGTCAGCAGCTTAATCTGCCCCTCAGCGGCCTGCACGGTCTCCTCGGAAACAATGGTCTCCCGGCGCTCCATCACCACCCGCTCGGACTCAATGCAGGCTGGGTCGTCCTGTTCCACGTCCCAAATAAAGGCGTGGCCCCGGCCCTGCACCTGGGCCTTGGTCTTGTTCACCGTAGCACAGAAGCTGTCGTTTACCTTTTCATGCAGGCCGTCCTTGGTCTTGTACCACACCAGGTCTGGGCTGCTGTTTATGGCTGTCTCCAGGTACTGGTTGGTCTGCCACAGGTCCTTCTGCTCTTTAAAGGCCCGCTGCCACCGGGAAAACCGGAACCGCAGCTGGGCCGGGGACATGGGCATGGGCCAAATGTCCGTGATGTGGGCCGCGTCCAGGGTGTCCACCAGCCGCTCGGTCTGCTCCGGGGTGGCCAAAAAAACCAGCTGCGCCTCGGCCTTTTTTCCCGCCGCCAGGGTGCGCGCCGCTGCCGCTGGGTCCATATCTTCTAAATTTGCTATGATCACATCGGCTTTAGCCGTAGGGGCTGGCTGGGGGCCGGGGCTTTCTATAAATTCGTGGGTAAACGCCTCTAAAGGGGGCGTCTCCTTGAGCGTCTGAAACAGCCCGCTCCAGCGGCCCACAAGGTAGAACCGGACATGACAATGATACACAACGATCCCTCCATGACCCAAGCCACCAGGGCCGGGCCAGATTGATTGATGTTTCGCGCTCTGCCCATAGGCAGAATACATTTAGTATATTGTATCAAATCATCGCGGCCTGTGTCAAGAAAAAAGCTCCATCTAAAAGGGGGCAATTCCATTTATTTTACAGCCAAATTTTGGAACCTCTCCTCTCCGGGCAGCGGCAGGGCCCTAAAGCCGCCCTGCCGCTGGGTTTTACACGGTTCCTAAAGCGGAAAAGCTTTTACGTCCCAGCCGCTTGGGCGCGGCCGCTTCCTATCAAAGACCCATTAGGGCTTGCCAAAATACTTTTTGACTCATGGAAAGCCCCCGGGGCAAAGAAGCAGTCTCGCCCGCCCATGAAACCGGCTGGGCTGGGTCAGAACGGCCCCATTCCTTGGCTTCCACAAATAACCCGCCGGCCTTCCCATCCCCTTGACCGCGCCACATTTCTTGACAGCTTCTATTTCCCAAGAGGTTTAAAAAGCAAAGGCGCTTCCCCTTTTGAGGGAAGCGTCCCGTGGCTTTCTTCTATTACTCTATGACCAGGGCTTGTTCGCCCAGGGCCTGGTAGGCCCTTTCTGTGCTATCCCGGGGGTAGGCCACCGCCTTCCCCTCCAAGGGGTCGTTAAAGTAGTAGTTCTCGCTGTCCGCGCCCACCAGCAGCAGGCAGTGCTCGGGAGAGAGCCAGTCCAGGGTCCCCCCGTTCTCCAGATGCAGGGTGGCCTCCAGGGCGGCGTCCTCCATATACATGGTGGCCCACACCACCACCGGCGTTCCCCTGCTCACATAGCTCTGCCACAGCTGGTCCAAAGAGCTCCCGGTCAGGTCCCGCACCTTTAGCCCAGAGCCCTTTTCAGCCAAAAGCCCCTCCGCCGCTTTTTTCAGGGCCGGCGCATAGCAGCCCCAGCCGTTCTGGCCGCGGGGGTCTCCCAGATAGGCCTCCCGCGGGTCTGCCGCGTGGTATTGCCCCTGGCTGTCCGGCCAAGGCTCGCCGGCCATTTTCAGGTGGGCCAAAAAGTCCTCCACGCCTACCTCCAGGCCCGCGTATTGCAGGGCCATGACAGCGGAGACACTCTCGCAGCCTGTGGGGTATTCCTCCCTCTGGTTGATAAACGGGGCGTCAATAATAACGCGCTGGGTGCTATGGTCCAGGTAAGCCGCATAGGCGGCGCTTTCGGGGGCCAAACCAGGCAGCGCTTCTGCCGCCTGCCCCTGCTGGCCCAGCATCCCGCCCACCACCATGCCCGCCACAAACACCGCGCCTCCGGCCCAGCAATACACCAATAGCTTGACCCAAATACTGGGTCCCTTTTGCCGCCGGATTCTGGGGCGGGGATAAGAAGCGTTATGCTCTGTCATCACAAACACGACCTTTCTATGTAAATTCCTTAGAGGCTGTTTCGTATCTGGCTGTGCATTGATTGCAGCGTGAAATTTTTCGCCAGAGTGTCCAAATGGAGCACCGCCCATCAGGCCATAAATGCTCTTGAGATTCGGCCAGGGAAAGTTGGGCGCTATGGCGAAAATACGCTAGCTATGTGCGGGCAAACACTAAACAGGCTCTTTAGGCAGTTCCTTGTGAAAAGCTGGCGAACATGCGCGCTGTGTTCCAGGGCTTTCTGTAACATTAGACGCGGCGGACAGGGGGCAAGTAACAAGAAACTTCATCTTTTTTTCAAAAGTTCCCTCTCTTGCTATCTCCTTCAGAACATGCTATAATGTCTATTAAGCAAAAGCTGCCATCCCCTTTGCCGCAGCTCATCTATATATAAAGGGAGTGTTCGCCGTGAAAACCAAGATTATCTGTACCCTGGGCCCTGCCACCGAGGACGAAAGCGTTCTGCGCCGCCTGATGCTGGGGGGCATGAACGCCGCGCGCTTTAACTTTTCCCACCTGACCCATGAGGACGCCCTGCACAAGCTGGAGGCTGTCACCCGTCTGCGGGAAGAGCTGGGCCTGCCCATTGCCACCATTCTGGACACCAAGGGACCCGAGATTCGGGTGGGCTCCTTTCAAGACGGACCCATCGAGCTAAAGCCCGGCGATATCTTTACCCTGACCACCCGGGACGTGCCCGGCACCCAGCAAACCGTCTCTATTACCTATAAAGACCTGCCAAAGGACCTGGCCCCCGGGGCCCGGGTGCTTATTGACGACGGCCTGGTGGAGATGCGGGCCCAGCGGGTTACAGACACGGACATTATCTGCGAGGTGATCAACGGCGGCCGGGTCTCAAATAAAAAGGGCATCAATGTGCCGGGTACCACCCTTTCCATGCCCTTTATCAGCCAGCGGGACCGCGCGGACATTATCTTTGGCATTGAGCACGGCTTTGACTTTATCGCCGCCTCCTTTACCCGCAGCGCCGCCGACGTCCTGGAGATCCGCCAGATTTTAAAAGAGTACAAGTGCCACACCATCAATATCATCGCCAAAATCGAGAACATGCAGGGCGTGGAGAATATCGACGAGATCCTGCGGGTTACAGACGGCATTATGGTGGCCAGGGGGGACATGGGCGTGGAGGTTCCCCTGGAGGACGTGCCCGTGCTGCAAAAGGAGCTGATTAAAAAATCCTACCTGGCGGGCAAGCAGGTGGTTACCGCCACCCAGATGCTGGACAGCATGATGAAAAACCCCCGCCCCACCCGGGCCGAAAGCACGGACGTGGCCAACGCCATCTATGACGGGACCAGTTGCATTATGCTCTCTGGCGAAACCGCCGCGGGCCAGTATCCCCTGGAGGCCCTGGAGACTATGGTGCGCATTGCGGAAAAGGCGGAGGAGAGCATTGACTACATCCACCGCTTCAATTCCCGGGACAACCGGGACATTGCCTTTGACGTGACCAACGCCATCTCCCACGCCACCTGCACCACCGCCCACGACCTGGGGGCCCGGGCCATTATCACTGTGACAAAGTCCGGCGGCACAGCCAGGCAGCTTTCAAAATTCCGGCCCCTATACCCCATTGTGGGCTGCACCACAGAAGAGAACGTCTGCCGCCAGCTGAACCTCTCCTGGGGGGTAACCCCCCTGCTCATCCAAGAGGAGAGCGACACCGACACCCTGTTTGAGCACGCGGTAGAGGCCGCCCAAAAGGCCGGCGTGGTGGAAAGCGGAGACATTGTGGTCATCACCGCCGGCATGCCGCTGGGGGTATCGGGCACCACAAACATGATGAAGGTCCACGTGGTGGGCCATGTGCTCATTACCGGCCAGGGCGTTACCGAGCAGTCTGTCTCGGCCCGGCTGTGTGTGTGCAAGACCCTCTCGGACGTAAAGGAGAGCTTCCGAGACGGGGACATCCTGGTGGTGCCGGAAACCGACAACACCATGGTGGAGTACCTGCGCCGGGCTTCGGGCATCATCACCGAGGCGGCCGGGGCCAACACCCACGCGGCCATTGTGGGGCTGGCCATGAACAAGCCCGTCTTAACCGGGTCCCAGCATGCCACCCGCATCCTAAAGGGCGGCGCGGTGGTCACCCTAAACGCCAAGGAGGGCCGGGTGAGCGTATACGCCGACGCCTAGGCGGCGGGCCCTAAAAGCCCCCGGGCAGCCCTAAACAAAAAAATATGAATGTGAGAGGAGACCCACCTTGTTTCAGAAAAAAACTTCTTACACCGACGCCGAGGGGCGGCAGGTGTACACCTCCAAAATCAATCTACCCAAAATAATTCTCGCGGTCATCATCCTGGCGGCCCTGCTGGCCCTGGGCACTTCCTGCTTCACGGTGGTCTCGGCGGGCCACACCGGGGTGGTCTCCACTTTTGGGCGGGTCAGCGAAAACGTGCTGCAAGAGGGCTTCCACTTTAAGGCCCCCTGGCAGAATGTGACCAAAATGGACAACCGCATTGTAAAGCTGGAGGTCTCTACCGAGGCCTTTAGTTCGGACCTGCAAACCGTGAACGTAAACCTGGCTGTAAACTACCGGGTGGACACCAGTAAGTCTTACTCCATTGTGAAAAACGTGGGCACCAAGTATGAGGACGTACTCATCACCCCCTCGGTCAACGAGGTGATGAAGTCCATTATGGCGCAATACACGGCGGAGCAGAGCATTACCAACCGCAATATTATCTCCGCCGCCCTGCTGGAAGAGCTGAACGAAAAGGTGGGAGACAGCGGCATCTTTGTTTCAGACATCAATATCATTGACTTCGACTTTTCCGACGTATATGTGGCCGCCATTGAGGCAAAGCAGGTGGCCGAGCAGGAAAAACTGCGGGCCAAAATTGAGCAGGAGCAGCTGACCATGGAGAAGGAGGCCGAGGCATCCCGCCGGGTGATTGACGCCGAGGCGGCGGCCAACGTGGCCCGCATTGAGGCCGAGGCGGCGGCCTACGCTGGTGAAAAGGAAGCCGCCGCCAACGAGAAGATTGCGGCCTCCATTACCCAGCCCCTGATTGAGTATAACAAGATCCAGAAGTGGGACGGCAAGCTGCCCGCCGTAACAGGCAGCGACGCCCTTATTATGATGGAAAATCCCGGCAAAGAGACCTCCTCCCCGGCGGCGGCGCCGGAGGATGGGCAGTAAAGGAGTGTGTCTATGCGGCAGGACGCTTTTACCGGCGGAGTAGACCCCGGCGGGCTGTGGACCCAAAACGACGTGCGCATTTTGATTTGTTACATTCTTAGCAGCATCGGAGAGCCCATGAGCCGGGAGGACCTGTGCGCCATGATCCAAAACCGGGCCCTGGCCAACTACTTTGAGGCAGAGGACGCCCTGGCGGCCCTGGAGGTTTTAGGCCATCTGCGCCAAAGCGGCGGGGGCCTGACCGTAACGGACACCGGCCGGGAAATTGCCAAGGACCTGGACACCAGCCTGCCGCTGGCTGTGCGGGACAAGGCCCTGGAGGCCGCCATGCAGGCCCTGGCCCTGGCCCGGGCCCGGCGAGAGCACCGGGTGGAGATTATAGAGGCAGAAAAGGGCTGGCAGGTGCGCTGCCACATCTCCGGCGGCGGGAGCCTGGACCTTATGGAGGTCTCTCTGTATGTGCCAGACCGGGCCCAGGCGGCCCTGGCCCGGGAGAATTTTCATAAAAATCCAGACGCTGTGTATAAGCTGTTGCTGGCCGCCCTGACCGGGGACCGGGCCTATGCCCAAGAGTATTTTGCCCAGTAACGGCGGCCAGGGAGGCTAAAGACAGCCGCTCCTAAGGGGGCTTTAGGCTTTTTCCAAAAAGGGCTTCCTTTTTTGGAATGAGACGCTATAATTAAGTACAGTCTATCTATCATTAAAAAACAGGAACACAAGGAGCGTATTATGCCAATTACCTTTGACGAAAAAAACAAGGTGTTCCGCCTGGACACCAAGACCTCCAGCTATGCTATGATGGTCTTTGAGGAGAACTACCTGATCCACCTGTACTACGGCCCGAAAATTCCTGACACAGACCTGCAATACCTGATGTACCGGGGCTGGTATGAGTCCATGTCTCCCCACAACCCCAAGGTCAGCGAGCACCGCTTTACCCTGGATGCCATGCCCCAAGAGTACTCTGGCAACCAGAACGGCGACTTCCGGCTCTCCGCCCTTCAGGTGCGCAACCACAACGGCGACGCCGTAACAGACCTGCGCTATGTGGGCCATAAGATTTACCCCGGCAAGCCCCAGCTGCCCGGCCTGCCCGCCACCTTTGCGGGAGAGGGCCAGGCCGAAACCCTGGAGATTGAGACGCTGGACGCTGTTACGGGCGTAAAGGCCACCCTGCTGTACACCGTGTTTGAGAACCACGGCGCTATGGCCCGCAGCGTCCGGCTGGAGAACACCGGCAGCGCCCCTGTGGACCTGGAGCGGGCCTTTAGCCTGTGTCTGGACCTGCCCGGCATGAACTATGACCTGGTGCACATGTATGGCCGCTGGGCCAAGGAGAACACCGTGGTGCGCCATCCCCTTCAGCACGGCATACAGGCCATTGGCTCCAAGCGGGGCATGACCAGTAGCAACCACAACCCCTTCGCGGCCCTGTGCCGCCAGGGTTCCACCGAGGAGCAGGGCCAGGTCATGGGCGTAAGCCTGGTGTACAGCGGCAACTTCTCCATCGAGATAGAGGTGGACACCCTGGGCTGCCCCCGGCTGCTGGCGGGCATTAACCCCACGGATTTTTGCTGGCGGCTGGAGCCCGGCGAGAGCTTTACCACCCCTGAGGCCGTGATGGTCTTTTCCGAAGAGGGCCTGGGCGGCATGAGCCGGGACTTCCACCGGCTGTACATGGACCACCTGTGCCGTAGTGAATGGACCCACAAAAAGCGCCCGGTGCTGATCAACGACTGGGAGGCAGCCGTGTTCGACTTTGACGATGAGCTGCTGGTGGCCTTTGCCAAAGAGGCTAAGGACCTGGGCGTGGAGATGCTGGTGATGGACGATGGGTGGTTTGGTACCCGCAACGACGACCGCCAGGGCCTGGGCGACTGGTACGTAAACGAGAACAAGCTGAAAGGTGGCCTGGGGTCCCTAATCCAGCGGGTCAACGACCTGGGACTGAAGTTTGGCATCTGGTACGAGCCGGAGATGGTGAACCCCAACAGCGACCTGTACCGGGCCCACCCGGATTGGATTATCCAGGCCCAGGGCCGGGAGGGCTCCCTAAGCCGCTACCAATGCGTACTGGACATGACCCGCAAAGAGGTGCGGGACAATATCTTCCAGCAGATGTACGACGTGATCTCAAAGAACAACATCGCCTACATCAAGTGGGACTGCAACCGGAACATTAGCGAGGCGGGCAACGCCGTGCTGCCCCCAGAGCGCCAGGGGGAGTTTTTCCACCGCTATGTGCTGGGCGTGTACGAACTGATGGACCGGGTAACCCGCGCGTTCCCCCACATTTTGCTGGAGAACTGCTCTTCCGGCGGCTGCCGATTTGACCCGGGGATGCTGTACTACTCCCCCCAGATCTGGACCAGTGACAACACAGACCCCATTGAGCGCTTGACCATCCAGTTTGGGGCGTCCCTTTGCTACCCGGTGGCCAGCATGGGGGCCCACGTTTCGGCCTGCCCCCGCACAGGCTTTGAGACCCGGGGGGCCGTGGCCCTGATGGGCACCTTTGGCTACGAACTGGACCCCCGGAAGCTGACAGAGGAGCAGAAAAACCTGGCCAAGGCGCAGATCGCCGATTATCATAAATATTATGACCTCATCCACTACGGGGACCTGTACCGGTTAACAGACCCAGCCCAGGACCGGTTTTTTGCGGACTGGGAGTTTGTCAGCCCGGACCAAAGCGAGGCGCTGCTGACCCGGGTGGTCATGCGCAAGCCGGACAACTTCTACCAGATGCTGCGGCTGCGGGGCCTGGACCCCCACAAGACCTATATGGACCAGGCCACAGGCCAGCGGTACTCTGGCGCGCTGCTGATGAACGCCGGGGTAGACCTCTCCACCCCCTACCCAGGTCCAGCGGACGGCAGCTGCGTCATGAAGCACTTCATACAAGTTTAGCCAGCGCCCGCAACGTGACGTTGCATCCAATGTCGCGGGGGCGTTCGCTTGGGCTCACTCGTCGGTGGTAGCGTTTCGCTAAGCTAGCGCGGTTTTCTGGGCGCTTCCGATCCTGTCCACGTTGGCTCGGCTAATGGTTACCACCCAGGAAGGGCGGGGCTGTGCCCGGGGAAGGTCCCCAGTGGCAACCGTTCTGACCCGACCGGCTCCAGCCGATTTCATGGGACACACCCACGGTGGGGCCGTGTTGGTTAAAGCAAATAAAGAGAGAGCCTTGCCGGAAGCGCCCGGAGGAACGCGCTGGCTAAGCGAACGGTTACTGGCGAGTGAGCCAGGGCGAACGCCCCACGACATTGGTGCAGCGCTTGCGCTGCCCGTGACTAATATCTTCAGAAATGGGTTGACAGGACGCGAAAAAGTTGCTATAATAAGTAAGCTGTCTGGGTTATTCTGGACAGCTGTGAGACTCATTAGCTCAGTTGGCAGAGCACCTGACTTTTAATCAGGGTGTCCGGGGTTCAAATCCCCGATGGGTCACCAAGAGAAATCTCTAGAAGTTACTGACTTCTAGAGATTTTTTCTTTTTGTCTGGAAAGGCCTAGATTTCCCCACTGACTACCTTGACTACTTTCTGAAAAATCCCCCTCTGCCTGACTACCGCTGGACAGATACCGCTCCAGCTGAATAACAGAAGCGGCCGCGTCCTCCTTCTCCATTTTGCGGTCATCTGGATAGTGGTATGTCCCGGCAGGTACTGGGCGGTTTTCAGGTCAAAACACGGCCGGTATCTTTCGCCAATCTTTGCTGGCGAATCGTGGCTGAGACCTTGCCGATCCCCTCGGTCACATTCTCTATTCCTTCGCGAGTGCCCATGTACTTTACCCGGTTTGCAACCGTGCACTTTCGCATGTTCCTCATGTATCGACTTGTCACAATAAGTTTCGGTATATTCAATCACCGCCGTTCTGCCACTCGTTGGCGTCCTCAAAACTCAGAAGCCCATTTGCCTCTCCAATTTCTCGTGCAATGTTGTGGCGCAAAGTTGTCAACGACACTTCAAGGACATCGTTAAACACTTCCACTAGCATCGGCCCAGGTCACTTCTGGCAGTGTGGATGGGGCGAAGTTCTCACTTGCTGCCACGAGTCTCTATCGGTGGTGTGACGTTCAATGTCACAAAGCCCGGCGGCAAGATCACTTTGAGCATGAAGAGCGTGCCCACCACCAAGTTCGACGAGGGTATGTCCGTTACAGTTGATGTATCCGGCGCAAAAGCCACAGAAAACAGCGCGGTTTCCGGCGCTGTCAAAGTGGAGCGGGCCGCCATTGCCAAGGAATACTCGAAGTTTGCTTCCGCAACCTTTAGCCTGGCAACCGACATGATAAAAAACGGCAACCAGATTAAGAACGGTAAGCATGGTTTACTTCGCCTGCTTCGTTGGCGCGGGGCTGTGTGGTCGCCTCTGCTTCTTAGATAAGAGAATACCGGAAAATTCTCTGTCTGTCTAGGAAAGGCGGCAAAGCGGAGGCTTTAGGAGCCCAAAGCCAGGGATGGTTTTGTATTCCCGAGCGGCCATAGGAAATATGAGCAAAAGAAAAAGGCCCTGGCAGCCGCGTACCAGAACCTTTTGAAGGACTACTTTTTGACTACCCGGCGGCTGAAAAATCGGGTGCTTTCCTGTTTACATATCTCTCTGCGCACAAAATTTAATCAGCTATCTCCCTAAAGCTTCTTTAAGCCGTCGAAAAGCTCGTTATAGGACTTCATCCCCTGGCACCGCCCAAAGGAGAGCTCCTGGTCCTCCCCCAGCGCTCCCAGCCAGCATTTGGCCAGTTCCTCCACAGTGACCTCCAGCGCCTCCATAAACTGCCGGTAAACCACGCCATAGGCCGGCGTGCCCTCCTGGTAGTGGCCCTCAATCAGCCCCTCGGTCAGCTGGTCCAGAGGATACAGCTTTAGGTGCATCAACTCATGGATAATAACCTCCTCCGGGTTCTCCTGGCGGGGGTTTTGGGCATTCAGCATTAAAATGGCCTTTCGGTCGTCAGGGTCTATTTTTAAGTCCCCGGTTTTGGTAAAGGCAGGGTCCTCTATCAGCTCCAGCTTTACGTCCCAGACGTTTTTTAGCCGGAGGCGTTCCAGCCAGCGCTCAAAAATGGGGAAAACCTTATCCTGGGTATACGTCATAAACCATTCGCTCCTTTTGGTGCTTCTGCTTGGGCTGGGGCGGTTTTTTGCCGCGCGGAAGGGAAATGTACGCAAAATACGCTGATAAATAAAGGGCCCGCCAAGGGGTGGTAAAAGTTCTGGAAAAAACCCCGTCGATCCTCCCCACAGGGGCCCCGGTTTTTTTCTTATAGCCCCACTATAGCACCCGCTCATAGGCCATGCGCGCTGTGCCATTCTCCGCGTAGATGATTCCCCGGTACTCTAGCCCACACTTCTCCATCACCCGCCGCATGGGCTGGTTATCCCGGTGGGTGTCGCCTCGTATGGCCCCCACGCCCCGGGCCCGAGCCTGCCCCACCAGCTCCTGGAAAAACATTGGCGCTATGCCCTTTCCCTTAGCGGAAGCAGAAACCGCCGCCCGGTGCAAAAAGCCGTAGTCCCCGGTACTCTGCCAGCCGCCCTTTTCTATCACGTCATAGGTGGGGTCCTGGCCAAAGCCCAGGCAGGCAGTGGCCACCACCCGGCCCTGGTCCTCGGCCACATAACACCAGCCCCGGGCCATGTCCTCCCGGGCGGAGTCCTCGTTGGGGTACTCTCCCTGCCACTGGTCTACCCCGGCCTGGCCCAGGGCCTTTCGGGCCTCCCTATAAAGAGCCCCAATGGCGGGCAGGTCTGTCTCCGCCGCTCTTCGAATGATCATAGGGCCTCCACCCGCAGCGCACCGTCTTTCGCGTCCACGGCAATGGCCTCCAGGCCCCCTTCGCCCTTTTGGACAATGAGGTTGGCTATTTTATCCTCCACCATCCGCCGGATGTTGTTCCGCAGGTCCCGGGCCCCGCTTTTTCCGCCCACGGACTTCTCCGCCAGCAGGGCGCAGGACTCTGGGCTGTAGTTCAGGGTAATGCCTTTCTCGGCCAAAGAACCCACGTACTCCTCCAGCATCAAAGCGGCAATCTGTTTGTAATCCTCCACATCCAGAGGGCGGAATACCACCACCTCGTCAATGCGGCTAAGGAACTCGGGCCGCAAAAACTCGTTCAGGGCCTTCAGGGCCTTTTCCCGGCTCATGTCCCCCGGGCTCTTGGCAAAGCCCAGGGCCCCTTCCTTCCGCTCGCTGCCCGCGTTAGAGGTCATCACCACTACGGTATGCTCAAAGTTCACGGTGCGGCCGTGGGCGTCTGTAACGCGTCCTTCGTCCAAAATTTGCAGCAAAATGTTCATTACGTCCGGGTGGGCTTTCTCAATTTCATCAAACAGCAGCACCGAGTAGGGCCGCCGCCGCACCTTTTCGGTGAGCTGTCCGGCCTCGTCATAGCCAATATAGCCTGGAGGCGAGCCAGTGAGCTTAGACACCGAGTGCTTTTCCATAAACTCGGACATATCCAGGCGGATCATGGTCTCCGGCGTGTCGAACAGTTCCTGGGAGAGCACCCGCACCAGCTCGGTTTTGCCCGTGCCGGTGGGCCCCACAAAGATAAAGGAGGCTGGCCGCCGCCTGGGGCTGATCTGCACCCGGCTTCTGCGCACCGCCGCGGAAACCGCCGCCACGGCCTGGTCCTGGCCCACAATCTTCTTTTTCAGCACATCCTCTAGGCCAGAGAGCTTCTCCAGGTCTCCAGCCTCTATCTTGGCAGCCGGAATGCTGGTCCACAGCTCTATCACATAGGCCAGGTCCGCCTCTTCCACTGGGGCAAACACCCCTTCCCGGCGCAGCCGGTCCAGGCCCTCCTCCAGGGTGGCAATGCGGTAGTGGGTTTTGGCCAGCTCCTCATAGTCCACGCTAAGGTTCCCCGGGTTCGAGAGATCCTGCTCCCGCACCCGTTCCCGGTTCAGGTCTCTCTCCATGCGGTCATATTCCTCCAGCCGCTGGTTGCGCAGGGCCGCGCAGGCGCAGGCCTCGTCCAAAAGGTCAATGGCCTTGTCAGGCAGATAGCGGTCATTAATGTACCGCTCGGCCAGCACCACCATGCGGCGGGCAATTTTTTCCGATACGGTCACCCGGTGGTAGGCCTCGTAATAGCTTTTTATGCCCAGCAACACCTGCGCCGTATCCTCGGAAGAAGGCTCGTTTACGGTGACAGGCTGAAACCGCCGCTCCAGGGCAGCATCCTTTTCAATATACTTTCTGTATTCGTTAAAGGTGGTGGCCCCTATGACCTGAATCTCCCCCCGGGACAGGGCGGGCTTTAGAATATTGGCCGCGTTCATGCTGCCCTCCGCGTCGCCGGTGCCCACCAGGTTGTGGACCTCGTCGATAAAGAGGATCACATTTCCGTCTGCTTTCACCTCGTCTACCAGGCCCTTGATGCGGCTCTCGAACTGCCCCCGGAACTGGGTGCCCGCCACCAGGGCGGTAAGGTCCAGCAGCTGAATCTCCTTTTCCCGCAGCTTCTCGGGCACATCCCCGCTGGCAATGCGCAGGGCAAGGCCCTCTGCCACAGCGGTTTTGCCCACGCCGGGCTCGCCGATCAGGCAGGGGTTGTTCTTGGTCCGGCGGGAGAGAATTTGCACCACCCGCTGAATCTCCTTTTCCCGGCCCACAATATTGTCCAGTTCTCCCCTGCGGGCCCGGCCGGTCAGGTCTGTGCAGTAATTCTGGATGTGCTTGCGCTTCTTTTTGTGAACGCTCTCCCGGCGGTCCCGCACGTTCTGGCCCGCGTTGGCCCCCGGGGCGCCCCCCAGCATGATGTCTGTGGGCAAGGTGGCCGCTCCCCCCAGAGAAAAGCCTTCCTCCTCGTCCTCGTCCTCCCCGCTTTCCTGGGCGTCCAGGCGCATCATCTGGGTCATCTGCTCGGTGGCCTCCTGAAACTCCTCCTCGGTCATGCCGGTCTGCTGCTTCAGGGTGTTCATCATGTTGTCCATAATGTCGTTCACGGGCTTGATGCCCAACTCTTTTGCACACACAAAGCAGTAGCCCTTTATGTCCTTGCCCGTGGCCGACTGAGAGACAAACACCGTGGCCGGCCTTTTGTGACATCTTGTACACAGCATCATCATATATACCCTCCTCTATCTTGAGAAAGGGAACACGGGCCCTGCCGTGTTCCCCCTATAAACCTTCAATTCTGCAAGCATGCAAGCCTTTGCATTTATCCCTATTATACCACGGCCCCCCGGCGATTTCATTAACAAGCTTTTAATTTTTGCCGGCAACCCCCAGCTTTTCCGGTGAAAAAGGGGCCCTTTGGCCCTGGTCGACCCAATAGATCTCCCCTGTGTGGAACACGCCGCCCGCCTCTACAAAAATAGCGCTGTCATCCGCCATAGCGCAGATGGGCAGTTCCATAGAGATTTGCAGCAGGGTGCTTAGCACCTGCCTGTCAGACAGAGAGAAGTGGGGCTTTACCGTAATATTGGCCAGCCCCAGGCCCGCATAGGGGGCCAAAGATTCTTTGGTGTCCAACGCGCGCTCCGCCATATTGATGGCCCCGGCGCTGACGCCCAGCACCACGGGGGCAAAGCCTTCAATGGCCCCGGCCAACCCCAGATCCTGTATCAGCCTGAGCTGCTGCCCCGGGTGGCCGCCCATCAAAAACACGCAGGAGGCCTTTTGAACCGCCGCCACGGCCTCCTGCGCCCCCATCCGCCTATCAATGACACAATGCCGGTCAAAGGACATGCCGTACTGCAAGAACATCTCATACATACCCGCCAGGTCGCTGTCATTCCTTTGGGCATCCTCCGGCCATGCGCTGACGAAAACCAGGCTGTCCCGCTGTGCCAGCGCCTCTTTTAACCGCTGGGCTACCGCAGGGGGAAAGCGGCGGCTGGGAAAGCCGCTGAAAAAGCCCAATAACCGCTGCTTCATTTCCGCCGCCTTTCCGCCGGCGGGTTTTTGTCCTGTCCGCCCCCCGGCTCCCTTAGTATGGCCAGGAATATCTGAAAATACTTCACCGCCGCGTAGGCCATCATCACGCCGGTCAGGCCCAGCATTACATAGGCCGAAATATTAAAGGTGTTGGGCTTTGCCAGCCCAATGCCGTCCATCAGCACGATCACAGACACCGAAACATAGAACATCACGGTGGCCACCTTGCCGTACCATTTGGCGGCGCAGGGCCGCTTGTGCTTTTTCAGCAGCACCACCGCGCAGCCCAGCATCAGCAGCTCTTTAAAAATAAACAGCAGCAAAAGCGGACGAATGGCTGGAAACCGCAGGGCAATGCACAGGGCCACCACCCCCTGGGTCAGCTTGTCGGCAAAGGGGTCCAGCATTTTGCCCAGCTCTGTAATCTGGTTGAATTTTCTGGCAATCAGCCCATCCAGCATATCTGTCAGCCCCGAAAGAAGCAAAAGCGCCACTGCCGCGGCCACGTACCCCTTTAGGTAGAGCACCGCAAAAAAGGGCACGATCAATATTCTTAGCCCGGACATGGCGTTGGGCACAGTCAGTACACGGTTCGAAGGTTTTGTTTCTTGGGGCATAAGGGCTTCCCTTTCTTTATCTTAAAAATGGGTTTTTTATGGTGTATGGTCCCACCCCAGCGCGCCAGCGTTCTGTTTTTAGAACAGACTCTAGCCTGCCTGGAACATGCCTCCCAGCGGGTTCAGATTTACCAGGGTTCCGGCAATTATCGAGTGGTTTAGGGCGTCCTCCATCTTCCACTGCACGCTGGGCTCCAGCATGGGGGTAAACACAAAGAGGCCCGCAACGATAATCCAAACAACCACCAGCGCCACCAAAAAGCCGCACACCCCGCCCAAAAGGCCGTCCACCTGGCTAAGAACGGGCAGCTTCAGCATTCGGCTCACGGTCACGGCCAGCACCCGCACCAATGTCATAAACAGGAAAAACAGCACAATCACAGCCAGCACCTTTAAAAAGTTCACAAACACCGGCGCCAGGTAGTCCACTACCATAACCGCCGCCCGGCCTGTTTGAGAAGCCAGCCCCCCGCTGATGGAGGCTGCGGTCACCCCGGCCTCTTCCAAAGCCCGGACAATAAAGTCCGGCAGGTTGGCCAGCAGCTGCTCCGCAGTGATGGCCGCGTTTTCCACCCCCATGGTGCGCAGCGAAGCGTCAATCTTATCCACCATGGCGTCCCGAAACAGGGTGTTAAAAAGCCAGTGCGCCAGGTATCCGCCAAAAACGGAGGCCAGCCCGGCCGCCACAATCGCGCCCAAAAAGTGGACCAAAGAGCGGATAAAGCCCCTGCGTACCCCGGCAATCACACAGATCAGGCAAATGCCTAAAATACAGATGTCCAGTGAATAGCCCATTTGGCATTCCTCCTTTTCCAAAACGCGCCAAGCCGCGCCAAGCAAATCCTATTGTAGCACACTTTTTCAACTTAAACAAGAGAAAACCCCTTACAGTTCTCTTTCAATCCTGGCCGCGGGCCGCAGCGCCCAAGCCGCCCGCTTGCCGCCCCTTTGAAAAAACGCTTTCGCTAGCCCTCTGCCTCTAGGGTTCGAATCTCACTGACACCCAATATGTAGGCCTTGCTTTCGCTGGCCAGGGCCAGGCTCTTGGCGTCTGTGCCCGCCTCCGCCCGGGCCAGCACCATGCCGGTGTCGTAATCGCAGAACACCACTTCGCCCCCTACCAGCGCGCCCACCGTTCCCCCGGCGGCCGAAATAGCCTCTATGCGCTGGTCAAACTCCACCCGCGCCGGGTTGTTTGGGCCAATCTCCTGGGTGGCGTCATAGGCCATCAGGGTGCTGGCCCCCGCGTGCTCATAGGCGGAAATGGACAAAAACGCCCGGTTTTTGTCCAGGCAGAAAGCCGTTAGCCGCCGGCCCTGGTAGCCCTGCTCCACAAAGCTGTAGTCCGAGGACCGGCACATTACCAGCGCCTCGTCCCCCACCCCGTAAATAGCCCCGTTCTCCCCCCAGTAGGCGGCCAAAAGCAGGTTGTCTCTGGTCTCGAACTGGGCCACGGGCTCGGTTTTTGTAAAGTCGAATATGGTTAGCAAAGACACCATCTCGCCTTTTTCGCTGCGTACAGTGCAGACCCCGCCAAAGGAGCCGTCGTAGTTTAGGCAGACCGCTGTAATATAGTCTTGGGCAAAGGGGTACTCATATTGCAGCTTGCCGTCCTTTAAAAAGACTTGCAGCTTTGAAGCGCCAAAGCTGCCCTCCAGGCCCAGGGCATACTTGCCGTTTGGGGCCACATCGCCGGTAATGATGTCCTGCTCCGCCACGGCATCCACGGCCTTTTCCCCGCCGGACAGCACGGTATAGCCCGTACTGCCGCTGTTAAATATCAGGTACCGGCCCCCGGCGGTTTTCAGCACCGGCTGGTTCAGCTTGTGCCGAACCGACATCTCCTCCTTTCCCCCCGCGTTCACCACAGTAAGGGCCGTGTTGCTTAGGACCACCGCCGAGCCTCCGCTGGCGGTGAAGTTAGAGGCAAACACATTGGAACCCGTGATCTGCACTGGAAAGCCGTCGCCGCCCTCTTCCCCCAGCACTTGCAGCTTGGCCCATTCCTTTATGGAGTCCCAGTTCAAGTACTGCCGGTTAACCCACAGGGCCAGGCCAATAATCACCGCCAAAAGTGCCAAACTGCTGGCATACACGGCCTTTGGCAGCTGGCGCAGCCTTCTTCTTTGTTCATAGACTTGGCCGCTCTCTTCTTCCTGGTCCTCTCCCTCATATTCATATGCCGCCCGGGGCTCTGGCTGTTCCTGTTTTTCCTGGTAGTCCTTCAGGCGGATGACCTTTGTGTTCTGTTCCTTGCTGTGTTTTGCCATATGCTTTCCCTTTCAATAAAACACCCGGTTTAAGTACAGCCCGCAGGCCGGGGCAGTGGGCCCCGCCGCTTTCCGCTCCCGGGCGGCAATAATGCCGGGGATGTCCTCTGGGGCCAGCTTGCCCTGCTGGACCCGCAGCAGGGTGCCCGCCATAATGCGCACCATGTTGTACAAAAAACCGTCCGCCGCCACCGTGAACACCACCAGGTTCCCCCGGCGCTCCACCTTTGACTCCCACACCCTTCGGGTCAGGTCCCCCCGGTCCCGGCTGTCCAGGGTGCAGAAGGAGGTAAAGTCGTGGACCCCCACATAGCGGCGGGCGGCCTGATCCAGCAGGGCCTCGTCCATGGGATACCAGTAGTGCAGAGCCCGCCCCCGCAAAAAGGGCTCCCGCACCGGGTGGTTCCATATTTCATAGCAGTACTCTTTGCCCTTGCAGCTGTAGCGGGCATGAAAGTCTGGGGGCACTTCCCGGCAGTCCTTCACCGCCACGTCTGGGGGCAAATAGTGGTTCAGGGCGGCCAGCAGCCGTTGGGGCGGCATAGGCGCCGCTGTTTTTAGGCTAAGACAGAACTGCCGGGCGTGTACGCCGGTATCGGTCCGGGAGCAGCCCTTTAGGTCCTCCCGCTGCCCCGTAACCCGGAACAGCGCCTCTTGAAAGACCTGCTGCACCGTAAGGGCGTTCTCCTGTATCTGCCAGCCGTGGTAGGCCGTGCCGTCATAGGTAATGGTTAGCAGTAGGTTGCGCATGGAGACTCCTTTCATAAGCTCTTAGAACCTGTACCGATAGGATATTGCGCATGTCTTTCCGGCAAACTCCCGTTTGGCCTGTGCCGTGACCTGTTCCCACAAACGCGAACTTTGCCTGAGAATATCCGTTGGACATACGCTCAATTTTGCCGCTTTCAATGTCCCGCAGCATGCGCCGCTTCAGCCCCGCGTACTCTGCCGCCGCAGGACATCCCCTTTACCCACAAAAGGGTCCTCCGCCCGGGTGGCAAGCTCTTCCCCATAGCCAATGGTTTTCAGAGCCCTCTGTAATTCCGTCACATTGCAGCTGGCGTCGATCTCCAGCAAAATGTCCACAATGGGCTTTGCCACCAGCCCCGGAACCGCGCTGCTGCCAATATGGTTTAGGCGTGCAGCGTCCCTTGGGCCAGCGGCGCGCAATATCGCCGCTTTCTCCCCTCACTCCACCGCCTTCATCATCTTCAGCCGGATGCCCTCGTTGGCGTCAAAGCCCAGCTTTTCATAAAAGGGGGCCTTGTCCGGCACGGCGCACAGCTCCACAAATATCTCGGTGCCCCGAACGCCGTGGTCGTTGACAAACTGAAGCAGCTGGTCCATCATCAGCCGCCCAATCCCCCTGTGCTGGTACTCCGGCCGCACCACCACGTCTTTCACGTAGTAGTTCAGTCCCATGTCCCCCAGCATCCTGGCCATTCCCACGATTTTGCCCCCATCCCACACAGATACCCGAAACAGGGTGTGCTCCATGGCCAGCCGCACCTGCTCCGGCGCGGGCCCCTGGTCCCATACTGTCTCCCACAGCTCGATAAATTCCTGGGCCGTCAGTTCATTTTGCTTTATTACAAATCCTTCCATTTGGTTTCCTCTCCAAATTCCTCACTGTGCGCACTGCACAGCGGGGTTTTCCACCAGCTCCAGCTGGACCGCCATAGGGGGCAGGCCCAGGCTTTCCAGGTCTGCCAGGGCCTGGCGCAGCACCGGCCGGGCGTTTTGCGCGGATATCTCCCCCCGATACCCCGTTACGGCCATCTCGCTGCCAAGGGGAATGCCCATAGAAGCCAGTACGCTCTTTAGGTCCCGGCCCGCTTTCACTGCCTCCCACACGCTGCTAAACTGAAAGTGCCCGTACCGGGCCACGTCGCCCAGCAGTTCTTCGCCCCACACGCTCTCGTAGTACTCCACAAGACCCATATTTTCCGGCACAAAGGCGGGCATGCCCGCCAGCCGTTCTTCCAGCAGGCGGCCCAGCTCCTCTATTCTGTCCCCCTGGCCCGCCTGGTTCCAGTATGCCACGGCAAAGGCGTTCACCAGCATTTCCTCTTTCACAGGGGAGGTCCGCAGCCCCTGGGCCTCCGTCACGCAGTGCCCAAGCTCGTGGAGGATGTTATACCAGTGGAAGTACAGGTCGAACTTGTACTGGGTGTTCTCTTCCCCAAACAGCGCCCGAAAGGCCTCCCGCTGCTGGCTGGTCCCCTTTTCGTATTGCCCGGATATAATCTTCACGCAGTCCATCCCCTTTCTACTGGAGCTACCGCACAATGGCCGGCGGGAACCCCACATTCAACACAATAAACACTCCCAGCGCCACCGCCGCCGAGCAGAGAATCAGCCAGTCCGCTCCCCCAAAGCGCAGCACCTTCATCTTGGTGCGGCCCTGGCCCCCGTGGTAGCAGCGGCTCTCCATGGCTGTGGCCAGGTCAAAGGCCCGCCGGAACGCCGACACGAACAGGGGAATCAGCACTGGCACCAGGGCCTTGATCCGCTGGATAATCCCCCCGCTCTCCATGTCCGCCCCCCGGGCCTTTTGGGCGCTCATAATCTTGTCCGTCTCCTCTAAAAGCAGGGGAACAAACCGCAGTGCGATGGTCATCATCATGGCAAACTCGTGCACCGGCACCCCCAGCTTTGAAAGAGGCCGCAGCAGCCGCTCGATAGCGTCGGTGAGCTGGTTGGGGGAGGTGGTAAAGGTGAGCACCGAGCTGGCCAGAATCAGCACCACAATGCGCACAGACACAAAAAAGCTGTTTAGCAGCCCGTTTTTCGTGATTTTGATAAAGCCCAGCTGCCACAGGGGGTCCCCGGTGCCGTAAAAGACGTTTAACACCGCGGTAAACACAATGATGAACAGCACGGGTTTCAGGCTGCGCAGGTACATCTTTAAGGGGATTTTAGAAAGGGCCATGCCCAGGCCAATGTACCCCACCGCCAGGGCCAGGCTGAAGAAATTCCCCGCCGCGAAGATCAGCACAATGGAAAAGATGGTCAGGCAGATTTTCAGCCTGGGGTCCGTCCGGTGCAGAACCGACGGGGCTGGAAAATATTGGCCCAAGGTAATATCAGAGAGCATTCTTCCGCCCCCTTTCTTTGAGATAGGGAATCAGCTGCTTCAGGGCATCGTCCACCGTCAGGGTGGCGGGGTCCACCGGCCAGCCCAGCTTTTGCAGCTCTCCCATGATTTTCGTAATCTGCGGCACCCGCAGGCCCACGGCCTCCAGCGCTTCCCCCCGGGAAAACACCTCTTTGGTGGGGGCCAGGGCCTGTTTGCGCCCACCGCCCATTACCAGCAGCCGGTCCGCCGCCCGGCCGATGTCCTCCATGCTGTGGGAGACCAGCAGCACTGTGTTGCCCCGCTCCTTGTGGTATTGGCCAATCTGCGCCAGCAGCACGTCCCGGCCCCGGGGGTCCAGGCCGGCGGTGGGCTCGTCCAAAATCAGCACCTCGGGGTCCATGGCAATCACCCCCGCAATGGCGGCCCGGCGCTTTTCGCCCCCAGAGAGTTCAAAGGGGGACTTTTCCAGCAGCTCCTCCCGCAGGCCGGTAAACCGGGCGGCCTCTTGGGCCCGCTCTTTGGCCTCTTCGTCCGAAAGGCCCATGTTCTTGGGCCCGAACATGATGTCTTTGAGCACCGTCTCCTCAAAGAGCTGGTACTCTGGGTATTGGAACACCATCCCCACCCGAAAGCGCACGGCTCGTATCTTTTTGGGCTCTTGCCAAATGTCCCGGCCCTCCAGCAGCACCTGGCCAGCGGTGGGGCGGATCAGGCCGTTGAGCATTTGAATCAGGGTGGACTTTCCGCTGCCCGTGTGGCCAATGACCCCCACGAACTCCCCTTTCTCAATGGCAATGGACACATCTTTCACAGCGGTTTTCTCAAAAGGGGTGCCCTGGCCATAGACATAGCACAGGTTTTTAGTCTCTAGTATTGGCATTTGAATGATCTCCACTCCTTGTCCCTTAGATGCACGGGTTTAGTCTCTCTTCGTCAGCACCTCATATCTCCTCTTCTTTCGCTCGCTGTATCTGCCCCATGTCTCCCGCTCCATTATCAGCGGCGGGGCCTGGAATAGAGAACGCTTTTTCCTCACCCAGAAGGTCCTTCCCTGGCAGATGTCCAGCAAGTCCCCGAATATTTCCTCCTCCGGGGGATGCCAGTGGGTCAGCGGGCGCTCCCGGCCCCGGCGGTCCGTCCAGGCTGTGGCAATGGTCTCGAAACAGACCCAAAGGCGAATGCCGTTGGGCAGCCGCCATAGGAGAACGTCCTCTTTCAGGGCCAGCTCCCCCGCCGGGTTCTGCCGCCGGAGGGCCTCATACAGCTCCTCCATGCCGCGGGGGACAAAGCTCCCTCTCTCATGTTCCATCATACCCCCGCGCGTCCGCTGAAGCGTCCGGGACGCAGTCCCAATAAAAAATGATGTCCGCCTTTCCCTCTTGGGGGGTGCCTTTATACACCTGGGTATCCAGGCCCCCAATGACAAAGCCCATCTTCAGGTAGAACCGGCACGCGGCCAGGTTGTTATCCTGGCCCTGGGTGTAGACGCCCCGGTAGCCGGCGTCCAGGGCCACCTGGCGGGCCTTTTCCATCAGTTGCCTGGCCACGCCCTTGCCCCGGTACTCCCGGTTGACCTTCAAATCATACAGGTACATGTACTTAAAAAACCCGCTCTGCATCACTGCCAGGCCCACGCAGGCCTCACCGTCATAGGCGCCAATGAACACGGTGTCCTCGCTCATGGCGTCATAGTCGTAGGGCTCGTCGGGAAAGCGCATCTCCGTAACATGGGGAAGCTTTTCCACCGTATAGCTCCATTCCTGGTGGATATAGCTGGGAATCATCCGCCCAAACAGCGGGAAGGGCTGGTTGGGCAGACGGACGTCCGCCTTGTGCGCGGAGTCAATAACGCGTATCTCTATCAACCATCATTGCCTCCTATTCATTTATATTTATCTTTTTAAAGATCTCCAGGCACTCCTCCACCGAAAGGGGCGAGCTCCCCAGGTCCACCCCCGCCGCCTTTAGCTGGTAGCACAGCTCCGTGGCCTGGGGCACGTCCAGGGCGTGGCGCTTTAGCCGCTCCACCTGGCTAAAGACCTGCCGGGGGCCCCCGTCCATCAGCACCCGGCCCCCGTCCATCACCACCACCCGGCCGGCCCCCACCGCCTCGTCCATATAGTGGGTAATCAGGATAATGGTGATGCCCTTCTCCCGGTTCAGCCGTCGGATGGTGTCCATCACCTCGGTCCGGCCCTGGGGGTCCAGCATGGCGGTGGGCTCGTCCAGCACAATACATTTTGTCTCCATGGCAATAATACCCGCTATGGCCACCCGCTGCTTTTGCCCGCCAGAAAGCTTGTGGGGGGCGTGGCCCCGGTAGTCGTACATATCCACCGCCCGCAGGGCCTGGTCCACCCGGCGGCGGATCTCCTCCGGAGGAATGCCCAGGTTTTCGGGGCCAAAGGCCACGTCCTCTTCCACCACCCCGGCCACCAGCTGGTTGTCCGGGTTCTGCTGCACCAGGCCCACCCGCCGGCGCACGTCCAGCTGGCGGTTCTCGTCCGCTGTGTCGATGCCGTCCACCAGCACCTGGCCCCCTGTAGGAACCAGCATCCCGTTAAACAGCTTGGCCATGGTGGATTTTCCGCAGCCATTATGGCCCAACAGGGCCACAAACTGCCCCTCTTCAACACGCAAATCAATATCATGCAGGACCTCCGGGCTTTCGCCGTCATACCGAAAGCTCACGCCCCGCGCTTCTATAAACGCCATGATTTTCACCGCCTTGTATCTCGGATAAAGTTTTTTCTGATGAGCCGGGCGCCCGCCCGCACCGCTTTTTCTCCCGCGCTGGCTGGCCGCTGTTCCGGTGGTTAACCGCCGGAACACGCTGGGATTGGAGGAAGGGCAAGGGCCGGGGGGCACCCCCGGACCCCCGATGGCGGCGCGGAGTTGTCGCTCCCTCTTTGACTCGTGGGGCGGAGTTGGGCTGGGGGGACCATCTCTGATGGGTTCGCGCCGCCAATGGCTGTTATCCAGCACCTGCCAGGACGCGGGGCTCTGCCCCGCACCCCGCCAGGAGAAACTAGTTTCCCCTGGACTCCTTTTTGCGCTTCGCGGCGTTTTCTTTTGGCCGCTGTGTTCCTTTTGGCTCCTTTTATGGATCTGGGTACCGGTTCTTCCACCAAGTATAGCAGCCAGAGGCCAAAAAGTCCAGAAACAGAATCAGGTACAGGGGCAGCATGGGCACATGAGAGGCCCCCTCTTCCGCTGTATGGTCCATGGCCAGCATAAAAAACGCGCAGGCCAGCGCCGCCAGGGTAAACCAGGTCCTGGGCTTCAGCTTTGGTACGCCCCGCCGCCAGGGCTGCCGCATTAACACTACGGCTCCCATAAACACTCCCCCTGTCAGCAGATACCCCAGCCACAGGGCGCCCTGGCCGGACCACATCCACTCGTACACCACAGCCGCCGCCCACGCGGCCCCTATGCCCCAATAGCTCCACGTCATCCCTTGTCCCCCCCGCTCCAAATAGCTGTGTTGCCGCAGGGCAGGCTTAGGCCGCTGGCCGTTACCCGCAGGCCAATCTCCTCTGCCCAGACCCCGCCCCCCAAAGGGCCCAGCAGTTCGCTAAGCAGATAGCCCATCACCGTGGGAGAAAGCCCCGTGGTGTAGGAGTTCAGGATAAAGAATAAGGGTCTGTCGCTTAGGATGCCCCGGCATTGCTCTACCAGGCCGTACAGCTGCTCCTCCAGCTTCCACACCTCGCCCCCGGGCCCCCGGCCGTAAGAGGGCGGGTCCATAATAATGCCGTCGTAGCGGCTGCCCCGGCGGGCCTCTCGCCCCACAAACTTCACGCAGTCGTCCACCAGCCAGCGCACCGGCCGGTCCAAAAGCCCGCTGGCCCCGGCGTTCTCCTTGGCCCACTGGACCATGCCCTTGGCCGCGTCCACGTGGGTAACGGCGGCCCCGGCCGCAAGACAGGCCACGGTGGCCGCGCCGGTGTAGCCAAACAGGTTCAGCACCTTCACCGGTCGGCCCGCGCCCCGAATCTTTTCCATGGCCCAGGCCCAGTTCACTGCCTGCTCGGGGAACAGCCCCGTGTGCTTAAAGCCCATGGGCTTTAGCCGGAAGCTAAGCCCCTGCCAGCCAATCCGCCACACCTCCGGCATTTTTTTGTAGGCTTCCCAGTGCCCGCCCCCTTTGTTGGACCGGTGGTACCGGGCGTGGGCCTTTTCCCAGCGGGGGTCCCTTTTTCCCCCCCGCCAGATGATCTGGGGGTCCGGGCGGATCAGAAGGATGTCCCCCCAGCGCTCCAGGCGCTCCCCTGCCGCCGCGTCGATCAGTTCATAGTCCTGCCACTTTGCTGTTCTCATGCCTTCCCTCATTCCGCGACCACTAAAACGCCGTTTTCTGTTGTCGCCTCAATTTTCATTGTCTTTCTCCTTAATTATTTTAAGCCGTGTTCACATAAGCTGAGTATGCAGATTTTGGAGTCAATTTTTGTCAGATGCACGGCGAAAATTCGCAGACGTGCTCGCGTACTTCAAGAATTTTCAACGCAGAAGATGGCAAAAATTTGCCAAAAACATGCGTACGAACGCTTATGTGAGCACGCCCTAGGCAACAACCGCGCAATAGGGTGCTTAGTATTGTGCGGGATTGCCTGTAGATTTCTCCGCCGCGGCGAACAGGTTGTCTTTGCCCATGCCCAGCACATAGGGGTTTTGGTCATAGACAAAGCAAAAGTCCAAAAAGTCCCGCTTCTGCTGTGGGTCGCGCATCAGTTTTTGCAATATCTCATGGGGCACGGTGCGGGCATAGGCCCCCGGGGCGCTCATGCGGATCTCCCGGAGCCCCAGGCGTTCCAAAATGCTCTGCAGCTCGTCCGGCAGAAAGCAGTAGGTGATGCACCAGGGCGCTCCGCCCCGCTCATACTCGTCAATTTCCGCCTGGCCGCCCATCAGCCCCTGGGCCAGCAGCCGCTCTGCCGCCCCCTTGTCAAAGCGGAAGCCCTTCACCAGGGCTTCTTTGTTTTCCAGGCACCACTGCACATAGGGGTCGTCGCAGCTGGGGTCCAGGATAAACTGATTTTTATTGAGGGGATTGGCCAAGTACGGCAGCGACCCCAGCCGGGAGCTGACGCTAAGCAGCAGCCTCTTTTTGCAGATACGGGCCAGCTCCCCAAGGACCCGCTCCTGGTTGGGGTAGGTGTAGGAAACCGGCGCGTCAAAGGACATCACCAGGTCAAACTGCCCGTCCCTATAGGCCGAAAGGTCCTCCAGGGCCCCCTGGACAAAGGTCATCCGGTCCAGCACCCCGGCCTGGGCCGCCAGCTCTTGGGCTTTGTCCAGCATGGGCTGGGAGATGTCGAAATGGGTCACCCGCAGACCCCGCCTGGCCAGCGGGATGGAGAACCGCCCGCAGCCTCCGCCGCCGTCAAACACGGTCTCCACGCCCTTCAGCGCACCCAAGATCTGGCGCTCCAGGTGGTCCTTTTGAATAATGTCGTCCATAAAGGTGGCTTCTCTTTGGCTTTCCAGCTGGCCCTTGTCGGGCTGGTTCCACTGGCGCTGGGAGATTTTTTGGCTGTAGCTTGGTTCCATAAGTTCACTTCCTTTTGGTCTGTTGCGTTTCGGGCGTTCCACCCGGTTTTTTTGTTTTGGTTGATTTTGGACTCTCCGCCCAGGGCGGGGCTTCTTCTGGCTTGTTTGAACTTCGGCCTCCCCGCCTGGGGCAGCCCACTTCTGGCCGTCCGCTGTCCAAAAAATCCCGCTTTGCTCATTTTTAGGATTCGCTGCCCGCAGGCGGCGCTCGCCGCGCGCTCTATCCTGGCTATCCTAAAAGTACTGCCGCGCCGCTCTATCTTACCTTCTCGCGCCGCTTAAGGTCAAGGTCTTGGGGCGCTGCCCCAAACCCCGCAGCCTTTGAAAAGGCTGGCGAAACTTTTACTCCGCCTCTACGCTTCTGCTCCCGCTAGCTACTGCCTCGAGGCCGTCAGGCTTAGCAGAGTTCCTCTCTGATGACTTTGGCTACGCTTTGGGCCAGCTCCTCAATCTGGACCTGGTCCCGGCCCTCTACCATCACCCGCAGCAGGGGCTCGGTGCCGCTGGGCCGCACAATGACCCGGCCCTCGCCGCCCAAAATGCCGCTGACCCGGTCGATCTCCTGCCGCACCCGCTGGTCGGTGTAAAAGGCCAGCTTGCCTTCAGGAGAGACCTGGATGTTCACCATGGTCTGGGGATAGCGCTCCATGGCCGTGGCCAGAGAGGAAAGCTTCCCCTGCCGCCTGTGCATCAGGCTAAGCAGCTGGCAGGCGGTCAGCTGGCCGTCGCCCGTGGTGGCAAAGTCTCTAAAGATTACGTGGCCGCTCTGCTCGCCCCCAAAGCTGTAGCCTTCCAGCCGCATCTGCTCCAGCACGTAGCGGTCACCCACCTTGGTGGCCTCAAAGCGCATCCCGTTGTCCTCGCAGAACTTCTGGAAGCCCAGGTTGGTCATAATGGTGCCCACCACGGTGTTTTTGTACAGCTTGCCCCGGCTCTTCATGTCCAGGGCGCAGATGGCCATAATAAAGTCGCCGTCTACAAATTCGCCCTTCTCGTCCACCATCAGGCAGCGGTCCGCGTCGCCGTCAAAGGCCACGCCCGCGTCCAGGTCGTGGGCCTTCACATACTCGATGAGCCCCTCCATGTGGGTGGAGCCGCAATGGTCGTTTACGTTAATGCCGTCGGGGCTCTGGTTCAGCATAGTGACCTCTGCCCCCAGCTCGGTAAACAGGGCCTCCGCCGTGGCGCTGGCCGAGCCATTGGCGCAGTCTATGGCAATTCTCATGCCGTCCAGGGCAAAGTGCACGGTGCTCTTCACATGGTCAATGTAGTCTCTCACCGCTGTTTCCGCCCGGCTGACAGTGCCAATGCCGTCGTCCTGGGGCAGCTGGCCGGAAATATCGGTCTTGCCCAGAATGATGTCCTCAATGCGCTCTTCCAGGTCGTCCGGCAGCTTAAAGCCGTCGCCGGAGAAGATTTTGATGCCGTTGTACTCGAAAGAGTTGTGGCTGGCGGAGATCATAATTCCCGCGTCCGCCTTGTACTTCTCCACCAAATAGGCCACCGCGGGAGTCGGTACCACGCCCAGGGTGACCACGCTGGCCCCTATGCTGCACAGCCCCCCGGCCATGGCGTTTTCCAGCATGTCAGAGGAGAGCCGGGTGTCCTTGCCGATGAGCACCCGGGGGTGGCGGTTGGATTTGTTGGTCAATACCTGGGCGGCGGCGCGCCCCAGCTGGGTGGCCAGCTCACAGGTCAGGTCTTTATTGGCAATGCCTCTGATTCCGTCTGTTCCAAAAAGCCGTCCCATAAAAAAACACTTCACTTTCTCAAAAAGATTAAGATTTATAATATATATGCTGTCCTATTCTTCAGGAGCCACGGGCTTATTCACTTTGCTTCCTGCAAATTGCGTCCTGCAAATTGCGTCCCGCAAAGGCGATCATCTCCGGCAAAACCGCCGCCGGGTTTTTGTGCCAGTCGTATAGGGCGTCCACTTCCTCCCGGCTCACCTGGCGGCCGTTTACCATTTCATGGTTGCCCACAAAGAACGGCCGCTCGTAGTCTGGCTTTGGCATGATCTCCTCCATGTGCAAAAGACCAACGCCCGCCTCCAGCATGGCGTTTACTATATCCTGTATGCGCCAGGCAAAGTTCACGGTAGTCTCGTCCTCAAAGGGGCCTGTCCAGTCATAGGGCTTTACCACCTTCATCCCTTCGCCAAAGGGCCGCTGAAAGGGGTGCAGCTCATACATCACATATACGCCCCCGGGCTTTAGTACGCGGCTGACGTTTCTGTACATAGAGGGCAGGTCGTTTAGCCACACATGCACCCCATTGGAGGTGTATACCAAATCGTATTCGCCGTCCGGCACTCCCGCCAGCCGCATGGTATCCTCCTGTTGAAAGGTCATGCGTTTTTCCAGCCCCAGCTTCCCGGCGGCGGCCTTTGCCGCGGCCAGCTGGTTTTTTGAGATGTCGCAGGAGGTCACCCGGGCCCCCAGCAGGGCAAAAGCCAGCGCCGCGTTATTGTCCCCGCTGGAGGGCACACAGACCCGCCTGTTCAAAAGCTCCGGCACATACCTTTGCAGCATGGCCCACACCGCTGGGTCAAAGGCGCTCTGGGGCCTTGTTTTCAGGCGTTCCAATATTTTGTCCGATAGGTTAAAAGCCATATACTTCTGGGAAATTTCCTCCCAGTCCCGCCGGTTCTTTTCTACAATATCTGCCATGGCTCTCACTCCATTCTCATTTGCAGCTCCTCTTCTGCCCGCAGCCGGCTGGGCAGGGGCAGGCCCAGGTGGGCGCAGGCCGCCGGGGTGACACAGCGGCCCCGGGGGGTGCGGGTCAAAAAGCCCAGCTGCATTAGGTAGGGCTCGTTCACGTCCTCAATGGTCACCGCCTCTTCGCCAATGGCCGCCGCCAGGGTCTCCAGCCCCACGGGCCCGCCCCCATAATTTTTGATAATGGCCGCCAGCATATTCCGGTCGCTCTGGTCCAGGCCCAGTTCGTCAATCTCCATGCGCTCCAGGGCGATCTGGGCGGTGTTCAGGGTAATCACGCCCCCGCTCATTACCTGGGCAAAGTCCCGCACCCGCTTTAAGAGCCGGTTGGCAATGCGGGGGGTGCCCCTGCTGCGGGAGGCCAGCTCCAGGGCGGCGTCCGCCTCTATCTCCACCTGTAGAATGCGGGCGCTGCGCCGGACGATTTGTCCTAGCTCCTGGGGGTTGTACAGTTCCAGGCGGAGCATCACCCCAAACCGGTCCCGCAATGGGGCCGAGAGCTGCCCCGCCCGGGTGGTGGCCCCCACCAGGGTGAACCGGGGCAGGGGCAGGTGGTAGCTGGCGGCCATCTGCCCCTTTCCGGTGATAATGTCCAGGGCAAAGTCCTCCATGGCTGGATACAAGATCTCCTCCACCAGCCGGGGCAGGCGGTGGACCTCGTCAATGAACAGCACGTCCCCGGAGGAGAGGTTGGTCAGCAGCGCGGCCAGATCTCCGGGCTTTTCAATGGCCGGTCCACTGGTAATGCGCAGGTTGCTGCCCATTTCCTCTGCCACAATGCCCGCCAGGGTGGTTTTGCCCAGGCCCGGCGGGCCATACAGCAGCACGTGGTCCAGGCTCTCCTTCCGGCTTTTGGCCGCCTCAATATATATTTTCAGGTTCTCCTTTACCTTGTCCTGGCCAATATACTCCCCAAAGGTCTTGGGCCGCAGGGGATTTTCCACCTCCTGGTCCCCGGGGGCATAGCCAGTGTCCATCAGGCGGTTTTCCAGATCCAGGTCATCGCCCGCCATAGCGTCTCTTTCGTTCCAGTCAATGCCATACTGGGCGCTGCCCGGGCCGCCGCTTTTTTCTATCATTCTGTCCGTTTCCTCCTTCCCCGGGCCTAGGTCTGTGTTACGTTGATTTTAATAACCTTCGCCGTTTCATCGCTGTCGTTCCAAATGGAATGGGCCGCGCCCCCCGGCACCACAAAGCTGTGGTCCTTTTCCACCATATGGGCCTCTTCCCCCAGCATCACCCGCACCCGGCCCTCTGTCACAATGAAGATATGGCCGCTCTCGTGGGTGTGGTTTCCCGCCGGGCCACCGCCGCCCTTCTCAATATAAGCCAAGGCTGCCCACTGAATGGCTCCGCCGCCCTCAAACAGCTTTTTTGCCAAAAAGTTCCGGTGTCCCTCCGGGGTCATAAATTCTTCTTGCATCCTGGGTGCTCCCCCTTTTTATAATAGGTTTTTTTCGCTCTTTAAAAACTACCCCAGGGCCTTGGCCTGCTCTGCCGTCCGGATGTCCAGCTGCCTCAAGCAATATTTTTTCTCTTGCATATCTTTCCCCTTTCTAACGGGAATCCCCGGCGGAGCTTGGGGCATTCTCCCAAAACGGAACCCCAGGAAACTCTAAACCAAAGCCCCGTCCTAACGCTATAGTAACCCCCTTGAAAACCAGCAGAGCCACGGGGCGTCCATCCCCCGCCGCTTTTGAACAGAGGGGACCCGCTTCCCTTCCAAAGCAAATATCCGGGCCCAAAAGGCTTTGGGGCCTCACCGCGCCAGCGCCCCAAACTGCCGCTCTGTCATAACCCCGCCCACCAGGGCCCACAGGCGTTCCCGGGCCCTGGTGCGGTCTGTCTCTATGGGAAAGGCCCCTGCCAGCCGCTCCCATTCTTTGGCTGTCCCGTACCGCAGCTGGGACCAGTTCGCGTTTAAGTCCCGGCCCTTTGCCACTGCTGTGGCCAGCAGATTTTCCAGCAGAAAGTCCAGGCCCGCTCGGAACTCCTTGGCCAAAAGACCGCTGGCAGTTTTTAAAAAGGCTGTATCCGCCTCTGGGTTCTCCGCCAGGACCCCCAGCAGCGCCTGGGCAGAAGGCGGCGGGGGCCGGGAAGGCTTCACCGCTTTTAGCAAATAGTAGGCCTCTTGGGAAAGGTAGGTGGTCCGCTTCTTATACGCCTTGCAGTAGAATACCTGGTGGGCGTCCACCAGCTCCATGGCCTCCTGCCAGGTGCAGCCCACGTCCTCCAGGGCGGGCAGTTCCGGGTTCTGGTTGCACAAGAGGACGCCATTTTTCTCCAGCCAGTCCAGCATACGGCTCATAGCCCCGCCTCCCGCAAAATTCCTTCTGCCGCTTCCATTGCCCGCCGGTAGTAGAAGCAGGGCTCCGCCTCCAGCTCTTCCCGGCTCACCCCGGGGTCCAGCAGGCCCTGCTCCAGAAACTCCACATACTCGTTCAGCGCCGCCAGCTTGAGGTCCATCACATACCGCTCCCAAGAGGGCTTGTGTTCCAGCCGCCGGTACATCTCCTCCACAAACCGCCGCCGGGCGGCCTCCTCCATATAAAAGGGAAACTCCCCGGGGGCTGGGCTCTCGCTGCCATGGGCAATGTGCCGGGCAATGTCCAGGGCGTAGGGCATGGTCCCTCCAAAGGCCCAGTCGATGAGATACACCCGTTCCCCGTGGAAGATGGCGTTCAGGGGAAGAAAGTCCCCGCTGGAAAGGGTTCGGGGGCAGTCTACCTGCCGTTTTAAAAAGAGTTCATAGGCCTCCGCCAGCAGGGGGTCGCTCTTTAAGCACTGGGCTCTTTGGTTAATCCGCCGCCAGTAGCGCTGAAAGCGCCCGTCCTCTCGGCCTCCCCAATAGGTGTTTTGTATCTCCGCCAGACTCCGGGCGCTGGCCCCGGCCAGCTCCGGGGTAAAGCGCCGCAGGTCCGGCCCGGGCAGATATTCCAGCAGCAGCCAAAGGTCCCCGCCCCAAAAGGCCCGGCCAAAGTACTCCGGCACCGGGAGGCCCCGGCCCTTCAAATAGGTTTCGTACAGGCGGGCCTCCGCCTCATCGCTCTTTTTCAGCACATAGGCCCTGTCCCCGGCCTCTAGCCGGTAGACGTTGTACTCCCGGCGGTAGTCCCCGTCCTGGTCGCAGAAGCGGCCCACAGCCAAGGGGCCGCCGCGGCCGGTGATCTCCCCCAGCAGCTGGGCAAAGGGGATGGGGCTGTTCTCCACAGGCTTGATAAAAGCGCTCATATGCCCAGCCCCCTAAACCGCGCTGCCAAAAGACTTCAGCGCCAGCCGGATCAGCTCCTCGGGGGGCAGCTGGCTGTCCAGCCGGGCCACGGCGGCCGCCGCCTCGCTGGGCGAGTACCCCAGGGCCACCAGGGCCTCGGCGGCCTGGGCGGCGTGCCCAGCGGCAGAGGGGCCCCCGGGCTGGGGCAGAGAAAGGTCCAGCTCTGTGCCCGCAAAGCTAAGGCCCTTTACCTTGTCCTTCATCTCCAGCACAATGCGCTGGGCCAGCTTGGCCCCCACGCCGCTGGCCCGGGTAAAGCGCTTGGCGTCCCCGGCGGCGGCGGAAAGGGCCACGTCCTCGGGGCTCATCTCTGACAGAATGGAGAGCGCCGCCTTTGGCCCCACGCCGCTGATGGCCGTAAGCATTTTGTAGCAGTTCAGCTCCAGCTGGCTGGCAAAACCGTACAGGTCCAGGGCGTCCTCCCGCACGTTTAAATAGGTAAAAAGCGTGGCCTGCCCCCCAATGGGCGGCAGGGTGCGCAGGGTGCCCATAGAGGTATTGCACCGAAACGCCACCCCGCCCACGTCAATCACCGCCATACCCGGCCCGGTATGGGCCACCTTGCCCGTAATACTATAAAACATGGTTGGCCTCCTTTTAGTTTTACACCTGGTGTGAATTTTTTTTGAGGGACGGCAGGCCTCCGGCGGCCAAAGTTTGGCTTTGGCCGCTCTTGGGCCTTGGCGTTTACCGTGCGTCTATGCCCTCTTCGCCGCTTCCGCCTCTTATCGCCGGTCCAGCTGTATCATCCCCCGCCGCAGGGGCGAACCCGCCGCTTGGCCGTGACAAATAGCCAGGGCCAGGGCGTCGGCTGTGTCGTCTGGCTTTGGGATGCCCGGCAGGTTCAGCAGCCGCCGGGTCATTTCCTGCACCTGGCGCTTTTGGGCCTTACCATAGCCTGTCACCGCCTGCTTCACCTGCATAGGCGTGTACTCAAAAAGGGGTACGCCCCCCTGGGCCAGGGCCAGCAAAAGGACCCCCCTGGCCTCGGCCACGCCAATGCCTGTGGTCTTATTGTTGGTGAAAAAAAGTTTTTCCACTGCCGCCGCCTGGGGCTTCAGCGCGGCCAGAATTTGGGTCATTCCCTCATAAAGCTCTTTCAGCCGCAGGCCGAAGTCCTGCCCCGCGGGGGTGGTGACCGCCCCATACTCAACAGGCCGGTATGTCCCTGTGGCCGCTTCAATCACTCCGTACCCAGTAATAGCGTACCCTGGGTCAATTCCTAAAATGCGCACCTGTTCCCTCCCCCCCCAAAGCCCCGGGCCTGCCCTTTTTGCCCAAGGCCAGCGCCCCAAGCCCGCCGCTTTTCCCAAAGCGGTCCAAGGGCTCTATTCTAAATTTTTTACGTTGATCCAGCGGCCCCTGCCACAAAATAGCAAGGCGCCCGGGAACCGAAAGCCTTCGGCCGCGCGGGCCCGTATCTGGCAAAACAAAAGTCCTTTTCCAAAATCAGCGTTCCCCACATAATAAACCCGACAAGCCCGGTAAGAAGGAATTGTCCGTGTGTTCAAAGACTTGCTTTGAAACCCATTATATCATAGAAGGTTTTTCCAGTCAAAAAAAGTTGATTCCCACGCATGACAAGCCCTCTAATTCGGAAAACTATCCATAATCTTCTAAGAAAGGAAGCCTATAAATAGATGAAAACCCCCACAAAAATTCGTCTTGTCACCTTTTCGCTGGCTTTTCTGGTTCTGCTGGGGGGCTTTTGGCTGGACACCCGCCTAAGCCTCTCGGCCAGCAGCACCCAGCTGGAATATGTTTACCGCCGGGCCCTGGGCGACCTGACCGGCTATGTCACCGGAATGCAGTCCACCCTGGAAAAGGCCCGCTATGCCGGCGCCCCCACCACCCAGACCGAGATCTCCGCCCAGCTGCTGGAGCAAAGCGGCGGCGCAAAGGCCGCCATGGCCGCCCTGCCCCTTTCCCAAGAAAAGGCCGAGGCCATCAGCCGCTTCCTCTCCCGGGTCGGGGACTATGCCCTGTGCGTCAGCCGGAAGTCCTTTTCAGAAGAAGGCCTGGAAAAGTCCGACCTGGAGGGCCTTAGCCTGCTGCAAGACTACGCCGGACGGCTCACCGGGGCTCTCCAGGAGGTGCAGTCTGGTCTCACCGCGGAGGGAAAGAGCCTGGTAAAAATAGAAAGCCGCCTGAACAACCTGGAAGGTCTGGAGGTCCTGGCCAGCCTGGACGATTCTATGGACGAGGCCGCCCAAGAATTCGCCGCCTTTCCCACCCTGCTGTACGACGGCCCCTTCTCTGACCACATTGCCCGCCGCAGGCCCCTGTTTATAGAAAACGCGGAGGGCGTTACCCAGGAGGCGGCGGCCCAAAAAGCCGCGGACTTTTTAGGCTGCGGGGCCGACGCCCTGACATGCACCGGCCAGGGCAGCGGGCCCCTGGCCGCGTATGGTTTTTCCTGGGAGGGCTCTATGGTAAGCGTCACCCGCCAGGGCGGGCAGGTGTGCTATTACAAAAAGGATGGCCAGGTGAAAAGCCCCCGGCTGAACTATCCCCAGGCCCTGGAAGCCGCCAAGGACTTTTTGTCCCAGGCGGGCTTTCCTCCCCTGACAGAGAGCTATTATGTGACCAGCGACGGGCTGTGCACCATCAATTTCCACACCATCGATACCACAGAAAACGGCCAGCAGGCGCTCTGCTACCCAGATCTGGTCAAAGTGACCGTGGAGCTGGAGCAGGGCGGCGCGGTGGAGCTGGACTGCACGGGTTTTCTGATGAACTGCCACCGCCGGACGCTAAAATCCCCCCGGATCCGCCAAGAGGAAGCCCAGCAGACCCTAAGCCCCCTGCTGGAGGTGGAAAAGGCCGGTTTAGCGGTGATTCCCGGACCAGGGCTGGAAGAACTGCTCTGCTGGGAATTTTTGTGCACCGCGGCGGACGGCCGGGAGATCCTAAGCTACGTGAACACAGAGACCGGGCTGGAAGAGCAGCTGTACCTTTTGCAAAAAGACGGGCACGGGGTGCTGACGGTGTAACGGAACCCGCCCTTGCCAAACCGGGAAGAATATGTTATAGTAAAACTTCACCAAGAGGACTCTGGGGGCGCGCCATGATCACCGTAAATTTTGTGGACTATATGCGCAGGGAAACCGCTGGATATGAAATTCTGCGTCCAGCGGGCAGCGGCGACTATCTGTTTCTCTGCTTCCCGCTGCCCATGCGCTTTTCCCACATGGGCCCTTCCCCAGGGCAAGAGATTCTCCTTACCCAAAAGCACGCCTGCATTCTGCTGGCCCCTGGAGACGCCCACTGGTTTTGCGGAAACCCGGAGTTTCTAAACAGCTTCATCCACTTTAACGATCCCCAAGACCAGGTGGGGCGCTTTGGCGTTCCCACCGGGCGGCTTTTCTACCCCACAGGCTTCGAGCGCCTAAACAGCGCAGCCCTGACCATCAAGGAAGAGCTGCTTACCGGCGGCACACTTCACCAGGAGATGGTCCACGCGGCTATGTTGCGGCTTTTGGTATGGATATGCCGGGACTTTGCCCAGGGCGCTTGCGACCCCCTAAAGGAGCAGTTCGAGGCGCTGCGCTACGAAATGCTCTCGGACTGTGCCCGGGAGGTCTCCGTACAAGAGCTGGCGGCTAAAATGTGCATGAGCAGGACCTCCTTCTACAAGTACTACAGCCGCTACTTTGGCTCTTCCCCCAAGCAGGACCTGCTGCGCCTGCGTATGGAAAAGGCGGCGGTTTTGCTTACCAACCAGCAAAAAACCGTGGCCGCGGTGGCCGCGGAAACGGGCTTTAAAAGCGTGGAGCACTTTGCCCGGTATTATAAAAGTTTTTACCACAAGCCGCCCAGGGGCTAGAGTCTGTTTTAAAATCGGAGAAATGCTGGATGAAAAGGAGCCGCCCGCAGTCCGCCAGGCCAAGAACCCGCCTTTGGCTTGGGCCGGCTTTCCCTGGCTTGCCAGATTGCCCGCGCTCAACCCCTTTAATAAACACACTTAAGGCAACACCGCACAATTCTAAGCACCGTCTTGCTTGCAGATTTTCCGTGATAGCGCACAGCGTTCGCTGGTCAATGGTGAGATGGACGGCGCTCAATCTGTACCCTCTCACGAAAAATCTGACTGCCCAATACGGTACTTAGAATTCTGCGGTATTGTCTTAAAAATTGCTACCTGCCGATTTTTAACCAGAAGGGCGTGGTATTGCCCAAACACAAAAAAGGGACAGCCCCGCGCTGCCCCTTTTCCTTTTGCGTAAAGGCCTGTATTTATTAGTCCCCAAAAGAGTTTGATGGTTCTAAATCCACCCAAGCGCCTCTGGCCGCCCTTCCTTTTCCCCATAGAATTCGTTTAATATCCCGGCCAGCGCCTCTGGATTTTCCTCATTCACCACGTGCCCTGTGCGCTCTATAATTTTTAACGCCGCGTTTTCAATATGTTTCCCTAAATACTCCGCCGCCTTCCGGTTTGCCCGGTCCTTTTCTCCGCAAAGAACCAGGGTCCGGCAGCGGATGTTTTGCAGCCGGCCGCTAAAGTCCAGGTTTTTCATGGAGCGGCCCAAAGCAAAGGTATCCTGTTTGCCAAAGGCCGCGCCCTGAAAAAAGGAGCTGGGCAGACACCGAAAAACCATATTTTGTATGCCAAACAGCAGCTTTGGTACCTGATAAGGCGTCCCGATCAACACCAAAGAGTCCACCTGGTCTGGAAAATCCAGGGCGTAATCCAGGGCTAGAATGCCCCCCAGGGAAAGGCCGCATAGCGCCGGCCGCTCCCCCGCCTTCTGGCAGTACTGGACAAAAGCGGCATACAGGTTTTCATAGGCCGCCTCCTTTTCCCCCAGAACCGCGGCCAAGTCAGGGCACAAAATATCCTCTCTGTTTTTCATGCGGGCAAGGGTTGCGTTCCAGCTTTCCGCTTTGTGCCCAGAACCGTGAAGGAAAATCTTTTTCATGGCGCCCTCCTTCCTTCTCAAGGTTTTTTGCTCTCGTCCCAGCCATAGGCCGCTTTTGCCCAACGCAGCCTGGGCCTCGTTTCCCACGAAAGCCCCCAGGCCAGCGCCCCGCCGCCTTAAACAGGGACAAAGGCCGCCAGGGCCCGCCCTTGGGGCCGTCTCCCGTCCCTTTTATTCCCAGAAGAGGCCAGAAGCCCCTTCCTGGTTTGCCTTTGGCCTCTATTTCCGAAACATCCGCTCCAGCTGCCTGTGAAGCCGCCGGTAGTACTGGGTAATTAGCCCCGCCAGCACAAAATCGTACAGTACAAACACCCCGTTGGCCAAAAGCAGCAGCGCCGCCGGGCCCCAGCCCCCCAAAAAGGGGAAGGCCTCCCAAGGGACGCCCAGCACGTACACGGTCAGCAGGGCCTCACCAATGGCCGCCGCGTTAAAGATCAGCAGCTTGGCTCCCCAGCGCAAGAACCGCCCCCGTATTTTGCTTAATAGGGCAAACAGCGCCGGGTAATATCCAAAAAACAGCAGGTAGATCAGCACCGCCTCCCGGTCCGGGGCCAGCAGCAGGCACAGCGCGCCCGTGGCCCCATAGGCCCCAAAGGCATAGCCCAGGCCCGCCTCGGCCACCAGGGGAATCAGCAGGCACCCGGCCACTGCCGGAATGGCCACCGAGGCCACGGAAACCAGCCCCTCGAAAAGCATAAGCACCACCGAAAGAGCCGCCACCATGCCGCATAAAGCCAGCTTCATTGTGTTTTTCACCAGCCACGCCTCCCTCTTTTAGCAGCAGGGAATCAGGTCGCCGCCCATGCACTCGCAGCAGCAGTCCGCCATCAAAAGGCCGGAGCACATGTCACAGGTATTGCACCCGCCGGCCGCCATATTCTGGTTAGGGTTATAGCCCCCATACATGCCCCCCCGCTGGCTCATGGCCTGGTTCAGGGCCGCGCTGTATTCGCCGTTGCCCGGGTCCATTTGGCACGCCCGGGTAAAGTGGTCCTTTGCCTCTTCCAGCCAGCCCCGGCGGTACAGCACCGAGCCCTTTAGAAAATACCATTCCGCGTTGCGCCGCTCCACGGGCACGCCGTTCAGAATCTGCTCTGCGTCCGCGATGCGCCCGGACATAATCAGACCGCGCACATCGTTAAAGCCCGTGTTCTGCCCCGCGTATCCATAGCCCTGGGCCCCGCCGTAGTCATCCTCGCCGCTGTAGCCGCCGCTTCTGCCCCTGCCCTTGCGCCGGGCCGTAATGGCGTCGTAGGCCTCGTTAATCTCCTTCATCTTCTCCTCTGCCAATTCCTTCAGCGGGCCTTCCTCAAACTGGTCCGGATGGTAATTTTTGGCCTGTTTGCGGTAGGCGTCCTTGATCTCTTCGTCAGAGGCGGAAGGAGAAACCTTCAGCACTTTATACGGATCGCTCATACAAAAAAACACTTCCCTTTCTTCATAAAACCGGCCGCGAACCGGTCCGGCCGCTTCTACACTTGTTCCAGTTCCCGCCTGGGCTTATCCTTTACATGCAGAAAAAGAATTTCCCGCTGCACCTGGGCCAGGCCTTTTAGGGCCACGTTTTCTATAATGGGGCCAAACTGCCCGGGCTCCTCCAGCAAATCCACCGCCCTCACGGCCTGGGCGGCGGTGGCGTTCAGGGCCGCGTTGCACGCCTCTTCGGCCTGGGTCCGTTCCTGGGGGGAAAGCTCCCTTTTTCCTTCCAACCCCAGCCGGGAGATAAAGGGGTTAAAAGCCCCCGCCGCCAGGTCCTCCCGCAGGTCGTCGGCAGCGTCCATCAGGTACACCCACCGGCCCAGGTAATAGCCAAAGGCTGCCAGGGGCCTTTGCTGGGCCCCGCACCCGGCCAGCGCCCCAAACACGGTCTCCAGCAGCTTGGCGGTGGGCTCGGCGCAGCGGTCAATGCCCGCCTTTTCCGCCTCTGCCCGGCGCTGGTCCTCCATGGCTTGTTCTGCGGCCCGGGCCAGGTCCGGCCAGCGGACAGCGGCCTTTTTTGCTTTGCCCCATACCACCGGCAGCAAAAAGCGGCTGCCCAGGGAGGCCAGAACGCCCTGGTCCGCTATATTGTCCTTTAGCTTGTGGTAGGTAAGCAGCACGCACAAAGCGGCGGCTTTTTTGTAAGAGTCCCCCCCCGCGGGCAGATAGGCGCAGGCTTTCAGGGGGTTGCACACGCACCGGGCCCGGCGCTCCTGTACCTTTTCGCCCGTCACAGACAGGGCCAGCATGGCGTAAAAGGCGCAGTCGTAACTAAGGGCAAACCGGGCCAGGGGGCCGTACTCCTGTCCCAAAACCCGGCACAGCTGGCAGTAGACCGCCTTATACTGGGCATACTCCCGCACCAAAAGCTCCGCTTTATGAGGACGCACATAACCAAACATAGCATCATCCCTCTTGTAGCTATTGTACCGGATTTCCCGCAAAAGATGTTGAACACAATGTAAACTTTGCAGCGCCCAGCGCAAGCGCTGGACCATTAGTCGCGGGGGCGTTCGCTTCGGCTCACTCGCCAGTGGTAACTTTTAGCCGAGCCAGCGCGTTCTTCTGGACGCTTCCGGCGTGACCCTTCTTTATGTCTTTCTTTAGCCAATACGGGCCCCCACCCCTCGGCCCCTGTCCGCGCTGGCTCGGCTAAAAAAATATACACCGGCAAGTGAGCCGGAGCGAACGCCCCCGCAACATTGGGCGCGGCGTCACGTTGCGGACGCTGGGCTGCTGTGTCAGCGGTAAAGATTCAGCCCCCCCTGCAAAACCTCTACCCTCACATCCTGCCCGCCAGAGGCATACTCTCCGTCCAGGGACCAGGGCATGGGCTCCGCGCAGGTAAACGCGGCCCCCTGGGTATGCACAAAGGTAATCAGTTCCTCATCCACCTTGCCGCCCATAAGGGCCAGCAGAATGCGGTTCAGCTCATGAATATTCTTGGGGGTCTTGACCAGGCTTAGTTCAAACATCCCGTCCGTGGGGTTCACCTGGGCTGGGTCCAGCTTAATCACGCCCCCTAAAGAGGTGGAGTTGCTGACCGAGCCAAACAGGTAGTTCCCCTGGTACACGCCCCCCTCGGCGGTCTCCACCCGCACCGGGTAAGACTGTAAGGCGGGCAGCTCCTTAATGCCCTCAATCACATAGGCCAAGTGCCCAAGGGAGTTCTTCAGGCTTTGGGTAGTGGTGTAAGAGGTCTGGGTAAAGGCCCCAAAGGAGGCCACATAGATAAAGTGGCGGCCGCAAAACCGGCCCACGTCAATGGGGGCGGGCTCCCCCCGGGCAATAAGCTCCGCGGCCATAGGGGGCTCTTTGGGCAGGCCCAAAAAGTTGGCGAAGTCGTTCGTGGTTCCAGCGGGGATATAGCCCAGGGGAATGGGGCACTGCCGGCTAAGCAGCTGGTCCGCAGCGGCGCTAAGGGTGCCGTCGCCCCCGCAGCAGACAATAGCCCCCGGGCCCTGGGCCACAGCCCGCTCCATGGCCCGGGCGGCGTGTCCGGCGGTAAAGGTGAGTTCCACCACAGGCTGGTGGCCCGCCTGCTGAAAGGCCTGGAAGATACCCTCGGCCTCCCGCAAAACCGTCTGTTTTCCAGCGCTGGCGTTAATCAGAATGCTTACGTTCATGGGGTTCTCCTTTTTGGCAAGTTGACAATATCTTTATTATAAACCATTTCTTTCCCCTTATCATGCAGCGCCCAGCGCAAGCGCTGGACCATTAGTCGCGGAGTCGGGCAAAGCGACGCCCTCCCTGGGTGGTAAGGGTCAGCCGAGCCAGCGCGTTCCTCTGGGCGCTTCCGGCGCGGCTCCTCTTTTTTGCTTTAGCCAATACGGGCCCCGCTCCTTCGGCTCCTGTCTGGCACTTTATCCCTCTAAAGTCCCAAGCAGCGCAAGCGCTGCACCTTTAGTCGCGGAGTCGGGCAAAGCGACGCCCTCCCTGGGCGGTAAGGGTCAGCCGAGCCAGCGCGTTCCTCTGGGCGCTTCCGGCGCGGCTCCTCTTTTTTGCTTTAGCCAATACGGGCCCCACCCCTTCGGCCCCTGTCTGGCACTTTATCCCTCTAAAGTCCCAAGCAGCGCAAGCGCTGCACCTTTAGTCGCGGAGTCGGGCAAAGCGACGCCCTCCCTGGGTGGTAAGGGTCAGCCGAGCCAGCGCGTTCCTCTGGATGCTTCCGGGCAGCGCAAGCGCTGCATCCACTTCGCGGAATCGGGCAAAGCTGCGCCCTCGCCAGTGCGAACCATCAGCATAGCCAGCGCGTTCCTCTGGGCGCTTCCGGCACGGCACCGTCTCTGTGTTTTTCTTTTAGCTAATACGGGCCCCGCCCCTTCGGCCCCAGCCAACCCTGTCCGCGCTGGCTTAGCCAAAAGTTATCAGCGGCAAGTGAGCCCAAGCAAACGCCCCCGCGACTAACGGTCCAGCGCTTGCGCTGGTGTGTTGCGCGTTGCGGTGTGTTACGGCTTCTACCTATAGTTATAACAATATACACTTTGTACACGACTTTATAAAACACCGTAACACAACACAACACATAACACATCAGCAGCGTGACGCTGCACCCACTTCGCGGAATCGGGCAAAGCTGCGCCCTCGCCAGTGTAAACCGCCAGCTTAGCCAACGCGGACAGAGGCCACACACCGCCGGAAGCCCCCAGAGAAACGCGCTGGCTCGGCTAAAAGTTACCACCGGCGAGTGAGCCGAAGCGAACGCCCCCGCGACATTGGATGCAACGTCACGTTGCTTGCGCTGGATGCATGACGTCCCATGGGGTTAGCATCCCCAGAAGAGGCTGGTCTGTGCGGCCGTCTTGGGTGATGAAAATCACGGAGACCCGCTTGTTCCTGGCGCGCACCTGCTCGAACCGCTCCCGCACGGCAAGGTATGTGGCATTCTCTGGGACAAACTCGTAGTTCTCAATGTGCTCCTCCACCGCCAGGTAGCCCCGCATGTCCCGGATGGTGGTCTCCGGCGTCAGGCCCCGGCCCCCGTTTCGCAGCACATAGCGGAACACGGACCCCACGCTGAACACCCCGGTAAAGGTTCCGTCCCGCATAACAGGAATATGGGAGTAGCCGTTCTTCTCCATCACGTCCATCACCCGCAGCACCTTTTGCTCTGGCGTGGCCCGCATCACCCGTTCTCCCCGGGTGGCGTATTCCAGGGCCAAAGGCGGCCGCCGCACAAAATGAAGCACCTCTTCCAGGGCGTCCACCACGGGCTGAGAGGGCACCACCACCGGCTCGCCCTGCATATTGGCGCTGTGGGCCATCAGGTTTCGAATGTGCCGGCAAATATCCAGCTTTTCACGCACCGGGGCGCTTTCGTAATCCTTGATAAACTCAAACACCGCGCTGGAATAGTGCCGCCGGGCATGGCGGTACTTTTCCTCTAAAACATCCTCAATCTGCTTATATAGGTCTAAAAAAAGATCGGCCCGCTGGTATCCTTCCATGACTCTCAACTCCTGTCTGTTGGTATGTGGTTTTTTAGCTGGGTCAGGGCCTCTTCCCGGTTGTACAGGGCGTTCAGTGCCTGCAAAAGCCCGTTGGCGGAAAGCCGCTCTGGCAGGCCCAGGGCCTTTTGCACCCTCTGGCGCAGGCTGGCGCTCTCTGGCCCGCCGCTTAAGCCCAGGTCCCACAGGTCCGCTTTGGTCAGGGTCGGGGCGCGGGCTTCTTGGCCCCCCTGGTCCACCGTGGCCCCGGCCCGCAGCAGGCAGTCCCTTAGCAGGGCTGGGTCCATGCCCTCCACCCCCAGCTTGCCCTCTTTCGAGGGCCGGGCTTTTCGGCGCTCCTTGCCAAAAATATCCGGAATATAGGCGTGCTTCACCTGCCCGGGGGGCAAGCACTGGCTTAGCCTGCGGCGGATGACAAAGCCCGCGCCGTCGCTGTCTGTAAAAATAATAACCCCCACCGTGGCCGCCAGACGGCGGATGAGGGCCATTTTTTCCCCATCGCGGAAAATCCCAAAGCCGCCGGTCTCCACAATGGTCCCTTCTACTAGGCCCGAAAGCTTCGCCTTGTCGCAGCGGCCCTCTACAATAATGGCCTCTTTCACCCTCATGTCCGCCGCCCTCCTTCCGTGACCAGCAGCAGCCGGGCCACCAGGGTTTCCAGCACCAGCCGGGGCTCCAGCCGGGAGCCCTTTAGGGCCAGGTCGGCCTCCAGCAGCAGGTCCAGGCAGCGCTTTATCTGGGCTGTGGTCATTTTCTTTGCCCAGCGCTCCCCGCTGCGCAGCCGGAACTGCCGGTTTTTATAGTCTCCATACTCCGCCGGGGCGGCGCTGGTCAGGCCGCTTTCCAGGGCGGCCCGCACCCGGTACATGTCCACATAGGTGGAGGCCATGGCCCCCAGCACGGCAATGGGGTCCTCATTCTGATAAAACAGGGCGTTCAAAAGGCCGTAGGCCCGCTGGTACTCTCCGGCCACCAGGGCGTTCACCATAAGGAACACCGTGGTCTCAGTGCTTTTGGGGGTCAGCTCTTCCACCATCCGGGGGGTAATCTCCCCCCCGCCGCCGCCCATGGCAAAAGCGCAAAGCTTTTCCAGCTCGGAGAGCAGGACCTTTAGGTCCGGCCCCACATACTCCAGCAGCTTTTCCGCGCTGGGCCTGGGCAGGGCGCAGCCCTGTTTTTCCGCTTCCCGGGCCAGCAGACGGCGCAGCTCGCCGGGCTCCCGGTGGGCAAAGGCCAGGGTGCACCCAGCCTGGTTGGCGGTTTGCAGCAGCTTTTTCCACCGGGCGGACTTTTTTTCGCTCCAGTCCAGGGTGGGGTACCACAGCACCAGAGAGGTGGTCTCCGGCAGGGCCCCCAGCAGCTCGTACAGCAGGTCCAGCTGGGCCTGGGGCTTTTCGTCCAGGTTCCAGTCCGAAACGGCCACGCACTTGCGCTCTGCCATAAAGGGCAGAGCCAGCACCGCGTCTGCAATATTTTCCATCGCTGCCTCCGCGGAGAACTCGCTGCGGTTAAACGCGGGAAAATCCTCGCCCCCCAGCCGCCGCACCAGCCGCCGGGCCGTGCGGCCCAGCAGGTGCTTTTCCTCCCCCCACAAAAGGTACAGGGGGGCCGGCTGGCCGGCGGAAAGCTGCTTTTTCAGGTCTTGTTCGGTAATTTCCGGCATGGCGGATCCCCCTTTCTTTTTGTCATACGGAGTGGCCTTCAGGCGCAAAGGGCGGCGCCTTACGGCAAGACCTTGGGCTTCTCGCCCAAACCTCGCCAGGAGCTTCGCCCCTGGACCCCACAAGGGGGACCTATCCCCCTTGACCCCCGTCTCACTGGCGGCCTCCTCAGCCTCTACTCTACGCCACGCCCCAGCTGGCCCCAAAGGACCGGCGGGACAACTGCTCCAGCACTTCCTTGATCTCCTCCGCGGCGTCCTTGTCCTCCGCGTCCTTCAGCTGCCGGTCTAAAATCTTAAACAGCTCCTCCAAACCGTCGGCCTGGGCAAAGGCCCCGCTGGTGAAAAAGCTGTCCCACTGGGGCATGTACCGGGCGGACCCCACCGGGACGGCGACCACCATCTTCTCCTTGTCCACCGTCTCCAGGGTAATGGGGCCCATAACGGCCTCCAGCATTTCCTTTTCGGTCAGAATCCCCATCTCTACCATTGTATCCAGGGCGTCTACTTTTTGGAACAGGCTGAGGCTGCCGGAAAAGTGTTCCTTCAGGTAGGCAATGTTCTCCTGGGTAGCCCCTTTGGAGCTGGGCAGCTGCCGTGGGGGCTGGGCTGCTTTCCAGTCCTTGTAGTCCCACAAAAGCTGCGCCCCCGGGCTGACGCAGTGGCCGGTTTCCCCTGTAACAGACCGGACCATCTCCGCGAAAGAGGCCTCGTCCATATTCCTGCCGGGGTCTTTTTGATACGTGTTGTAAAGCGCTTCGGTAAGGTAGCTGTTTCTGGTAATTTGCATAAAGATTCTCCTTTTCTCTTCTATGGGCCTGTACCAATAGAAGTTTTCTTGAGGTGCTAAAAGATCCGGGCGCAAATCCTATCGGTATAGGTTCTAAAATTAAAGCCAGCGGTTCCCGCCCAGCTTACGGCTTCGTGGCAGGGGCTGGCTGGTACGCCTTAACAAAATTCGGGTTAAATGTTTTTGAAAGGTCCAGGAAAACTTTTTTCAAAAAATTTTCCTGGCGGGGTTCTTAGGGGCAGGGCCCCCTAAGCCTCCATATAGATGATCTTCCGGGGGCAGGCCTCGGCGCATTTGCCGCAGCCGGTGCATTTTTGGGGGTCCACGGCGGCCAGGCCGTTCTGCACCGTAATGGCCCCGAACTCACAGGTCTTTTGGCATTTCATGCAGCCAATGCAGCCCACTTTGCAGCTTTTCATCGTGTCCTTGCCCTTGTCGCAGCTGGAGCAGCGCACCACGGCCTGGGGCTTGACGGGCAGCAGCTGAATAAGCCCCTTGGGGCAGGCCTTTACGCACTGGCCGCAGGCCACGCATTTGTCCTGGTCAATGATAGCCACCCCGTTGCACACCTGAATGGCCCCATAGCCGCACACAGCGGCGCAGTCCCCAAGACCCAGACAGCCAAACCGGCAGCTGGAGGCCCCCCCGGCCAAAAGAGCCGAGGCCGCGCAGCTTGGCAGGCCGTCATAGTCCATTTTTTCGGTGGTGTGGTCCGCGCTGCCCGCGCAGCGCACCAGGGCGGCCCTGCGCTCCATCTCCACCGCGCCGGAGCCCAAAATCTCCCCGCACTGGGCGGCTACCGCCGCGCCCCCAGGGGAGCACAGCCCGGGCGCGGCCTCGCCTTTTGCCATAGCGGCGGCATAGCCCGAGCAGCCCGAGTAGCCGCAGGCCCCACAGTTGGCCCCAGGGAGAACGCCCTCCAGGGCCTCGGCTTTTTCGTCCTTGGGCACCGCCATCACAATGCTGGCCACAGCCAGCACCACACCGGCCAGCAGACCGATGGCGCCCACGATTGCAATGGGAATCAGTATATCCATATCATTCCTGCTTTCTTTTGTAAAAAATCTGAATGGGCGCTGCGCTGGCTTAGCCTGCCAGCCTGTCTACCACGCCGTTGAAGCCCAGGAAAGACACCGCCACCAGGGACGCCGCCACCAAAGTGATGGGCAGGCCCTGGAAGGTCTTGGGGATGTCGCAGTCCTCCAGGCGCTCCCGCACCCCGGCGAACAAGATCATGGCCACCAAAAAGCCCACGCCGCTGCCAAAGGCGTTTACCAGGGACTGCACATAGCCAAAGCTGGGGTCCGCCGCGCCCTTTTCCAGCACCAGCATGGTCACGCCCAGCACGGCGCAGTTGGTGGTAATCAGCGGCAGGTAGATGCCCAGGCTGCTGTACAGCGGCGGCATGTATTTGTGCAGCACGGTCTCCAGCAGCTGCACCAGGGCCGCGATGACCAGAATGAACACCAGGGTCTGCAAGTATTCCAGGCCGTTGGGGGCCAGGATGTAGCTGTAAATGGGCCAGGTCACCCCAGTGGCAATGACCATGACCACGGTAACGGCGCAGCTCATACCAAAGGCGGTGTCCAGCTTTTTGGAAACCCCCAAAAAGGGGCAGATGCCTAAAAATTTATTCAGTACGTAGTTCTCGGTCAAGATAGCGGCCAGGAAAATGGCCACCAAAGAGCGTATGGTTTGGGCGTCCATCAGTCAGCGGCCTCCTTTCCCTCGCGGTTTTCTTTTTCGCCAATTTTGCTACAGCTGGCCGCAAAGGGGCAGCTGCCGCAGCCCATGCTCTGGGGGGCCTTGCCCTCTTTAGAGAGCTTCCCGGCCAGGGCGATGAGCATGCCGAACACAAAGAAGCCCCCCGGAGGCAGCAGAAAGATGATGATGGGCTCCATAAAGCCCGAAAGCACCGGCAGGCCAAACACCGTGCCGGCCCCCAGCAGCTCGCGGATGATGCCCATAGCCAGCATAGCGGCGGTAAAGCCCACCCCCATGCCCAGGCCGTCGATGACAGAGGGCAGCACCTTATTCTTGCTGGCGAACATCTCCGCCCGGCCCAGGATGATGCAGTTCACCACAATCAGGGGCAAAAACACCCCCAGGGCGGTATCCAGAGCAGGGGAGAACGCTTTGATAAACAGCTGCACAATGGTGACGAACCCGGCGATGACGGTGATAAAGGCCGGGATGCGCACCTTATTGGGGATCACACCGCGCAAAAGGGAGATCACCGCGTTGGAGCAGACCAGCACAAAGGTGGTGGCCGCGCCCATGCCAATGGCGTTGCTGGCCGCCGTGGTCACCGCCAAAGTGGCGCAGCAGCCCAGCATCAGCCGCAGTACGGGGTTTTCTTTAATAATGCCCTTGGTAAATTCCTTCAATAGGCTCTTTTTCTCGTCCATATCACGCATCCCCTTCCTGACTTTTAATCACGCTGGGTTTAAAAGACAAAGCCACCTGTTTCCAATCGCCTTCCGACTGGTAGGCGTTCTGGTACTGCTCTATGGCCTGGTTCACCGCGCCCGTCACCGCCGTGCTGGTGATGGTGGCCCCGGTCATAGCTTGGATTTCGCCCTCACCCGGGGCCTGGAACTTCACCACTTGAATGCCCCCCGCCAGGTTGGCCACCGGCTGCTGGTACTGCTCCCGGAAGCTCTCCTTCTCGGCGTTGGCCCCCAGGCCCGGGGTCTCGCTGTGGCTAAGCACAATCACCCCGGTGATGTTTCCGTCCACGCCAATGCCGGTCATCACCTTTACAGTGCCGCCGTAGCCCTTGCCCTCGGTCTCGAACACATAGCCCACGGCCTCTCCGGCGCTGTCCAGGCCCGCGTAGTGGCCCTCTCTCTCTTCAAAGCTCTCGGCCCCCGGCAGTGCCACCAGGCGGCTCTCCTCGGCCTTTTTGGCGGCGGCCTGGGCAATTTTATCCTTGGTCAGCAGGTTGGTGCCCGCCAGCGCCGCCGAAACCAGCACGCAGATGGCAAAGAGGATGGCCGCGGGCTTTAGCACTTCTTTCACATTCATGCCGCTGGTTCCCCTTTCTTTTTCTTCTCCTTTTTGGGCGCGCCAAAAGCTTTGGGCTTTACATAGCGCTCAATCAGGGGCGTGATAATATTCATCAGTACAATGGAGTAGCTGACGCCCTCGGGCAGGGAGCCGAACTCCCGGATGATGATGGTCAGAAGCCCGCAGCCGATGGCGAAGATCACCCGAGCCCAGAAATACAGGGGGCTGGTGGTGTAGTCCGTAGCCATAAAGAACGCGCCCAGCATCAGCCCGCCGGCCAGCAGGTCAAAGAGAGGATCCCGGCCCAAAAGCGCCGAGAACACCGCCACGGTGCAGAGATATGTAACGGGAATCACCGGGCTGATGACGTTTCTAATAATAAGATACGCGCCGCCTATGAGGATGGCCAGAGCGCAGGTCTCGCCCAGGCAGCCTCCGTGGGTGCCCAGCAGCAGCTGGAGATAGTCCGGAGCGCTGTTGGGAGAATCCGCATACATCAGCCCGGAAAGAGGCGTGGCGGTGGTCACCGCGTCGGCGGTGGCCCCGTAGTCAAAGGCCGCCGTCCAGTGGGTCATGGGGGCGGGGAAGGAGTTCATCAGCACAATGCGGGCGGTGAGGGCCGGGTTCACGAAGTTCTGGCCAATGCCGCCGAACATCTGCTTGACCACCACAATGGCCACCACCCCGCCAAAGGCCGCCATCAAGGGGTTAATGGTAACCGGCAGGTTTAGGGCCAGCAGCAGGCCGGTGACCAGGCACGAGAGGTCGCCCACGGTCTGGGGGCGCTTCATCACCCGGCGGCACAGGTACTCGCTAGCTAGGCACGAGGCCATGCACACGGCAATGACCAAAAGGGCCCGGGGCCCAAAGATCACCACAGAGGCAACAGCCGCCGGACACAGGGCGACAAGTACGTCCAGCATGATATTTTGGGTCGTCTTTTTCCCGTTAAAATGGGGAGAGGACGACACGATGAGTTTTTCCATAGGGGATTGTCCTTTCAAAAAAACTTGGATTGAGAGGGGGCTTCTGTATAAGCGGCGCCGCGCAAAGATTGCGCGTGGGTTGGGCAGTCCATTTTTGTTATGCAGCAAACTCTTGCGGCCGATCAGACCATTTCTGGTTAAACCTTGGATGGTCACACCTTTTTGGATGGTCAAACCTTTTACTATGGCCACACCTTATATGGTGTTTCGATTCTGGCACGGGAACGCTGCGCGCGGCGGTACGGGCATACTTTACGCGGGGGGTGGCTTGGTGGAGCCGGGCCGCTGTTCCGGCGGCTTGCCGTCGGAAGGCGCTGCTTTGGGCGGCGCGGTTTTTGTGGGCCCGCTCTGGCGTTTGGTTAGGGGAAGGTCTGGCGCACCCTCTTTTTTCTTCGCGCCGCCTTTTTAAAGGCAAGGCCGCGGGGCTCTGCCCCGCACCCCGCCGGGGGAAATCATTTCCCCCGGGCCCCCTCTTTGCGCTTCGCGTTCTGCGTTTTGCTACCGCTACTTCTTGGCTGTGGCGGCTTTCAGCGCCGCTTTGCCCATACGGATGCTCTGCACCAGCCTTCTTCCCGCCGGACAGGAAAAGGCGCAGCAGCCGCACTCCATGCAGGTGTTGATGTTCAGCTCCTTCATGGCCTCCAGGTCCTTTTTCTGGGCGGCGCGCTCCAGCTTGGTGGGCATCAGATTCATGGGGCAGGCCGCCACGCACCGGCCGCAGCGGATGCAGGCCGTGGTCTCGTACAGCTTGGCCTCTTTTTCGTCAAAGGCCAAAATGGCGTTGTTCTGCTTCAAGATGGGCAGCTGGTCACTGGTCAGGGCAATGCCCATCATGGGGCCGCCCATCAGCAGTTTTTTGGGCTCCGCCTTGTACCCGCCGCAAAACTCGATGACGTCCTGAATGGCCGTGCCAATAGGCACAATCACATTCTGGGGATTTTTGATGGCGGAGCCGTCAATGGTCACCCGCTTTTTGGTCAGAGGCATACCGGTGCGCATATAGCTGGCCAAAAAGGACACGGAGCCAATGTTCATCACCAGGCAGCCCACGTCGGCCGGCAGGGCCCCGGCGGGCACCGTGCGGCCGGTGCAGGCCTGCACCAGCACCTTTTCCGCGCCCTGGGGGTAGCGGCTCTTCAGGGGCAGGACGCGCACCTCGTCGTGGGGGTCCCGGCGGGGGTCGTCGGCAATCTTCCGGAGCGTTTCTATCACGTCGGGCTTGTTGTCCTCCACAGCAACCAGCACCCGGTGCACGTCCAAAATCTCTTTCACCGCGTATATGCCCTCCAGCACATTTTTGCCGTTTTCCAGGGCCTCCCGGTGGTCGCTGGTCACGTAGGGCTCGCACTCGGCCACATTGATAATCAGGGTGTCTATGTTCTTGTCCTCGGGCACGTTTAGCTTTACATGGGCGGGAAAGCCCGCGCCGCCCAGCCCCACCAGCCCGGCGGCTTTGGCAGCCCCGGCCAGGGTCTTTTTGTCATAAATCCGCTCCGGGGGGCGGATCTCCGGGTCCGGCTCCATCAGCCCGTCTGATTCGATGACCACCGCTTCCACAGGCTGGCCGCCGGTGAGCATAATTTTCGTTACCTCCGCCACCGTACCAGAAACCGAGGCGTGCACAGGCGCGCTCACATAGGCGTCGCTTTGGCCCACCACCTGGCCCAGGTAGACATAATCGCCCTTTTTCACCACAGGCCGGCAGGGCGCGCCAATGTGCTGCTGCATAGGCAGCACCACCCGGGCGGGGGGCGGCATCTCTACCGTGGGGGTCTGCCAGGTATTTTTGTGGTGGGGCACCGGAGCGCCGCCATGGGTCCTAAAGGGGCGCTTGGGGAAATGCTCCTGCATAATAGCCACAATCCTTTCGTTCTCAAAAAATTTACAAACTTATTTTACCGCAAAACCCGAAATTGTGCAACAGGAAAAGCAGAGAATGGCGAATTTTAACACGCCCGCTTCTCTGTCCCGGGCTGCCGCCGCGGCTTCACTCTTTCCTCTGCCTTTACATAAACTGGCGTGAAAGGAGGAATTTTTATGCCCATCAGAATCTTTATCGATGGTAATGTTAAAATAGGACTAAATCAAGCAAGCCTTAACAGCAAGGCGAGCGCTGATTTAGTCCTAATATTTTGCCACGAAACGGCATAGGAGGTTGAAAATGAACGAGAATACAAAAGTTATAGCAATCTGCAATCAAAAAGGCGGCGTCGGCAAGACCGTCACCACTGTAAACTTAGGCATCGGCCTTGTCCGCCAGGGCAAGCGCGTCCTGCTGGTGGACGTGGATGCACAAGGCTCCCTGACTGCCAGCTTGGGCTACCAGCACCCTGACCAGCTGGACGAGACTCTCGCCACCGTGCTGGGCAAAATCATTGAGGACGAGCCTCTGACTCCCGGCGAGGGAATTCTGCACCAAGAGGAAGGCGTTGACCTGCTCCCAGCCAACATCGACCTTGCCGCTATGGAGGTCACGCTGGTGAACATCATGAGCCGGGAAACCATTCTGCGGGAGTATCTGAACACCGTTCGGGACAAGTACGACGTTATCCTGCTGGACTGCTGCCCCTCGCTAGGTATGCTGACCATCAACGCCCTGTCTGCCGCTGACGAAGTCCTGATTCCCATGCAAGCCCACTACCTTTCGCTGAAAGGCATGGAGCAGCTCATGCGGACTATTGCCAGGGTCAAACGGCAGATCAACGCCAACCTGACCATCAGCGGTATTCTTGTCACGATGGCTGACATGAGGACCACCTACTCACAAGGAATCGTGGAACTGCTTCGGGGTACATACGGCGGCAAGCTGAGAATTTTCAACACCGTTATCCCCCGCTCCATCCGGGCTGCTGAAACCAGCGCAGAGGGTAAGAGCATCTTCCTCCACGACCCCAGCGGTAAAGTATCAGCGGCATATGAGGCCCTGACTTTGGAGGTAGCGTCATGAAAGGGAGCGCGGCTAAAATCCAAATGACCAGCCTGGACGACTTATTTGGCGGAACTCCGGCCCAGGTTGATGGTGACCAGATTCAGGAGATTGCACTATCAGACTTGCACTCATTCAAAGACCACCCTTTCCACGTGGTGGACGATGAAAAAATGCAGGAGATGGTTGAGAGCGTGGCTCAATACGGCGTTCTGGTGCCGGGAATCGTTCGTCCCCGGCCAGAGGGCGGATTTGAAATCGTGGCAGGCCACCGACGCAGGAGGGCCAGCGAGCTGGCTGGAAAAACGACTATGCCCGTTATCGTCCGGGATATGGACGATGACGAGGCCACAATCATCATGGTGGATTCTAATCTTCAGCGGGAGAAGATTCTGCCCAGCGAAAAGGCGTTTGCCTATAAGATGAAGTTAGAGGCTATGAAACATCAGGGCAAGCGACTTAGTTCAACTTGTGCCCCAATGGGGCACAAGTGCGCTAGCAAAAAATCAAGAGACATTTTGGCAGATAAATCTCCCGACAGCAAGTCCCAAATTCAACGGTATATCCGATTGACGGAGTTAGTTCCACACCTGCTGAATCTTGTCGACCAGGACAAACTACCTTTGCGGCCCGCCGTGGAAGTTTCCTACCTTCCTCTGGACGAACAAGAGCTGCTATATGACGTGATTGAGGACATGGCTTTCGGAGCGCCGTCCATGGAACAGGCGAAAAAGCTGAGGGAATACGGTGAGCGCACGGAGCTGACCACCAGCCTGATCATCGACATCCTTACAGATGAAAAGCCCACGCCGGTCAAAATCACTCTCAAAAAGAAGTGCCTGAGTCAGTATTTCCCCAAAGATTACACCCAACAGCAGATGGAGGAGGTCATTCTCTCCCTGCTGGAAACATGGAAGTTGCAGCAGGAAGGAGCTGAACCCCATGACTACGATGGCTAAAACGATCAGCATGAAATCCACCGCTTTCGGCCAGGATATGCTGGAGGTCTTGGCAGAGCAGCAGCTGCAAAAGGTAGCTTTCCGTGAGCTGGAAATCTCTGCATCCATTTTAACCTTAAAGGGCTATCTTGTCAAGAAGCTCAGCCGCTGGAACTGGAAGATCGCTCCCGGCCTGTGCCAGCCGGAACTGCGCTCCCTCTACCCCGTCTACTTCGATTCTGTGCGGGTTTTGCTGGCCGAGTGTGTCGCGGAGTTCTTTCAGACCGGCAGGGTCTACATGGCTGTGCTTGACCCTTACCGCATGGAGTATTTGGAGCGTGAAATCAGATTACTGGTGCTAATGCCGGAGGACGTTTCCTCGCTCCTGCGGGCTCTCCACAATGTACAGAACCCCGCACACGACCTGATTGCCCGATGGAAAGACCCAGCCGACCGGGAGCGGTGGATGGAGCATATTCAAAAGCTCCACCAGACCATAAGCCAGTTACAATAGAATAAACCCTTTATCCCTGATTGCTTTTTGTAATCAGGGCTTTCTTTATGTCCCGCTCCACTTTTTACCCCATGCAGTCGCCCAGCGCTCACAATACAGGGAATCATACGGAATATGCCGCTTTTCCCTGAATCTCACAAAGAAATGATACCAGACAGCGCTGGGAATGGCAACGACCAGCCAGTACAGGGGGCCGAGGAAAAGGCATTGAACCGTGCGCCCGTATTCATGCGTACAAAGACGGCTGCTATCGGCACTCTGTGAACTGATAAAAATGAAAATGCCCATCGACAGCCCGCCACGGTTTCCGGGCAAAAAAGTCACGACACTGTTATGGAAGATTGCCCGACGGCAGCGCCAACAACAGAGAAAAACGCACAGCCCAACCAGATTAACCGGCAGGCCCCAGGTAAATTGCAGGATGAAAAACAGGACCCTGGGCCATCCTGCTGCGGCAAAAGGCTTGTTCATGTGCATCCCCTTTCCCTTTTTAAGACTGCTACAACACCATCATACCACATTATGCGGTTAGCCTCAATTGCTTTTTTGTGATTGGGGCTATTCTTATGCCCAAATTAAGGAGGTATCGGCCATGAAAGACTACTTTATCGACATTTGCAACTGCCCGGAGTGCCATTACTATGGCATGAATAAGCCACATTGCTGCGGCCTGCCGGAGAAGATTTCTGATAGAGATATGCCCCATATCCGGGAAGCCGTGCGGACCTGCCACTGTGTGAACCTCCGGCTGTTGGAGTTCTGTGAAAGAATGGAGGCAGGCCATTGAAAAGTGAGGTGTTCGCCCCTGCGGATGATATCGCCGATGGCGAGATGTACCTACGGCTGGCGGCTGATATAGACAGTCGGATCGCGGAATTGAAAATACGCTTTAGGGCCACCGGGGACAAGAAGATTTATTACAGTATACAGGATTTGAAGAAGATCCGGCGGGAGCACCTGGACACAGCAGCGCTTTTGCTGTACCGGGGCGAGCGCCGGAGACAGGCGAAAGGAGCGATTGATTGAGCGATTACCATGTAATAGCCGCTTCTGGCGGCAAGGATTCGACAGCCATGCTCTTGCTGATGATTGAGCGAGATATGCCCATTGACGCGGTGCTTTACGCAGACACAAGTATGGAGTTCCCGGAAATGAGAGAACATATGCAAAAACTGGACAACCTGCTTTTTCGGGAACGGGGTCTGCACATCACCACCCTGCGGCATCCCCACGGCTTTGAGTGGTTGATGTTCGATGAGCCAAAAGTCAAGCTGTCCAGCATAGAGAACCGGCAAAGACTTGGGGAACCCATCTGCGGTAACGGTTGGCCTGGCCCCAAAGTGCGGTGGTGTACCGGCCAACTAAAGACAAAACTGATAGATGAGCACTTAAAGCCACTGAAAAAGAGCGGGTGTAATGTCATACAGTACATCGGGATAGCCGCAGATGAGTCCCGCCGGTGCAAGAATGAAGCCGGTATGCGCTATCCTCTGGTGGAGTGGGCCATATCCGAGGCCCAGGCACTGCAAATCAGTTATGACAGAGGCTTTGATTGGGGAGGATTATACCGGATTTACACCCGCTGCTCCTGCTGGTGCTGCCCATTGCAGCGAATCGGAGAACTGAGAAAGCTGCGCAAACATCACCCTGAGTTGTGGCGGCGGCTTTTGGATATGGACAAGCGGGCCAATGAGATGTTCGGAGATACTCCGCTGGGCCGGTTTAAGGAAAATTGGACAGTTGAGCAGCTGGACCAGCGGTTTGCAAAGGAGGAAAGACAGCAGAATTTTCTGGAATGCGAGGTGATACTATGAACATCAGAACAAACGCGGGCTACATCATTACCGACTCCATCCACGTTGGCGAGACGGAGTTTGTGCTGGGAGTACACAGCACTGCCGCCAACCAGTTCGTGACCTGGTCCTGCAAGGACGGTAAGGACTACAATTGGGGACACTACTACTCCGACCTGCTGTCGGCTACGAAAGACCTGCTTGAGCGGGCCACACAGGAATTGGAATACTGTATGAGGCCCGAGGAAAAGGACAAGGCACCCAAAAAGATGCCGGAGGAACCCTGTCTATGACGAAACTCCTGCAACGGCGGTCCAACTTTTTTGCGGCTTTTTCTGACTCTGTTGGGAGGTGGTGTCTGTGCAAGAAATGGAACGCTTGCATGGATTTATAGTGAAAAAGCTGTCTCAAAAGCCGGACTATCTCCCCATATCCCAGGAGGAATTTGTGGAGCGAACTTTGGCGGCATGGGTTGCTGGCGATGAGGAATCCCGCGTTTCAGCGGCCTTTCGTGGCGGGGAGCGGGAGTGGGCAGCGTTATGGAGTGATGAAAGCTACAAAGTTCGCGGCGCTGTTGCCTGTCGAGCCAGTGAAAAATACCAGATGAAACTGCTCATTGACCCTGTTCCGGAAGTCCGAAAGCTGCTGGCGGTTTATGGCACAGATGGTGTGCGACACGCCCTGCTCGATCGTGGCGAAACCGACCGGGATATACTCACCCAAATAGCCAAATACGGCAGTACAACTACCCGGCACCGGCTGGTAGATGTGGCCTGGAACGACCCAAAAACGCTGCATGAAATAGCCCGCTATCTGCCAGCTAGTGCGCTGGAAAAACTGCTTACTCACCCCAATATGGAAGTCCGAATTGACGCCGCATCCCATGGCAGCATAGACCAGTGCCAGCGTGTACTGGCTATGCCCTATTCACGCCATGACATTACAGTGGTGTTCATGCGGGAGTGGCTTATTGAGCGTATGAAGGAACTGGATGAGGCCGCAAATGCCATCAATGTTGGCAGAGATAGAACACGAAATATTCAAGAAATGGGGCTATCGTCATGAGCAAACTAAATCTTACCTATATGCGCCCTCAGAGCGCCAGGGGCTATCGGTATCTGGTTGTCCCCAAGGAGCTTATTGAGAACCCGGCATACTCCGGCCTGGACTTCGGCGCGGTGATTCTCTATTCCAAGATGCTGGAGAGGGCGGGCCTTTCTGCCCAGCATGAGGACAAGTTTACAGACGAGAAAGGGCGGCTTTTCATCATCTATACCGTGGAACAAATGGAGCGGGATTTGCAGCGCTCCCATCCCACCATTGTCAAGCTGACAAAGCAGTTAGCGGACATTGGCCTCATAGAAAAAGTGCGCCAGGGCCAGGGCAGGCCCTCTAAAATCTACATAATGGATTTCACTTCCGTGCCCCATGATGAGCCTGATAATCCCGCAAGTAAAGACCTTGAACCTCAAGAAGTTAAAGATTTTAACTTCAAGAAATCAACACCTTTAACTTCTGGAAGTAAAGATTCTGAACTTCAAGAGGTTAAAGATTTTAACCCAATAGAACTAGAGAATAAAGAACTTGAAAATAATGAACTTCCTTCCTACCAACCTTCTGCTGATTGGGAGGATGGAAGGGTAGAAGATGTGCAGGCTGATGTTCGTGACCAGATAGAGTACCCGGTGCTCTGCGAAAATTACGGCGATGAACTGGCAGATGAAGTGGTGGAGATCATCACGGAAGTGCGCTGCCGGGACAGCCCCAAAATGCAGATCGGCGCAAGTAAATATCCCATGGGCTTTGTTCGTGGCAGGATGAGTGCTCTGACCTACGAACACATCAGCTACGTGCTGGACAACCTGGGACGCGCCGGGCCGGTTCGGAACCCTCATGGGTATCTTCTGGCGCTTTTGTTCAACGCCCCTGCCTCCAGCAATGCGGCGGTGCAGGCTCTTTATAACGCAAATAACGGCTAAAAACTCTCAAAACAGGAGGATAATGCGATGAATAACAAGTACACGAATCTGGAAAAAGATTACCAAAACACAGTCAGAGAGCTGGCCGAGGTCACCGGCTGGACAGCACAGCAGTCGGACAAGGTCCTGTCGCTTCTGACCGGCCTGACCCGACGGCAGGCAAAGGAAACTGCCCGTCAGCAGCGCACGGCGCAGAAGAACGCAAAAGCCTCCACGGCCCGCAAGCTGCTGGAAAACTACCGCGCCCTCAAAGTTTCCGTTGCCTGCGGAACGGAGCATACCCTGAGGATTTTGGAGGACGCGGAGTACCTGCGCCTGATGCAGCAGGAAGAGAGTTTGCAAAACCAGTCCCTGCGCTCCCTCGCGGAACTCACTGCCGGGAACCGGGTGCTGTGGACCCAGCTGAACACGGCCCTGGATTGCTACAAGGAAATGTGCGAGCATGACAGCAAACCACAGATTCGCCGGGGTTATCCTCTGATTTACGCCCGTTACTTGTCAGAGAAGGAAATGAGCGTGGACGACATTCTGGATAAGTTTGCTATTGAAAAGTCTCAGTATTATCTCTGCATGAGCGAGGCGTACTCGACTCTGGGGGTGATCCTTTTCGGCAGCGGCTGCGCGGAGGATTTTTGCGCTGGGGCAAGCGTCTGACAAGAAGAAACCCTCTATCTTTTTGCGAAGAAATCTGCTATAATGTTCCTGCACACATCCGCAAGGGAGGCGTTGACATGGAACAGGCGCAGCAGCGCGCCGCCGCGGCCCGGTTTGCACAGGACTGGGCCGGCCGGGGCGATGAGAAGCAGGAAACGCAGCTATTCTGGATTTCCCTGCTCCAAGACGTGTTTGGCGTGGAGGAGCCTGCGAAATACATTCAATTTGAGCTGCCGGTGAAGCTGGACCACACCAGCTTTATCGACGGCTATATTCCTACCACCCGCGTTCTGATCGAGCAAAAGGGGCAAGACATTGATCTGCGCAAGGGCTACAAGCAGTCGGACGGCAGTATGCTCACGCCCTATCAGCAGGCCAGGCGTTATGGCGGCTACCTGCCCCACAACGCCAACCCCCGCTGGATCGTGGTTTGCAACTTCCGGGAATTCAGAATCCACGACATGAACCGGCCCAACGATGAGCCGGAGATTCTCTATCTGGATAATTTTGAAAAGGAGTACCACCGGCTGAACTTCCTGGTGGACACCGGCAGCGAACACATCAAAAAGGAGATGGAGATTTCCCTCCAGGCGGGCGAGCTGGTGGGGGTGCTCTATGACGCGCTGTTGAAGCAGTACAAGGAGCCCGACAGCCCCGAGACGCTGAAAAGCCTCAACAAGCTGTGCGTCCGGCTGGTGTTTTGCCTGTATGCCGAGGACGCCGGGATTTTCGGCGGCAGGAATATGTTCCACGACTACCTGGAGCGCCACCGCGCTGAGGACCGGCGGGCGCTGATCAACCTGTTCCGCGTTCTCGACCAGGACATCCCTCAGCGGGACAGGTATATGGATGAGGACTTAGCGGCGTTTCCCTATGTCAATGGCGGTCTGTTCGCGGATGAGGACATCGAAATTCCGCGGCTGGGTGATGAAGTGATCGACCTGATTTTGCACCGGGGCAGCGAGGATTTTGACTGGTCGGAGATCAGCCCCACCATTTTCGGCGCGGTGTTTGAATCCACCCTGAACCCGGAAACCCGGCGTTCGGGTGGGATGCACTATACCAGCATCGAGAATATTCATAAGGTGATTGACCCGCTGTTTTTGGATGGACTGAAAGCGGAGTTTGAAGAAATCAAGGGCATTGCTGTGGAGCGCACCCGCAAGGCAAAGCTGGAAGCCTTTCAAAAGAAACTGGCCCGGTTAATGTTCCTTGACCCTGCTTGCGGCTCCGGCAACTTCCTGACGGAAACCTACATTTCCCTGCGGCGCTTGGAAAACCTGGCTATCTCCCTGCTCCACCAGGGCCAGATCATGCTGGATGTGGGCAACCCGATCCAGGTGTCAATCGGTCAATTCTACGGAATTGAGATCAATGATTTTGCGGTCACTGTGGCGAAAACGGCCCTTTGGATTGCGGAAAGCCAGATGATGAAGGAGACCGAGGGCGTGGTGCATATGTCCCTGGACTTCCTGCCGCTGAAATCCTACGCCAACATCACCGAGGGCAACGCCCTGCGGCTGGATTGGGAGAGCGTGGTGCCTAAGCATGAGCTGAACTATATTATGGGGAACCCGCCGTTTGTGGGTGGTATGATGATGAATCGTGAGCAACATTCGGATCTTGAGGAGGCATTCCCTGAATGTAAAAAAATAGGTGAAGTGGATTATGTCGCCGGATGGTATGCAAAGGCTGTCAGTTTTATTCTACATACACAGATTCGCTGTGCATTCGTATCAACCAATTCCATATGCCAAGGTCAGTCTGTTGCATCAGTTTGGAAACCATTGTTTCAAAAGGGAACTCACTTTGACTTCGCTCATAGAACATTCCGGTGGGATAGTGAAGCAAAGCTGAAAGCTCATGTCCATTGTGTTATAGTGGGATTTAGTACAGCAAAAAACGGCACAAGCAAAATCCTTTATACAGCGGGAAAGCCAGATTATGTCCATAATATCAATGGCTACCTTTTGGACGCTGATAATATTTTCATAGAGAATCGAAACACTCCTATTTGCAATGTTCCAAGAATGTATTTTGGGAGTATGCCCCGAGATGGTGGTGGTTTTGTTCTGAGTGAAGATGAAAAGAACAAATTAGTTGAAAACGAACCATTGGCAGAGAAGTGGATACGTCCATATTTAGGTGCTGATGAGTTTATCAATCACAAAAACAGGTATTGCCTTTGGCTTGTAAATGCAAGTCCCAATGAGATTCGTGCCTGCAATGAGGTTAAACGTCGGGTTGAAAAGGTTAGAGAGTTCCGAGCATCAAGTAAAGCGGCAGCTACCCGAAAATTTGCTGAAACGCCCACATTGTTTTGCCAAATTGCGCAGCCGGATACAGATTATATCATTGTACCTGCTGTTTCATCCGAAAAAAGGCGCTATGTACCGATTGGATTTATGAACAAGGAAACGATTGCTTCTAACCTTGTCCAAATCATCCCCAATGCAGAGTTATATCACTTCGGTATAATAACCTCTAACGTCCATATGGCTTGGATGCGGGCTATCTGCGGGCGTTTGGAGATGCGTTACCGCTACTCAAAAGACGTTGTCTACAACAACTTCCCCTGGCCCACCCCCACCGACAAACAAAAAGCCAAAATCGAGCAGACCGCCTGGGCCATATTGGACGCCCGCGCCCTCTACCCGGAGGCCAGCCTTGCCGACCTCTACGACGAAACCACCATGCCCCCGGAGCTGCGCCGTGCCCACCAGGACAACGACCGCGCGGTGATGGAGGCGTATGGGTTCCCGGTGAAGGGTATGACGGAGAGCATGTGCGTGGCGGAGCTGATGAGGATGTATCAAAAGCTGACCGAGGGTTCTTAAGATGGTTTTCGGCGGAAACATATCGGAAAACCGTCGGAATACAAACGGAAGATTCTGTGTTATACTTGTATTGCTGAAAAAAGCAGGACCACTAAGTGGCCCTGCTTTTTCATATTTTTTCATGAAGGGAAGGATGCTTTTGCAGGAAGATTGGAAGAAATTCATTGATAAAATGGGGCTTGAGGACATGGACGACCCCATGGAAGAACTACCCACGGAGGTGATGCTGTATCGCTGGGAAAATGAATAGAGCGCGGGAGCAGCTGGCAGAAATGTTCCTGTCTTGCTTGCAAGAGGAGCGCCTGCCTTGGAACCAGCCTTGGGTGCAGGAGCTGCCCAGTTTTGGAACCCACCACAACCCCATCACCGGCACCCGGTATCGGGGCGTGAACGCAACCATGCTCTGGGCCATGAGCTTAGAGCACCAGTACCCTGACCCCCGCTGGTGTACGTTCAAGCAGGCGCAGAACAAGGATTGGCATATCAAGAAGGGCGAAAAGGGTACGCCCATCGAGTTCTGGTGCGTCTACGACACCAGGGAGCGCCGCAAGCTGACCTTACGGGAGGCAGATGAAATTGTCCGGCAGGACCCTGACCGGGAGAAAGATATGCGGCCTTGCAGTAGTGTGTATGTGGTGTTCAACGGTACGCAGATCGAGGGCATCCCCGAACTGCCCCAGGCCCGCCATGTGGCCCCGGAGTACACCAATATGCTGCTGGAAGGCTTTGCGGGAACGTATCTGTCCAATGAGGGTATTACGCTGATTGAGAGCAGCAAGGCGGCGTACAATTTCGCCGAGGATAGCATCAAAATGCCGCCAAAGCGGGCATTTCTCAGCGAGTTGGACTACTATGACACCCTTTTTCATGAGTGCGCACACTCTACCGGCGCGGAAAGCCGTCTCGACCGGGGATTGCAGACCAAAGACAAAGAGGAATATGCGATTGAGGAGCTCCGGGCAGAAATGGCCGGGGCTTTCCTTTTGTCGGCGGCGGGAGCGCAGGTGCCTGAGAGCATTTCTCAGAATAACCGGGCTTACATTCAAAGCTGGGCCGAGGACATCAAGGACGCGCCCAACACGCTGTTTCAAGCCATCAAGGACGCGAGTACCATCTGCAATTTTGTGTCGGCACGGGGTGAGTTGGAGCGGTTAAAGGCAGAGTATGAGACCGTTCCCGCAGCAATCTCTCAGCACTATGTTCCGGAAATTGAAATTGAACTCTAGGGAGGGAGCGAATGAATCCAAAAGTACAGACTTTTTCAGAGCTGGCGACCGGCACGTCCGGCCAGCTTACCAGCAGTTACGCCGAGTGGACGCACTTCTTGGAAACGGCGGCAAGGCTCTACAAATACCCATACCATGAGCAAGTCCTCATTTACGCCCAGCGCCCGGAGGCCACCGCCTGCGCCAGCTACGATGTGTGGAACACGCGCATGGGACGCAGTGTCCGCCGCAGCTCGAAGGGTATTGGCCTGCTGAGCGCCAATGGGGTGCGGTATGTGTTCGACATCTCCGACACCGTTGGCCGGGATGGGAGCCGCTTGCCTTACTTGTGGGCGTACCGCGAAGAACACGCCGAGGCGGTTGTCGCTGCCCTGGCCGAACAGTACGGCGTTACTGACGAGGGCGGTCTGCCCTACCAGCTGGAGGCCATTGCCCAGGAATTGGCGGGCGAGTATTGGGAGCAGAATTGGGAGGACATTTTAGCGAGTGTCCCCGGTTCGTTTTTGGAGGATTACGACGAGCTGAATGTGGAGGTCGAGTTTCGCAATGCGGTCACGGTCAGCACCACTTACGCGCTCATGTCGCGCTGCGGGCTGAACCCCAGCGAGTTTTTCACTAATGAGGACTTTCTGCCGGTTTTCGACTTCAACACGCCCGATTCCATCACGGCTTTAGGAACAGCAGTCAGCGGCAACAGCGAGCAGGTGTTACGGCAGATCGAGGTCACCATCAAGAATTATGAGCGCACACGGCGCGTGGAAAGGAGCGGTTTATATGGAGAACACCCTGACCTACCGGCAGGAGGGGGACTTCCTGCTGCCCGAATTAGAGACGGAAACACCATCGACTTTGGGGAAATACGGACGGATGAGGGAGCGGTATCTGAGGGAGGAACGCCCGGTGCTGTACAACCGGCTGATACTCAGCGGGAAGCTGACGGCACACCTGACGGAGATAGAGCAGACGGCGAACCAGAGGTTGGAGCTGATAATGCCGGAGCTTCAGAAGTCCATGGGCCTGACGGAACAGATGAAGGCCAGCGACCCCATGAAATGGGTGGGTCTGATGAACAACGCGAAGGCGAAGGCGGAGGAGATGATTCTCAGCGAATTGATATACAGTTAGGAGATGAACAAGAGGGTGAAATCCCCAATCTGTTTGACCTCGCTGGTTCGACAATCCCGTTAAGAAGTGGCAGTTCCGAAAGTGCTGCCACGGTTCGCCCCGGCCTTTCCCAAAGTGTGATAGACGCCGCCCTGACCTTGGGAGCTAACGACCCGGACAGCCGCCTTCGCATTATCGCGGAGTTCATGAAAGATAAGCCTTTGGAGGAAAATGCCCGGTTTTTGCAGACCCACTATAAGGAAAACGGCGCTGGGTTTTACATCGGGGAGCGCAAATATTCCCTCTGGTACGATGAGGCGGGTATGCAGATCGCGCCCGGTGAAAGCGCGCTGACATTTACCGCCACAGCGCTCACCTGGGAGCAGGCGGCGGAGAGAATCCGGGTGCTGCTGGACGAGGGCCGGTACGCCAGCCAGTCCATGCTATACCGGGCCTGGCCCTTTGAGAAGAACCGGGTAGCGGAGGCGCTGCAATATCTGCACAGGGATATTGACGAGAAGTACAAGGACATATATTTGCCCACGCTTACCGCCGCTCTGAGCGGTACTTTCGGCTATCCTGACGTGGTGGACAAGACAAAGGAAGTGCTGGAACAGCCGGAGCAGCTAAAGAGCGTGATTGACGATTTTGCGCTTTTCCAAAGGGATTACGCCCACAACCGGGATATTCTCCGTTTCCATTTCCACCGCCCTGACGAAATCATGCAGGGTTTGCAGGATTTGCAATGTGCCCCCCTCAAATTTACCGCCTCGCCGGACTATGCGCCGGTAGAGCGGTTTTTCATTTCTCAGGATGAGATAGACGATCTCCTGCGGGACCATCCTGACCGGCATGATTACCGCATTGGGGTCTACAACTTCTTTGAGCAGTACCCTGACCGCAAGGAGCGGGAGAAATATTTGGGCAATCTGCATGGCGAATACTCCGGCTACCATGGCGGCAACGACAACATCACCTATACCCACAAAGAGCTGACATTTACCCACGGCGACATTATTGAACCGTATGCTGCGGTGAAAATGAAGTGGTCTCAGGTGCGAAAGCGCATTGAGGAACTGATAAAGAGGGACGCTTTTCTCTCGCCGGAGGACAGGGGAATCATGGAGAGCCGTACACCGGAAACGCCCGCTGAACCCTCTGCATCCATTACTGAGCCGGAGTCCCTCTCAGAGCAGGACGCAAAAAAGCGCGACATTCTCATGGATAATACCAAAGCCCACTTCGCCAGCTATGAGGAAGTCAAGCAGGCCCACCCCGGAGATATCGTCCTTTTTCAGCGAGGGGATTTCTTTGAAATGTACGGCCCCGACGCGCGGGTGGCCTCTGTGGAGCTGGATATTCTCCTGACCAACCGCAATATTCCAGAGCTGGGCCGGGTGGCTATGTGCGGCGTCCTGGCAACTGATTTGGAAAGATATTTGGAGATTCTCCGCAAGGAACATGACGTTACAATTTCCGTTGTGCCCGATAGCGGTACGGAGCGGCAAACCTATTCCTTATCTTCTTATAAGGATGCTCCCGAAGTTTCCCCGGCTTCACCGACTACTGATTCCTTGAATCAGGCCAGTGAGCAGATGATCAAAGCAACACCGGATATGGTTCCCATCATAGACGAATATGCCAGAATTAAGGAACAGTTTCCCGGCTATGTGATAGGGGTACAGAATGGAGATACGTTATATTTTTACGGTTCAGATGCCGAAAAAGCTGGCCCTGCCTTTAATCATAACGTACTCTTGCGGGATATTTCCGGTATGGGCGCAGTTTCCATCACCGGCGACGCGGAAAGCTGGCAGGCGAGTCAGGAAAAGCTGCTGCGAAACGGACTGGACCTGACCTTTGTCCGGCTGGATGATGCCGGTAAATATGAGGTGATTACCTCCCGTACCGCGGCGGAGTATATTCCGATAGGCATGGAACTGGATGTGGATGGGCGGCGCTGCCGGATCGATAGCGTGGATTTTCAGCAGGACGCGGTGCGATTGGCCGTTCTGGATTCTGATATGACCCTGACGGAATCTGTCCGCTACGTGCGCGAATATGTAGAAGAAGCATATAACAAGGAGCTGGAAAAAGCTGCGGAAGAAGAAAAAGGCCAGCTCTTTGTGGAGCAAGTCCTGGGGGACGTGGAGCGGTTAACTGAGCCGGAGCAGGCCTCCACTGTCCGGGAACTGTACGGGCATTACAAGGAAATCCTATGGGGCAAGCTGATGGAGGACGAGGCGTTTCAAAACGCTTGCCTAAATTCTGACCGGCAAAACGCCATGGACGAGGGGCGTAACGCCGTAGAACGCGCAGCAAAAGACCTTGGAATTACACAAGGGGATATGCAGTTCTATCAGCTATACTTTGGCAATACGTCTTTTCACAACCAGCTGAAGGAGGAACTGGCAAACGAGGGTTATGATGCCTATATGGCCCTGTCCGCCGAACTGCCGCCCTGGGGAGTTGAAATTGGGAACCACTCCCCATGGGGTATCATACAGACTACTCATGAGCTGGCAGATGGTATTTTCAAGGTCGGCACACCGTCCCATGGCGGTATTATGATCCGGGAACCGTTGGCAAAAGAGTGCATTTCCCCGGAACTTTTGGCCCTTGGCGGTGAGGAAAACGGCTGGTGTTTTTTTGAGGAAGATGAGCTTGCGCCACTAGTGGAAGCGGAACTGGAAGGGAATCGTGTTCGGCAGGGACAGCCACAGGTAGCAGCAGATACGTCCGTTTCCACCCACGACCCTCTCGCCCCTGCTTACAGTGTTGGCGATACGGTGTACTTGGACAACACGGCGTTTACCATCACGGAAGTCGGCCTGTTTAATGTTCATCTGCAAGACCCGGCCATGACTTACCCTGTTTTCCGCGCAGAGAGCAAAGAGAATTTTGAAAAGCTGCTTCGCCGGGACGAAAGGAATTCGTCTATCACCGATTATTTGTCTGTTACAAGAATTGGCCCTGCCGACAATGGGGACGACCTCCGGGATGTTCTCACCAGCGAGGGCGGTCTGTTAGATGGACAGGCAAAAAATGAGGTCACAAGGTGGCTACAAGATGGTGTTGGCAACGCAGAAATCGCCCGCCGCCTGGGCGAAAAATTAGACAGAACCGTTGAAACCATGTCCCTTGAAACCGGGGAGCAGGTGGATTTCAGCATATTTGGCGACAGATTGACGCTGGATATACGGGGAGATTCCCGCGCCGTGATGATGTATGATCTGCGGACGGTTGCCGGTGTGCTCCGTGCCATGTACCAGCAGGAGTTGGGCGGTTTACGTCATGATGAGCCTTTGCAGGAACCGCCCGACGTAGAAGTTGCCCCTGCTCCGGTTCAGCCGGAAATTACCGTTCCGCCGTCCACCGCGCCATCCGACAAACCCAGTTTCTCCACAAAAACAGTAGCCGTCTACCCAGCCGAAAAGAATAATCTTCCCTTTGATGTTGTCATTGAAACGCTCCACGGTGATGAACCCCAGCGTGGCCCCAAGCCTCAGAACTTCCACATCACCGATGATAATTTAGGCGCTGGCGGTGCAAAAGCCAAGTACCAGATGAACATGGCAGCACTCAAGACTTTGCACAATATTGAAGCTGAGAACCGTACCGCCACGCCAGAGGAACAGGCCGTTCTCTCCAAGTATGTAGGCTGGGGCGCTCTTGCCGATGCCTTTGACGAGGATAAACCCTCCTGGGCTACCGAGTACAAGGAGCTGCTGGAAACTCTCACTCCCGAAGAATACGAATCGGCGCGGGCCTCCACCCTCAATGCCCACTACACGTCCCCAACCGTTATCAAGGCAATCTATCAGGCGCTGGAAAGCATGGGCTTCCATAGCGGCAACATATTGGAACCCTCAATGGGCGTTGGTAATTTCTTCGGCCTGCTGCCAGAGAGCATGGCAAGTTCAAAGCTCTACGGTGTGGAACTGGATGGCCTCACCGGGCGTATCGCGAAGCAATTATACCCCCATGCCCATATTGAAATCAAGGGCTATGAGGACACGAACTTTCAAAATAATTCCTTTGATATCGCCATCGGCAACGTACCCTTTGGACAATATCAAGTCTTTGACCCGGCTTACAACAAGCTGGGTTTTTCTATTCATAATTATTTCTTCGCCAAGACCATCGACAAGGTGCGGCCCGGAGGGATCATCGCCTTTGTGACTTCCCGGTACACCATGGATTCAAAATCGACAGATGCTAGGGAGTATATAGCGCAGAGAGCAGAGCTATTGGGTGCGATCCGGCTCCCGGAAAACGCCTTTCTATCCAATGCAGGGACAGAGGTAGTGGCGGATATCTTGTTCCTGCAAAAGCGGGAACAGCCCATTACAGAACTGCCCGATTGGGTACATACGGACAATAACAAAGACGGATTTGCCGTCAATCACTATTTCATTCAGCACCCGGAAATGGTGCTGGGAAGTGAAATCTCCGACAGTACGCGGTATGGGCAGGATTATACCATCAAGCCCCATCCTGATGTGAACCTTGATGAACAGCTAAAAGAGGCTATTTCTCATATTGATGGCCATTATGTAGAGGCTGAAATCGTCCAAATAGAGGACGAAAAGGAGCAGGAAACCATCCCCGCTGACCCGGATGTCAAGAACTTTTCCTATACTATTATAAAGGGAGACGTGTATTACCGGCAGGATTCCGTCATGGTAAAGATGGACTTGGGGGCAACAGCAAAGGCCCGCACCATGGCCCTGATCGACCTGCGGGACTGCACCCAGCGGCTTATTGCCGAGCAGATGGAGTTGTCCACCAAAGATGAAGATATCCGCTCTACCCAGGCAGAACTGAACCGACTCTATGATAATTTCACCGCAAAGTTTGGCCTTATCAACGATAAAACGAACGAGCGGGCTTTCTCCCAGGATTCTTCTTATTACCTTTTATGCGCCTTGGAAATTCTGGACGATGAGGGCAAATTCGTCCGAAAATCAGATATGTTCACCAAGCGCACCATCTATCCCCGGCAGGAGATCACCCATGTGGACACCGCTACGGAGGCCCTGGCCGTGTCCATTGGGGAGCGGGCCAGGGTGGATATTCCTTATATGGCGGGGATTACCGGTAAAACCGAGGAGGATATTATTAACGATTTGCAGGGGCAAATCTACCGTGTACCTTTCCGCGACCCGCCCATTTATCAGCCCGCGGACGAATATCTCTCCGGCAATGTGCGTGAAAAGCTCAAGGTTGCGGAGGTTGCAGCTGAGAGTGATCCGTCATACACAATTAACGTCCATGCCCTTGCCGCTGTGCAGCCCAAAGACCTGGACGCTTCGGAAATTGCCGTCAGGTTGGGCACGGACTGGATAGGGCCCGAATATGTGGAGCAGTTTATGTATGAGCTACTCAAGACACCTGGCTATGTCAGGGAGGACATTCATGTTCAGTATTCCTCAGTTATCCATGCGTGGAATATCACCAATAAGGGCTATATCCCCAAAAACGATGTGTCGGCATATACCACCTATGGCACAAGCCGCGTCAGTGCATATAAGCTGCTGGAGGACGCATTGAACCTGCAAAACACCCGCGTTTACGATACCAAAACGGTGGACGGTGAGGACAAGAGGGTACTCAATGCCAAGGAAACGACCCTGGCCCAGCAGAAACAGGACATGATTAAATACGCATTTCAGGATTGGATATGGAAAGACCCTGACCGCCGCCAGAAGCTGGTGCGAAAATACAACGACGAGATGAACTGTATCCGGCCCCGGCAGTACGATGGGAGCCATCTTGTTTTGGCTGGCATGAACCCGGAAATTCAGTTAGAGGAACACCAGAAAAATGCCATTGCAAGGGCAGTCTACGGAGGGAATACGCTGTTTGCCCATTGTGTGGGGGCAGGGAAAACCTTTGAAATTACCGCCTCCGCTATGGAGATGAAACGGCTGGGGTTGTGCTCCAAATCCATGATCGTGGTGCCCAATCACTTGACACAGCAATGGGCTTCAGAGTTCCTGCGGCTCTACCCCAACGCCAATATTCTCGTCACCACCAAGAGGGATTTTGAAAAGGATAGGCGTAAGAAGTTCTGCTCCCGCATTGCTACCGGCGATTACGACGCCGTGATTATCGGCTATTCACAGTTTGAGAAAATACCAGTCAGCAAGGAGCGGCAGATCAGGCAGCTTAACCAGCAGATGGACGCGATTATTGACGGTATTGCCCGCGCAAAAGAGGAGGACGGGCAGCGCTTTACCGTAAAAAGTCTGGAACGCACCAAACGAAGCCTTGAATTACGGCTGAAAAAACTGCAGGCAGATAGCCGTAAAGATACTGTGATAGACTTCGAGGAATTGGGTATTGACAGGCTGTTTGTAGACGAGTCGGACAATTTTAAGAACCTTTTTATGGTGACAAAAATGCAGAATGTGGCCGGACTTTCCACCTCTGACGCGCAGAAATCCTCTGATATGTTCAGCAAAACACAGTACCTGGATGAGATCACAGACTACAAAGGCGTGATTTTTGCCACGGGAACGCCCATCAGCAACTCCATCACGGAGATGTTTACCGTACAGCGCTATCTCCAGTATAATGCCTTGCAAGCCATGAATATGGAGCATTTTGATAGCTGGGCCAGCCGGTTCGGTGAGACAGTTACTACCATGGAGCTGGCCCCGGAGGGGACCGGATATCGCCCGCGAACCCGGTTTGCCAAGTTCTTTAATCTGCCGGAGCTTATGAATATCTTCCATGAGGTGGCAGACATCAAGACGGAGGACATGCTGAACCTGCCCACACCGGATGTGGAATTTCATAATATCGTGGCAAAACCTACTGAGTTTCAGAAAGCGTATGTGCAGGAACTCTCAGAGAGGGCTACTGCTGTTCGCGTGGGTGATGTGGAGTCTACCGAGGATAATCTTTTGAAGATAACAAACGATGGCCGGAAACTAGGACTTGACCAGCGGCTCATAAGCCCCTTAGCGGAGGACTCTCCCGATTCAAAACTCAATCTCTGCGTGGACAATATCATGCAGTTTTGGGAGGATGGCAAGGAGAATAAGCTGACCCAGCTTGTGTTTTCTGACCTGTCTACTCCCAAAAAGGGCGACAGTTTCAATGTGTATGATGATATTAAGCGGAAGCTCATGGAGCGAGGTGTGCCGGAAACTGAGGTTGCTTTTATCCATGACGCTGAAACAGAGGTCAAGAAAAAGGAGCTGTTTGCCAAGGTGCGCAGCGGGAAAGTGAGGGTACTGATTGGCAGCACACAAAAGCTCGGCGCTGGCACCAACGTGCAGGATAGACTTATCGCGTTGCACCACTTGGATTGCCCGTGGCGGCCTCGAGATTTGATCCAGCGGGAGGGCAGAATCATCAGGAGGGGCAATAATAACCCGCTTGTACACGTTTTTCGTTATGTAACTGAATCGACTTTTGACAGTTACTTGTTTCAGACCGTGGAGAAAAAGCAACAGTTTATAGGGCAGATCATGACCTCAAAATCCCCCGCCAGAACCTGCGAGGACGTGGACGAAGCGGCCCTTTCCTATGCGGAGGTCAAGGCTCTCTGTGCTGGCGATCCACGCATAAAAGAACGTATGGAGCTGGACGTTGAAGTAGCAAAATTGCAGGTCATGCAGGCCAGCCACCGCAGTCAGCAGTACGATTTGGAGGATAAAATCCGGCTCTACTTCCCTCAGGAGCGGCAGCGGTTAGAGTGGAGGATAGAGGGAATCCAAAGAGATATGGCTACTCTGGCGGAGCATCCTCTGCCCGTTGAGGGCTACATAGGGATAGAAGTTCTCGGCCAGCACTTTGACGAGCGCAAGAAAGCCGGTATTGTGCTTTTGAATGAGTGCAAGCAGGCCAAGGTGTTTACGAGTACGCTTGTCGGCAAATATCGCGGGTTGGAGGTGCTTGTAAAGAAGCATAATCTTCTCAGCGAGGTGCAGATTGTCCTCAAGGGCGCGGTAGAATACGCCTTTACCGCCAGTGATTCCGATATAGGAAATATTACCCGCATTGACAATGCTCTTGAGCGTCTGCCGGAGGAACTCGCTAAGGCCCAGGCCAGTTTGGAGAATGTCAAGCAGCAGTTTGAGAGCGCAAAGCAGGAGGTGGGCAAGTCTTTCCCGCAGGAGCAGGAGCTCAAGGACAAGCTGGCGCGGATCACTGAACTGGATATTGCGCTAAAGATGAATGATGGTTCCCAACGGGTGCGGGAGAATGAAGAAATCGTAGATACCTCGGTTTCTCTCTGAGCCATTTTCATCGGAGAAACATCGGAAAACTATCGGAAGACAAACGGAAAGTCATGTGCTATAATGTGTATTGTAAAGAAGTGCAGAGAGGCGGGACTGGAAACAGTTCCGCTTTTCCATGCTCAATTTATGGAAAGGAAGGATGCCATGTCAAGACAGTGTGAGGACCCGCCCATCTACCGCCAAACCGCGCAGTACGCTATGGAGCATGGCGAACGCGATGCTTATTTTGCCTGCCGGAGAGCCTATTGGGACTGCAAGAGAGCCTTAGAGGATTCTATCAACAGCCACTTTGACGGTATGTACTTGGGAAAGGATTGCATTTCGGAAGTCATGGAGCAATACGGCCCGGAACGTGTCAGAAATGTGCTGGCCTGCACCATTCAGCATAAGGAATGGGACGCGCGGTTTTCGCGGAGCAATCGGGAATGGGCTATGAAAGTTGATACCGCTCACATGGGAAGGGAGCCGTACCAGTTCATATGCGAGAGCCATTCGGCGGTGCTGGATGGCTTTGTATCTATGTTCCGCAGGGAGGTTTTGGAGCAGGGGAAGGCTCAAGAGACTGCGGCTCCTGCACAGCACAAGTCCCCGGAAAGGAGTGATGATTTTGAACTCTGACAACAATTCTGCCGCCGCAAGAGCGCCCCCTTGGGGGGTTTTTCTTGCAAAAAATCAATAATCTGCTTGGAGAAGGCCGGTGCTTTTCCGTAGGAAAAGAGAGGCGTTTCACGCCTCAGGACTTCACCGAATGTACGCCTTGCGTACATTTTACCACAGAATCGAGGTGAAAGCTATCTCAAAAAAGGAAAATATCGTGAGCTTTTCGGTGCCGTTTTCCTCTGAAAAGTTTGAGGCTTTGGAGTTCCATGCCCGGGAGCGCGGCGAAAAAGTTGAGGATTACATGGCTGAATCTTTGGAGGATTGGTACAGAAAAAAGGTGCCTGCTAGTATCCGCAAATACCTTGACGCCAAGTATGAGCGTGAATACGGAACCCCGCCGGGGCCTCTTAATATCCCTGCCCCAGAGCCGGAAGGGAGCACCGACACTCCCTCCTGGGACAGCTGACGAGGGGCAAAAGTGGGGGCGCAGCCCCCACAAATGGAGGAAATGTCCGAAGGGCGTTTCCTCCATGAGCCAGCATCGCATTTGTCGGACAAAGCGTCAGACATTCTGTCTGACACTCTGCCCGCAAATGCCCGCTGACGCGGCTGGGTAGGGGCGCTGCCCCTACAACCCTGCTATGATGAGAGCCCCGGCGGTTTTTGGAAAGGAGCTGTTGCACATCGCAAGTACAAATCGAACGCAGAGAATCACTCTGCGGTTAAATGAGGTGGAAAATCGGAGAATCACAAGGAGAGCCAGGTCCTGCGGGCTGAACAAGTCGGCGTATGTCCGGCAACTCATAGTTGGGTATGAGCCAAAGGAATCCCCGCCCGCTGATTATTTCGCCATGACCCGCGAGCTGAAGGAGATCGGCAACAATCTGAATCAGCTGGCGTTCGTGGCAAACGCCACCGGCCTGATTGACGAGGCGGCGTACTATGAGGAAGTCGTTCGTCTGCGGGACATCCTGCGGCGAATTGAGAAAGCAGTATTGGGGACATCAGATGGCGCAGACGAAGATATGGCCGATTAGTAATCACCTTGGCCGGTCTATCCGCTACATCATAAACCCGGCAAAAACTCAGGAGGGCAAGCTGGTGACCGGCGTAAATCTTTTTATCCCACAGAACGATTGGCAGGCTCCTGCTGATCAGATGCTGAGTACCAAGCTGCGCTTTGGGAAACAGGGCGGTCGGCTGGCCTATCACTTAGAACAAGGCTTTTTGCCGGGAGAGGTCACGCCGGAGGTGGCCCACGAGATTGGCGTGGAGCTGGCAAAGGAATTGTTCGGTGACAAGTACGAGGTGGTCGTTGCTACCCACACCGACAAGGAGCATATTCACAACCATATACTGTTAAATTCCGTTTCATTCGTAGATGGGAGCAAGTTCCACCAGCCCAACGCCATGTACTACGACCGCATCCGCAAGCTGTCCGACCAGTTCTGCGCACGATACGGTCTTTCTATTATAAAGGAGGCGACGCAGTCGCGCTATGAGGATTACCCGGCCCAGCACCACCAGAAACCGCAGCCCGCCCCTACCGTCCACTCCATCATGTATCAGGATATAGACCGGGCGGTGGATGCCGCGAAAGACCTGGACGATTTCTACCGTATCTTAACGCAGATGGGCTACCGGGTAAAGCGGGAGAGCGCACACCCGGCGATCTCCCCGGAGGGACACGGCTTTTTTCGACTGTACAAATTCAAGAGCGGATATACCGAGGAGGATATCCGCAAACGTATCGCTGAGAAAAGCCGGAACCCCCACCAGCGGCAGAAACCCAAGCAGGTATACGGTGCGTGGAAGAATCCAACGGAGCAGCAAGTGTACAAGAGACGCTATACCGGCTACTATGCCCGGAGATATAACCGTCGTGGTCTTAACGCCACCTATCTGCACTACCGCTATATGCTGGTGAGCATCCGGCGGCAGACCTATCCCCGCTACCCCACCATCGAGCAGCGAAAGGCCCTTGCCAAGCTGGACAGATATTCCCAAGAGGCGCGATTGTTAGTGCGCAACAAAATTCAGACGAGGGAGGAATTGAGTAAGCACCAGTCTGATTTGGACGAGCGTGTCTATGCGCTCCACAAAGAGAGGTGGTATTTGAACCGGGATTTGCAGAAAGGCCCCAGCGAGGGTGAAAGACAGGTGATTCAGCAAAAGATTTCGGAAATAAACCGGCAGCTAAAACCGCTCTACCGAGAGCGTAGTCTTTGCAAGGATATAGCGGAGCGCTGCGGTTTGGTGACGGCGGCAGTCAATCGTGAAAAGGAGGTTGCAGTCCATCAGTTAGAGAGGGAAAGAGGTGAAGAATTATCGACAACACATCAGAGGCAATAGATACCGTGTTCCGGGTGACATACAAAGGCATAGCCTATGTGTTCCGTATTATCGAGGAAGCGGCGCAGATGGCGAACCGCAGCAATGCCCGCCTTGCCGGGGTCATGGCTGCTATGAACCAGCAGGATTACAGAACCCGGAGCGCCATGGAGATGGAACGGATGCTCCAGCAGGGCAAGGGCTTCTGCCAGTTCGACCTCATGGAGAAAGATTACAAAACATTCTATGACGCGGCTATGGCGGCGGGGGTGCGGTTCTCCTGCGTCACGTTGGACAAGATTCATGAACCCGGCAACAGACTGTTTACCATTTTCTGCTCTCCCGACCAAGCGGACATCGTGAACCGCATTATCGAGATCAACGAGCTGAACGGCGTGAAGTCAGCCGACTATGAGCAGGAATCGGCCAGAGAGGTCACGCCCCAGGAGGTAGAGGCCATGACCGAGGACGAGCTGCGCCGGCGCAACCAGGCCATGAACGCCGACTTCATCACACAGTTTATGGACGAGGTGCAGCCCCACGCCACCCCAAACCCTACTACCCCGGCGGAGCGCGGGAGCGCTGCTCCGTCAGGGGGCTTGTCAATGTCTACCGCCAGCGGGCGGCAATCGGTTCGGGAGAGGGTCATGGAGATTCGGCGTAACCAGGCCGCGCCCCAGCCCAGCCGGGAGGAAGTTGCCCGGAATTTTTATGAGGCCAATTTGAAAAATCTTAGCGTTTCCACACGCGAATAAGGAGTGATTATTTTTGAACGAGAAAATCGAGTTCAGCCAGTTTGTAACAAGTCAGAAGCAGCTCCAGGAGGAAACCGGCAAGCTGACCGCCGACACCGTGGAACGTGTGTGGGGCGACATGGAGCAGTTCCCCCGCCTGCTGGACGTGGTGGAGCGGTTCAACCTCGCAAGCGGAACTTTGGGCGGCGGCAGCGCCAATGCCCTGCTGATTTACGCTCAGTGCCCCACGGCTACCCGGCTCGGCTCCTTTGAGGACTGGAAGAAGGAGCAGGCGTATATCCGTAAGGGAGAGAAAGGTTTGCGGATTTATGTCCGCAGCCCCGGCAAGGAGGACCCCAAGACCCACCGCACCAAGTATTTTTACAACGTGGAGCACCGCTTTGATGTGAGCCAGACCACGGCCCACTCCCAGCCCGAGGAAGTCACTTGGGCCGAGCCGGTGGATATCGTCAAGGCCATTGCCAAGGCAGGCCCCTTTTGGGTCAGGTATGACCCGGATATTCCCGATGGCGTGGACGCCACCTACATTCCCGATCTCCGGGAGGTGCGCGTCCGGCATGGGCAGACCGCCGAGGAGATGTGCTTTCCGCTGCTGACGGAGTTCTGCCACTACGAGCAGCACCGGCTCATGGGCAAGACCTATGAGCGTAACGCGGAGACCAGCTTTGTGGCCTACTGCGGGGGCTATGTGCTGGCGCGCCGGTTTGGGGTCAGTGCGGAAAAGGCCACCTTCCAGCGGGAGGTGTTCCCGGAGATCGTCAGCGGTAATGTGCAGGAGAAATGCGGGGCCGTGAAGAATCTGCTGTCGAATATCATTCGTGCCAGCGGCATGGCCGGGCAGGAGATTCAGCGGGGGATCGCCGAGATGGAGCGGGACTTCGGGGAGTATGTCAGCAGTCCACGGTATAGGCCAGAAGAAGCTCGGGCTGTATGAAACCCGGTCAGGACAAAGCTCCGGCCATCGCGGTAGGTATTGCCGGGGGGGTGGTAGCTGTCTGGCTGGGGATAGCGGTCGCGCCGGGAGCAGCCGGTGGACTGAAAGGTATGCTTTCGGCGCTTACTGCCGCCTTAAATGCTCCGTTACGCTTTCATATTGTGCCGTATACCCCGCGCTGTGTGCTGGTGTGCCTGTTCCTGTATGGGCTGGCGGTGCTGATGTTCGTGTCCTCTGGCATGAACTTTCGCCGGGGAGAGGAATACGGCAGCGCCAAGTGGGGCAGTCCCCGCGCCATTGACCGCAAGTATCGGAACCGCAAGAGTCCCAGTGCCAACCTGATTATGACTCAGCACGTTGCCATCGGCAGCTCTCAGGAGAGTATGTACCGGCACCGGCGAAACCTCAACACTGTGGTGATTGGGGGCAGCGGCTCCGGCAAGTCCACCACCCATGTGCTTATCAATCTCTTGCAGGCCAGCCACTCCTATGTTTGCCTTGACCCGTCCGGAGAAATGCTCCGGGCTACCGGGAACTACCTCAAAGAGCATGGGTATACCATCCATGTTCTCAATCTGATGGAACCGGAGCGCTCGGACAGATTCAACCCGTTTTTGTACTTGCGGAACGATGATGATGTAGAGCGCATGGTAAGCAACTTTTGGAAAGCAACCTCTGAGCAAGGGGCACAGAAAGGTGAACAGATTTGGGACGATATGGCGAAGGAGCTGCTTTCAGCTCTCGCCTATTTTTTGTATTACGAGGCCCCGCCAGAGGACCAGAACTTCCCCACCATTCAATTCCTGCTCCGCAACATGGCGCTGGTGGAGGGTGAAAAGGATAGCAGCCCGGTTGAGCAGATGTTTTCCGAACTGGAGCAGCGCGACCCGGAGCATATCGCCCTAAAGCACTACCGGGCGTACCATTCCGGCGCGACCAAAACCTTGCAGAGTATTCAGATCACCTTACTGTCCCGGCTGGGAAAGTTCAACCTGGAATCCATAGAACGGCTATCCACCACCAACTCGGACGATTTGGGTCTGCTGACCGCGCCGGAGGAAAGGACGGTGATTTTCGCGGTCACGCCGGTTGCGGATTCATCCTTTAACTTTTTTGTGAGCCTGCTCTATGGGCAGCTCTTTGAGATTCTTTACGACTATGGAAACCGGCATGGAGAGCTGAAAGTTCCCATGCACATCCTCATGGACGAGTTTGCCAACGTGACGCTCCCCAAAGATTTTGAGCTGCGCCTTGCTACATTCCGCAAATACGGCATATCTGCTTCGATTATTTTGCAGGATATGAGCCAGCTAAAGGCCCTCTATGAAAAGCAGTGGCAGGCCATGATGAATAACGCCGATTTGTTACTGTATTTAGGCGGCAATGAGAGCGGCACCCATGAGTATCTCTCCAAGCTGCTGGGCAAGCAGACCATCCGCACCAACACCTTCGGCCAGTCCAAGGGCCGTTCCGGGAGCTTTTCCAAGAACGAGCAGCAGCTGGGCCGGGAGCTCATGACCCCGGACGAAATTCGTATGCTGGATAACAAACTGGCCCTGCTGTTCGTGCGCGGGGAGCGGCCCATTCTGGACGAGAAGTACGACTTCAAGCGCCACCCCCACATCAAGGAAACGACCTACGGCGGGGCCGCGCCCTATGTCCACAACGAGCTTACCCACGTTGCCGCCAGCTTTGAGCCGGTGATGGATTTGACGCAGGAGCAGGTCATGGCTTTGCCCGAGGCCAAACCTGTGTGGTTCACATTTATTGACTAATCTAAAACGAAAGGAAGTTTGCAATGAAATCGAAAAGACTTTTTTTGAAATTGAGAAAGCTGCTGGCGGTGTTCGCCGCCGTCATGGTACTTATGAGCTGCGCTGCTATCCCGGCACAAGCTGCGGGCGCGGACGCGCTTACCATCCGCCCTCTCACCACCGGGGTGACGGAGGTGGACACCATGCTCACCAACCTCAACGAGCTTATCACCGGGCTGGTGAAGGTGATCGGCGGCATCCTCTGTATCTACGGTATCTTGCAGGTGGGTATGTCCTTCTCCGGCCACGACCCCAGCCAGCGCATACAAGGGCTGATGTGTATAGCCGGGGCAATCATCATCTTCTTCTCGCCGGAAATCCTGACCGCGATTCAGTCCTAAACGCCTATGTTCATACAATCCATTCTCGACCTCTTTGGCTTTGCCACAGAAACGAGCTACAATTTTCTGACCCAAGACCTAGAAGGCTTCGCCCCAAATGTGGCCCTGGCTATGGAGAACATCAACAACGGCTTGCAGGCGTTCTCTTACGCCCTGCTGGTGATTCTGACCCTCTGGAACGTGGTGAGAACTGCCGGTTCCTATGTGGAACTGAAAAGACCAGAGCACGTTTTCAAGTTGTTCATGCGGTTCATCCTGACGAAATACAGCATCGCGGTGGCATGGCGGCTGGTCAACGGTATCTTCATGATTACCGGCGCGCTCATTACCAAGGTGTTCATCACCAACGGTCTGACGGACGGCAATATGTGGGCTGGTATTACGGCCCCCGACTTCGACGATACCGGCATACTCAAAATTATATCAAACCTCATGGCGGTTATCAACCCACTGTCGCAGATACCCTCGCTACTGCTGGGGCTGATCGGATTTATCGTGGCAGTAGTGCTGTCCGTGACCCTGCTGCTGACGGTCATAGGCCGCTTTTTTAAGATATATTTATTCGCGGCACTGTCCCCTATTCCGCTGGCAACCTTCGGCTCGGAATCAACCCATTCTATTGGGCAGAACTTTTTGAAATCTTTTGCCGGAGTGAGCTTGGAGGGTCTGACCGTAGGGCTGGCCCTTATTGTGTTTTCGGCCTACGCCAGTTCCCCCGTGGTGGACTTCTCCGGCCTGGGGCTGTTCGACTGGATCGGCGACGCGGCGGAGGAAATGGCCTATATGTACAGCCTGATTTTCAATATGCTCCTGCTGCTGGGAATCATCAAGGGGGCCGACCAAGTGACACACAAAATTTTCGGATTGTAAGGAGGATGAAACGTGCAGATCAAAGCAAATCAAGACGTGCGGGAATACAAGGAGGTGGTCTACTTCGGCATGACCCTCCGGCAGCTCATTTTCTCCGGGCTGGCCGGGGCGGCGGCGCTGGGGGTGTACCTGCTTTGTAACCGCAGGATGAGCATGGAGGCCGTGAGCTGGCTCTGCGTGGCGGCGGCGCTGCCCTTTGGGGCCTTCGGTTTCGTTCGCTGGCATGGGATGGCCTTTGAGCAGATCATAGGAGTGCTTATCCGCTCCCGGCTGACGCTGGGCAAGCTCGTGTTTTTTCGGACAGATAACCCCCACAAGGCGCTGATTTCCAGCTACCTGCGGGAGAAAGGAAAGGTGAAAGATTGTTACCAAGCGAAAAGAAAATGAAGGCCCAGCACAGGGACCGGTTCTATTACAAGCGCCCCCGCTCCACCCAGGACCTGATCCCCGTGGACATTGTGTACCCGGACGGAATGTTCCTCAGCAACGGAAATATCTACTCCAAAAGCTACCGGTTTTCCGATATCAACTATGACACTTTGGAGGACAAGGCCAAGGAGGGCGTGATCCGCGCCATGAAGGCGATGGCGCAGAAATGCACCTTCGGCCAGCTGGCCCAGATCACGCTGGTGAACCGGCACATCAACCGGGAAATGCTGGACCGGCTGCAATATCCTCAGCGGGGGGACGGCCTGGACGGGCTGCGCGGGGAGATGAACGAAATTCTGGAAAGCCAGGCGGGCCGGGGCAGCGGCATCATCCAGGAGCGATACTTTACCATGTCCGCAAACAAGTCCTCCGCCAGGGAGGCACAGATCCACTTTGACCGGGCGGGCAACGAGATCGGCCTGGCCTTTGCGGGCATGGGGGCGCGGTTCGCTCCCATTGAGCTTTCGGAGCGCCTGCGGATTTTGCATGACTTCTACCGCCCCGGCGATGAAAACTACTGGCAGTTCGATTTTGAGGACCGGAAACGGCGGAAGATCAGCTTCAAGGACAGCATTGCCCCCATGAGCTTCCTTCCCGCCCCGGATTGCGTGAAAATCGGCACGAAATATGTGCGGGTGCTGGCTATGACTAAGCTGGCGGCTTGGGTGGACGACGACACCGTGACCAATCTCATTGGACTGGACACGGAGATGATCCTTTCGGTCAGCTTCATGCCCGTGACTACGGACGAGGCGGTGAAGCATTTCCAGAGGAAGCTGGATTCTCTGGAGGCCAACTCCATGCGGTTCCAGCAAAAGCAGCTTCAGCGGACCCACATCGCCGTGCCGGAGCCCTACAATTTCCGCAACGAGCGCAACACCATGACGGACAGCCTCAACGATATCACCGTCCGTGACTGCGGGCTGGTGGTGCTGACCGTTACCCTGGCCCACATGGCCTCCAGCCTGGAAAAGCTGGACGCGGACACGGAGCTGATCCGCAATGTGGTTCGCGGCAATAACTGCGACCTAAATGTTTGCACCGAGCAGCAGCTGGACGCCCTGAACACCGTGCTGCCCTTTGGGCTGGACCGGATTTCCATTGACCATAGCATCACAACGGAGACGATGGCGGCTTTGGTCCCCTTTAAGGCCCAGGAGATTTGCGACCCCACAGGGGTACTGTATGGCCAGAACGCAGTCACCAGAAATCTGGTCGTCGTTGACCGGCTGGCTAAATCGTCCGGAAACGGCTTCGTGCTGGGCATGACTGGCGGAGGAAAGTCCTTCTTCTGCAAAAATGAGCTGGTGTCCCTCCGGCTGAAATATCCCCCGGATAAGGCCGACTTTTTGCTTTTAGACCCCGAGCAGGAGTATGGGAAGGTGGTCACTGAGTTGGGCGGCGAGGTGTACCATGTAGGCCAGGACAGCATCAACCCCTTTGACCTGGAGCTGGATATGGACGAGCGGAACCCTCTGGCCTATAAGACGGAGTTCATCACCACCTTCTGTGAAAAGGTCAGCGAGGGGGACGGGCTGGACGCGCAGACAAAATCCCTCATAGATCGGGCCATCCGGGCTGTTTACAGGGATTTCTTGAAGTCGAAAGGCAAGTACCGGCCTCCTCTGCTGGGCGATTTCCGACTTGCCTTGCAGAAAATGAACAATCCCCGCTCTGAGGAACTGGCGCTGTCGTTGGAGCGCTTTGTGGACGGTGCGCTCAACACGTTTTCCAAGCCCACCAACATCGACACCGGCAATAGCCTGATTTGCTATTCACTGAGCGGTCTGCGGGACCAGATGAAACCCATAGGGACGCTTATTACCCTGGACCACCTGCTGGGCCGGGTCATGCGCAACTATAAGGCCGGGAAAATCACCTTCGTCTATGCGGACGAGTTCGCTCTGCTGTTTCAGGACGAGGATACCGGCAAATTCTTCTCTAACCTCTGGCGGCGCATACGCAAATATAACGGCTACTGCACCGGCGCTACTCAGAACGTGGAGGAGGTGCTGGACAGCGAATCCGGGCGGGCCATGCTCTCCAACACGGACTTTGTGGTCATGCTGAATCAGTCACCTTCCAATGCCCAGCGGCTCTCCGAACTCTACAAGATTACAGAGAACCAGCGGACCTACTTCACCAATACCCAGCCGGGCCACGGCCTCATGAAGATCGGCGGGGCAATGATTCCCTTTGTCAGCACTATCCCGGCTGATACCAAGCTCTACCGGCTGCTCTCCACAAATCCCAGGGAGGGAAAGTGGAATTGAGCATAAAACGAATTTAAGAAAGTAACCACAAAAAGGTTGCAATTTGTATTGAGGTATGCTATACTTAGGTCAATGAAAGGGAGTTCATGAGTTAAAACAAGTTTTAACTCAGCAAGTTTTCCTTTTCTACGAAAAGTAAAACTGAGAAAGAGGATGAATCAAATGCAAGCCCGAAACACACTTCAATACAAAAACTACACCTGCCTTGTGTCCTATTTCAATGTCAAGGACTGCCTGACCGGGCGGGTCCTGGGGATGAGCCAGATTCCGTCCTTTACCTCCAAGACCATTGAGGGGATCAAGGAGGAATTTCACCGGGCGGTGGATGATTATATTGCCGCCTGTGAGTTAGAGGGGAAGAAGCCCGCCCAGGCTTTCACCGGGAACTACACGGTTCGCACTTCTCCAGCTATTCATGAGGCGCTGGCCTTGTATGCGGCCCAGCAAGAGGTCAAGTTCTCTCAAATCATCCAGCAGGCATTCAATGAGTTCATCAAGAACCATGATATTGAAATACCAAACAGGGAGGGTAAGTGAAAATGAAAAAACTGGTTGCAGCCTTATTGGCACTAACAATTATGCTGGCCGGAGTTTCCGTACCGGCACTGGCAGCGGCAGAGAGATTCTCAGATGTGAAACCAGGAGCATGGTACTACACGGCGGTGGACTATGCTGTGGGAAAGGAGCTGTTTCAAGGCACATCTGCCAACACTTTTTCGCCCAACGGGACCTTTACTCGTGGCATGACCGTCAAGGTGCTGGGGGATATGGCGGGAATCCGCAAGGAGGATTATCCGGGAAGCCGGTTCTCCGATGTTCGTCCCGGCCAGTGTGGTATGCGCCCTATGTGGAATGGGCCGTGGAAAAGGGCATAGCGGAAAGCGCGGGGAATGACAGCTTTGCTCCCAACCGGAACGTGACGCGGGAAGAGATGGCGGTCATTTTCTATCGGTATGCGGAGTACATCGGCGCGGAGCTTACTGTCCGGGCGGGGCTGCTGGAGCAGTTTTCCGATGGACAGCGGGTCTCGAAGCCAGCGCGTTACTCAATGGAGTGGGCTGTAACCCACAAGGTTTTCCAGGGCAGCGGGGGCAAACTGGAGCCCCAGGGGAGCATTACCAGGGCCCAGGTGGCGCAGCTGCTCTATAATTGCCGGGACTTGTTTGAAATTGGGAATAGGCCCCAGGTCCCGGAAAGTACGCCTACCCCCGATGTGTCTCCCGATCCCTCTCCTTCGCCAGACACGAAGAAGCCGAAAATTTCTATATCGGATGAGGTCCGGGCCAAGCTCAAGCCTAACCAGGACCCGGAGATGATTCTGGATTACGTACTCCGTGGAAAAAAAGATGATCCTACTTTTTCCTTCGATGGCACAACAGCAATGTGGGATTCAACCTTGTCGAAATCCAAGGGAGTTGGGAAACTATATTTGGGCTCTTGGCTCAGTACAGAGGATGAGATGCAAGGTTCGTCGGTAGTGGCAAATGGATTTGTAATGATGCTAACACATACCGCAAGTGACCGATTCACTATCACAGCAGATGATGAAACTGGCAGTTTCTGCCTTTACTATCACCCGACCGACAAGTCCGACAGCTCCAAGATGCAAAAAATCAAGTCACTTCTCGATTTACCAGCCTCAATTCAGTATGACCGCAGCCTTTGCTATGAAGGCGCAGGCTGGGCTGGTCCGCTGCGCTGGGAACAGTATGGCGGCGCACAGGGGATAGCCATGAAGATTGAGTATTATCTGACTGACATGCACCAAGCGATACAGTATTATTTGGCGGAGCCGGAGCCGGGTGTGTTTTATCTTCTATACGGCGAATAGGTCAGTTCAGCGAAAGCCTTTCTGGAAACAGAAGGGCTTTTTTCTTTGCGACGAAAGGGGTGATGCCTATGGGTAGAGAATCAGAAATAAAAGGTGGTGATACGGGGCAAAATGCCCATGCTTGTAAAAAGATGCACATTAGTATAATCATTTTGAAAGGATGATGTTATGCAAAAAATCTTAAAAAGAACACTCTCTTTGATTTTGGTCGTGGTGCTCTGCCTGAGCGCTCTGCCGCTCTCGGCTTTTGCCTCTGAGCTTACGCCGGGTGAATCTGGCCCTACAAATGAATCATCTGGCGAGGCCTCTGTGGATAGCAGCCAGCCCGATTCCGGCGCGGAGCCTACTGCCAGCCCCACCATAACAGCTACACCCGGCCCAGAGGAATCCTTGCAGCCGGAAGAAAGTACAGAACCCCAACCCACACCGGAGGCAACTCCTTCCCCCGCTCCTTCCGCGGAGCCGGATGGCACCCCGGAACCGTCCTCTGAGCCGGATAATCCTTACGAAACCGAGCTTTCTCAGATGGAGGCAACACAAATCTGGCCCGCCCTCCGGAGAGCCAGGGCCAGAGCAGCTGCTGGCGTAGGCACAGCAGGTGTTCTGCAGATGGGCTACTACTGTTTTAAGTCTGAGGTGGGTACGCTTACCACATTGGGCGAGTATGTAAGCCAGCTGCCAGCCAAGACTATGATCATTAACGGAACAAATATAGCCGCGTATTGCCTGGAACATGAGAAGGGCGCAACCGGCGGAACCCCATATACATGGGCAGATATGTCGGTGAATGCACAGGATACTGTGGGTACTATTATGGCCCTTGGTTTCCAGTGGAGCGCCGCTGATTTCTGGAACGGCCCCAGCGACAACGGCGACAAGTGGGCGGTCACTCAGCTGCTCATTTGGGAAACTATCAACGGCCATGCCTTTATGCAGGGAGACGGCCTCTTTGGAGTGGAGGCCGCTGTGGACGCGGACATGGAGAAATGCGCGCCTCATGCCTATAATCCTACCAAGTTTTTGCAGTATTATCGGGACCTCAAGAAACGCCTCAACGACTACATGAAGATACCCAGCTTTGCGAATAAATCCGCCGATAAGGCAAATACAATCACTATGCGCTGGGATGGAAATAAATATAGTGCTAGTGTCACAGATACAAATGGTGTATTAAGCAACTACAATTTTGCGGGAGCTATCCCAGGAGTAACCATTTCCGCCAACGGTAATTCCTTAACTCTTTCTACGAGCGAAGCAATCCCCACACCTAAAACATCTTCGCGGATTAGAAATCAGAGGGCGGCTACTGGTGGCAAAGGGGCTGTTGCAGTCTGGCGCACCAGCGATGCCAGCCAGCAGAGCTTCGCCACCTACAATGCGGACGGCGGCGAACCCGTGAGCTGCTACATCAAGGTCAAAACGGATGCTACGGGCACCGCCGGTCTTGTCAAAACTGCCGAGGACGGCAAGGTTTCCGGCATCTCATTCCGCATCGATGGCAGCGACGGCAGCAGCACCACCAAGACCACGGATGCCAACGGCAACATCGACATCGACGGCTTGCCCATTTATGATGCCAGCGGGAAAAAGATCACCTACACCGCCACAGAACTCAATGTTCCCAACCGCTATATCAAGCCCCAGTCCAAGACCTTCCAGCTGACCGAGGGGCAGACCACTTCCGTACAGTTTGAGAACAGGCTGAAAAAATGGAGGGTGAATGTCACTAAATCCGACAGCAAGACCGGCTCCACGCCCCAGGGCAATGGCTCTCTCAAGGGCGCAAAGTACGGCGTTTATAAGGGGAACGAGCTGGTTAAGGAGTACACCACGGATGAGAAGGGGCAGTTCACAACCGACTACTATCCCTATGGTGACGACTGGACGCTCCGGGAGATTACCGCCAGCCCCGGCTACCAGGTGAGTACAGTAGTCACCAAGCTATGTGAGATTCCCGCCGGTTCTACCCAGGAAAATAACGAGAACACCGCCGCCGTGAAGGAGGACATCCTTCGGGGCGGTCTTTCTATTGAGAAACGGGATTCTGTCACCGGCAAAACACCCCAGGGCGACGCCAGCTTTGCGGGGATTGTGTTTGAGATCGTCAACAAGTCCAAGAACCCCGTAGAGGTGGACGGCAAGGTCATTGCTCCCGGTCAGGTTGCCAAGGAAATTACCACAAACGCCCAGGGCATCGCCACGACTGGGCCCAACGCTCTGCCCTATGGTGATTACCTCGTGCGAGAAAAGGCCACCAACGCCTCCATGCGCAAGACCTTTACGGAGGAAATCTCGGTGAAAGTCGCTGAGAATGGCAAGGTCTACACGTTCACCGCAGAAAATGACGTAGTGCGCGGCGGGCTGGCCGTACAGAAACGGGACAGCCAGACCGGCGAAACGCCCCAGGGCAACGCTGATTTCGCCGGTATTGTCTTTGAGGTTGTCAACAGCAGCGCCAACGCTGTGGTGGTGGGCGGCGAAACCTTCGCTCCCGGCCAGGTGGTGACAACGCTGACCACCAACGAGAACGGCTACGCCAGCACCGCCAACGATCTGCTCCCTTACGGGCGGTACACTGTGCGGGAGAAATCCACCAACGCATCCATGCTGCTGACCTTCCAGCCTCAGACTGTGAATGTCAACGAGGACAAGAAGTTGGTCACGGTAACTGCCAACGACGATGTGGTCCGGGGCGGTCTGAGCGTCGAGAAGCGCGACAGTCAGACCGGGGCTACTCCCCAGGGCGACGCTAATTTTGCGGGGATTGTGTTCGAGATTATCAATGATTCCAGGAATCCCGTCATGGTCGACGGAACCAGCTGCGCTCCCGGAAAGGTGGTCAAGGAGATCAGCACCAACGACCAGGGCATGGCGGCTACCGGTCCCAATGATCTGCCCTATGGCGATTACATTGTGCGTGAAAAGTCCACCAACGCCTCCATGCTCAAGACCTTTACCGAGGAAATCCATGTAACAGTCTCCGAGAATGGGAAGGTCTACACCTTCACGGCGGAAAACGATGTGGTGCGGGGCGGCATTGCCATCGAGAAGCACGACAGCCAGACCGGGGCCACACCCCAGGGCAATGCGGATTTTGCCGGTATCACCTTTGAAATCGTCAACAACAGCGCTAACCCCGTTGTGGTGGGAGACAAAACCTGCGCACCCGGCGAGGTGGTGGCCACTATGACCACCGATGAGAACGGCCACGCCAGCACCGCCGATGATGCCCTGCCATTTGGCCGGTATCTCGTGCGGGAAAAGGAAACCAACAAGTCCATGCTGCTGACTTGGCCGGAGCAGGAGGTCACGGTCAGCGAGAACAAGAAGGTGTATTCTGTCACTGCCGTTGACGATGTGGTTCGCGGCGGGCTGGCCGTGGAGAAGCGGGACAGCGTTACCGGCTCCACTCCCCAGGGCGATGCGGATTTTGAGGGCATCACCTTTGAGGTTATAAACAACAGCCGGAACCCGGTTATCGTCAATGACAAGAGCATCGCTCCTGGCGAGGTGGCGCTGACCCTGACCACCGATAGCGAGGGCAAATGCAGCTCTGCGCCGGATGCGCTGCCGTATGGGGAATATATCCTCCGCGAAAGCGCTACAAATGACTCCATGCTGAATACCGCTCCCGATCAGACTGTCACCATTGATGAACACCTCAAGGTGTATGATTTCCAGATGGATAACGAGGTAGTTCGGGGCGGTATACTCATTGAGAAGCGCGACCTGGAATCGAAGCTGCTCACTCCCTTGGGCGGCGCAAGCCTGGATGGGACGCTGTTCGAGATCACCAACAAAAGCCGCAATGCTGTGTATGTGGACGGCGCGCTTTATGAGCCGGAAACGGTCTGCCTGACCATTGAGGTCAAAGACGGCGTAGCGCAGTCCGATGTGCGGGCACTGCCTTACGGCACTTACACTCTTTCCGAAAGCAAGCCTGGCGTCGGCTATCTCTGGACAGACAAGAAAGTCCGTGATTTTACCGTCCGCAAAGACGGCGAGGTTACAGAGTTCCGGGAGGGTGACGCGGCCTATAACCAGGTGAAGCGTGGCGACCTCAAGTTCGTCAAAGTGGGCGAGAAAAATATGCACCGCTTTGCGAACGTGGCTTTCAAGCTGACCTCTCAGACCACTGGGGAGAGTCATATTCTCTGCACAGATCAAAATGGAGAAGTGCGTACCGAAACTAAGTGGAACGCCCACAGCCTCAATACTAACGGCAATGACGATAAGGCTGACGGTGAATGGACTGACGAGGCGGGTACCTGGTTTGGCAAGACCACCGAGGACTGGATGGTGGAAACCCAGGATGGGCTCTGTGCCCTGCCCTATGACTACTATACGTTGGAGGAACTTCGCTGCGAGGGCAATAAAGGCTATGCGCTGGTGACGGTTCCCAACATTTTCATCAGCCGCGACAGCACCGTGATTGAGCTGGGCACCATTGACGACCATGAGGAAGGGATGCCGGAAATCGGCACTACTGCCACCGTTGATGGTGAAAAGACTGCCGAGCCTCTGAGCGAAGTCACCCTGGTTGATACCGTGCGCTACTCCGGCCTGACGGCTGGCAAGACCTATAAGCTGTCCGGTGTTCTCATGGAGAAAGAAACCGGCAAGCCTCTGGAGATTGACGGCAAGCAGGTCACGGCAGAGAAAGAATTTACACCCAAGTCCGAGAGCGGCATCGAGGAACTGAGCTACACCTTCAATGCTTCTGCCCTGGCCGGGAAGTCCGTGGTGGTGTTCGAGGACCTCTTCGAGGGCGAGAACAAGGTCGCCAGCCACGCGGACATTGAGGACGAGGGCCAGACTGTGACCTTCACTGAGCCGAAGATCGGCACTACCGCTACTGCCAATGGGGAGCACACCGCCCAGCCGGTTGGGGAAATCACCATTGTTGATACGGTGAAATACTCCGGTCTTATTCCTGGCAAGGAGTACACGGTTAAGGGTGTGCTTATGGATAAGGCAACCGGCAAAGCCTTGATGGTGGAGGACAAGGAGATCACCGCCGAGGCAACTTTCCGGGCCAGCAAGGACGAGGGCAGCATTAACATTCCCTTTACCTTTGACGCTTCCGCGCTGGCTGGTAAGACTGTCGTTGCCTTTGAAACCCTGTATCGGGATAAGCTGGAAGTGGCTGTCCATGCGGATATCGAAGATGAAGACCAGACAGTGACCTTCAGCGAGAAGCCTGATATCAAGACCACTGCCACCGTCAATGGTGAGAAAAAGGTCAAGCCTGTTGAGAAAATAACCATCACCGATACAGTCAGCTACACCGGCCTGACTCCCGGTAAGACCTATAAACTCTCCGGTGTTCTCATGGATAAGGCCAGCGGTGCGCCCCTCCTGGTGGACGGGCAGCAGGTCACTGCTGAGAAAGAGTTCACCCCGGATAACGCCAGCGGTACAGAAGAAATGGCCTTTACCTTTGACGCATCTGCTCTGGCCGGGAAGTCCGTGGTTGTCTTTGAATCCCTGTACCATGAAGGCAAGGAAGTGGCCGTTCATACGGATATCTCCGACAAAGACCAGACGGTTGAGTTTGAAGAACCTGACAAGCCCGAAATTCGGACAAAAGCCACGGTTGATAACGAGAAGAAAGCAGAGCCCAAAGAGAAAGTCACCATCACCGATACTGTCAGCTACACGGGCCTTACCCCCGGTAAGCCCTATAAGCTCTCCGGCGTCCTTATGGACAAGGCTAGCGGTGCGCCCCTCCTGGTGGACGGGCAACAGATCACCGCTGAGAAGGAATTCACTCCTGAGAGTGCCGCTGGCACAGAGGAAATCGCCTTTACCTTTGATGCTTCTGCTCTTGCCGGGAAGTCTGTGGTAGTCTTTGAAACTCTGTATCATGAGGGCAAGGAAGTAGCAGCTCATGCGGATATTGACGACCTGGGCCAGACCGTAGAGTTCGAGGGACCCGAAATCAAGACCAAAGCCACCGTGAACGGCGAGAAAGAGGTTGATCCTCTGGAAACCGTAACCCTCACCGACACCGTGACCTACCGCAACCTGATTCCCGGCAAAACCTATCAGGTCAAGGGAGTTCTTATGGACAAAGGCACCGGTGAGAAGTTGTTGGTGGACGGCAAGGAAGTCACCGCCGAAAGCATTTTCATTCCCGAAAAGCCCACAGGCAAGGAAGAAATCACCTTTACATTCCCCGCAAGCGCTTTGGCTGGTAAGACTATCGTGGTATTTGAGAGCCTGTATCATGAGGCCAAAGAGGTAGCGGTCCACGCCGATCTGGAGGACGAGGACCAGACCATCGTTATCCGCCGCAAGGGTGGTCTGCTGATCCGCAAGACCTCTGAGGACGATTTTGTGGAGGGTATCTCCTTCATCGTGGCAGGCGAGGGTTACGAGGAGACCTTCAAAACTGACAAGCGTGGCGAGATTTATGTGCAGGACCTGGTTCCCGGCGAATACACCGTTACCGAGGTGGAGAACGATGTGACCGTCAAGTACATCATAGAGGCGGGCAAGACCGTTACTATCACTTCCGGGGACGAAGTTGCTGAGGTGGAGTTCCACAACAAGCTCAAACGCGGCTCAGTCTATGTGGTAAAGACTGCCGAGGGCGCTCCCAGCGAGAACCTCTCCGGCGCGGAGTTCGCGGTATACGCTGACGTGGACGGCAACGCCGAGTTTGACCCGGAAACCGATACCCTGTTTGGCAAGCTGAAATATGCGGAAAAGGAGTATTCGTTGGACGGCCTGCCCATGGGCGGTTATTTCATCCATGAAGAAAAGGCTCCCGAGGGCTACACCGCTGACGATGGGTACTATTTCTTTAAGCTGACCGAGGATGGCGAGCGTGTGGAAGTTACCAACACGGCTGACAAGGAGGCCGGTTTCGTCAACAAAAAGCAGACCGGCTCCCTGCGAATCGTTAAGGTGGAGAAGGGCACGACCACCCCGCTGGCTGGCGCTACATTCTGCGTCAAGGACGAGAACGGCCAGGTGGTAGCCGAGGGCAAGACCGATACGGATGGCGTGATCGTCTTTGAGGACCTGCCTTTCGGCAGCTATGTTTACCAGGAGGTCTACGCCCCCGAGGGCTACAAGCTGGACGATACCGAGCACAAATTTGAAATCAACGGCAAAAATAACCAGGTGGAAGTCACTGCTGAGAACGAGAAGATACCCACCACGCCCTCTAAGGATGTTCCCAAGACCGGCGATACCCGGCCCAATCCCTGGCTGATCGGCGGCGCGGCCCTGCTCATGCTGGCCTGCGCTGGGCGGCTGCTCTGGTATCTGCTGAAACACCGCCGCGCATAAGAAGGAGAATCCCATGAAAAAACTGAATAGACTGGCCGCTGTCTTTCTGGCAGCGGCCTTTGCATTTGCAGGCGCGCTCCCGGCTGGGGCTGTGGTGGTGACCGACGCTCCCACCCCTGACCGGGTTTTCTACCGGGAAACTGCCGGGGACACATTCTCCGGTGAGTTTGGATTGGACAAAGAAATCACCAATGTGGAGGCGGGGGAGGACCCCGCCTTTACTATTTCATTTGAAAAGAACACGTTGAAGTTTGATTCCCTCTACACATCCACCGAGCAGACCGTGAAAATGGTATGCGGAGAGGAAACGGTTGAAAATAAGCTGGGCCTTGCTGTGTATGACCCGGTGGACGTGGCCCCCGCAAAGGACAGTGTGACCCTCACGGTCAAGAACAGTCGCACCCTAAAGCCGGTCAGCAATGCCGCCTATACCTTATATAAAGGAACATCGGCGGTGAAGTCCGGCCTGACTACCGACAAAGCCGGACAGATCACCGTGGGCAGTCTGGAACCCGGAGAGTATGAGCTGCGGCCTGTTTCTACTCCAAAGGGGTATAAGGCTGCGTCCGGCGTGAAATTCTCCGTTACCAGCCTGGGAATCTCCGGTGGAGATAAGGAGATTCGTACTACCGAGGGCAAGAAAATCGTGGCCGGGGAAAATGAGGTACTCATTGCCGGGAAGTTTTCACCTGACGTGGAGCTGATTGCCGGTAACGACAAACAGATCGACAGTGTGACCGTAACCTATGAGAACTACGGCGCTGCGCTGGGCAAAAAGGGCGAGAGCAAGACCTTTGAGTACGTCACCCTGCAAGCCGCCCAGGAGGAATTAAACCACCTCAAGAACGGCGGCGGAATATGCGGCGCGGTGCATATCTCCTACAAGCTGGCCGAGAAGTCCGGGCGCAGCTACACGCAGTATCTGACGGAAAAGGAGCCAGACCCCACGCCGGTTCCCGCCCCGCCCGTCAATCAGGGCGGCACAGCCAATACGGTGACAAAACCCACGCCCACCGCAGTTCCCACGCCAAAGGTCACGGCTACTCCTGCCCCGACCGCTACGCCCAAGCCAACCTCCACCCCGAAGCCCACGGCTGTTCCCTCTCCCACGCCTATCCCGGATGGACAGCTTACCATTACCTGCACCTCTGACAAGAGCGGGCAGGCGTTTTCCTTTGAGGTCAGCGGGACAAGGGCCGAGGGCGGCAAGTATAATAAGGACTTTAAGACCGGCGCAGACGGGAAAATTGTCACTGTGATTCCCGCTGGCAAGTACACCGTTACGCCCAAGAGCGTGAAAGGCTTTGAACAGCCGGAGCCGCAGACCATTGAGCTTGCAGGTGGCGGGAGCGCCTATTTGACCTTTAGCTTTGTGGCGAACCAACGCGACTTGACCCTGACCGTTCTGGACGATGACGGCCAGCCGGTTCCCGGTGTGACTGTGGGGCTGTTTGAACCGGGGGAAGCACCTTTGCCGGAGGTCAAAAAGGAGAATGAGAGCGGTAGCACCGACATCAGCGAAACCCTGGCGCAGATCAAGAATCAGAAAGCCGCCGATGAAAAACGCGCTGCCCCGTATACCAAGGTCAATGCCCTTTATGTGGGCAAGACCGGCGAGGACGGCGCGGCGGTCATTCAGAATGTGCCGGTTGCGGAGTTTGTGGCCGTGCCCATCGAACTGCCGGACGGTTACTCTAGCGAGAAAATCGCCACGGAGATACCGTCTGGGCTGGGGAGCAAGTTCACGGTCGGATGTAAATATGTGGCGGTTGACCTGTCTGTGTGGAGTACCGCCACTAACTCCCCGGTTGTTGGTGCTGACTTAGCACTCTTGGGTAAGGACAATACCGAACTGGCAGAGTGGAAATCCGGGGAAACCGCCCATCGGCTGATCCGTGTGCCCCAAGGCGAGTATGCGCTGAAAATCACCCAGGATGGGCAGAGCGATACGGTCCATTTTGAGGTTAGCAAGGAGAAGTCCTTGCAGGAAACCCGCCTGGAAACTTATCTCCCCGGCGCAGTTTCGGAAAGCGACCGGCAAGAGCTTTCTCTGAAAGACCTTGAGCATCTCATCCCCTTTGTTGCCGGCGGTTTTGTGTTGCTGGCGGGGATTGTCATAGGGCTTATCATCTACCGGGACTCCCGCAAGCGCTCCGGGGGGCACCGATGAGAAAGTTTGCGATGGTGCTGGCCGTGCTGATGTTTCTTGGCGCTGTGGTTGCCGCCTGTTGGCTGGTGAATGTCTGGCATGAATCGGATACGCAGGAGACTAAAATCATTGAACTGCGGAAAATGGCCGCAAAATCGCCTGCCACTGACCTGAAGGGAGGAAAGCCAGTGGCCGAGCGGCCCGCTTTGCCGCAAAATAATACCTCAAAGGTGGATTCTGACACGCCTATTCTCCATGATCTGGCCCTGCTGAAGGAGAAGAACCCGGACTGTGTGGCTTGGGTGTCCATCCCCGGCACGTCCATAGATTTCCCGGTCATGCAGAACAGTGAGTATTACCTAAAGCACGACTTTGACGGGAACTACACCGACTACGGCCTGCCATTTCTGGACGAGCGGTGCAGCCTGGACAGTTCCGACAACCTCATTATTTACGGCCACCACATGAATGATGGCAGTATGTTTTCCGCGCTGTTGAACTATGCAGACGAGGACTACTGCGCCGCCCATCCCGAGATTGTCCTGGAAACAGAGTACGGCGCTGAAACTTACCAAGTGGCGGCGGTACTCAGGGAAAAGGGCAGCTATGTGGATGGAGAGTGGAGCCTGTTCGACCAAATCAATATAAGCGCTGGCGCTTTCAACATCCTTGTGGAAAATCTTGATGGAAGGAGGCTTTATGATACCGGGCGGGAGCTTGTCTTTGGGGACAAGTTCCTCACTCTTGTGACCTGCGAGTATTCGCAAAATAACGGAAGATTGGCGGTGATAGCTGTTAAGGAGTAACTGAGAGGACTGCGGGAAACCGCAGTCCTTTCCCATGTCCCCGGTTTCGGTCGGGGGTGTGGGAAAGGGCTTATACTTTTTTATAACTGCCGGGTTGATAGGGAAATAAGTAAAATAAAGGATGCGGCCTGCCCACGGTGCAGAAGTCGTTATGAAATCTGATTAGGAGAGATGCGTATGATTTTTGGCTATAGCCGCGTTTCCAGCACGGATCAGAACGAGGATCGCCAGTGGATCGCTATGGAAGCAAAAGCTGTGCCCAGGAAGAACGTCTACATAGACAAGCAGTCAGGCAAGGACTTTGAGCGGCCGCAGTATAAACGGCTTGTCCGCAGGCTCAAGCAAGGCGATCTGCTCTATGTGTTAAGTATTGATCGTCTTGGGCGAAACTATAAGGAGGTGCAGGAGCAATGGCGGGTCCTCACCAAAGGGAAGAACGCAGATATGCTTCTGCAATATTTCAAGGCAGAGGTGCGTTATCGTCTATTTGACATCGATCCAGCGCATATTCTATAAAAGTCCCAATCAGTTCGTTCCTGCTGCGGCCTGTCATTTTTGATACCTCATCAACTCGGTCCACAATCTCCTCCTTGACTCTTATCGAAAAAGTCTTGTAGCCATCATCACCCTTGGCTCTTTTAGGCTTAATAATCAACGGCTCGTTTTTCATAGTGAATCACCTCAAACATATTCTATGCTTGTTATAGCGTATGTTATATGTTATAATATCTGTTATATTTCCTAACAGATTCATAGGAGGTGATTGATATGCCGAAAACCGCAAAGAAAGCATTTCTGAAAAAGCCTTTTTTGCGGTTTTTGATTTTGAACGACACGCGATTTTTGAAATTTCTATTGTAAAGAAAGGAGGTTTTGACATTGATTGTGATTGCCTTTGTGGACGAAAAAGGCGGCATGATGTTCAACCACCGCAGGCAGTCCCGAGACCGGACAACTCTGCAAAGGATTGTGGACATGACCGCTGGTTCTACGCTTTGGATGAACGAGTACAGCGCTCCGCTATTTACGGACTTTGCCGCACCGCAGATTCATGAGGACGCGCAGTTCCTGGATATGGCTGGGCCGGGAGATTATTGCTTTGTGGAAAACGTGGATGTCTCACCATACCTGTCTTTTGTTGAGAAAATCGTGCTGTTCCACTGGAACAGGAGCTATCCATCCGATGTGAAGTTTCCCATTAAGTTGGACAGCGGTAAATGGCGGCTCATTTCAACGGAAGACTTTCCGGGCAGTTCCCATGAAAAAATCACTTTGGAGGTCTATACAGAATGAAGCAAAGTTTGAAATTCCTTGCTCTTATCTTGTCACTGACACTTCTATTCACCGGCTGCTCTCTGGACGAAAGCACCGGCAGTGTTGTGGAGAGTTCGTCTACCGTTTCCAGCGAAGCGGCAACGCCAACGCCCGTTCCAACGGAAAGCCCTACCCCGGAACCGACAGCCACTCCGTCCCCTACCCCCACGCCTACCCCAACGCCATCACCTACACCGTCTCCAACACCGGCACCTACGCCTATTGCGGTTGACACAGGGAGTATCCCGACTTACGCGGGAAACGCTTACGCTGAAGTCAATGGTAATATTCCTTATTTCTCTGAGGCCGACTTCACAACGACTTCCTTTGAAACCTACTCCGACCTGGACAACCTGGGGCGCTGCGTTCTGGCCTATGCCTGCGTGGGCGAGGACATCATGCCTACTGAAAAGCGCGGCGAGATCGGGCAGGTAAAGCCCTCTGGCTGGCAGACTGTGCGATATGACGGTCTGGTGGACGGCAACTATCTTTACAACCGTTGTCACTTGATTGGGTATCAGCTTTCCGGCGAGAACGCCAACACCAGCAACCTTATCACCGGCACACGATATCTCAATATCGAGGGTATGCTGCCATTTGAAAACATGGTGGCCGACTATGTGAAAGAAACGAAGAACCACGTTCTCTACCGGGTAACGCCGGTCTTTGAGGGTGATAACCTCCTTGCCAGCGGTGTGCTGATGGAGGGCTACTCCGTGGAGGACGAGGGTGCGGGCATCAGCTTTTGCGTGTATGCCTATAATGTTCAGCCGGGAGTCACTATCAACTATGCAACCGGCGAGAGCGAGCTTGCGGCTACTCCAGAACCGGAACCTACGCCTACGCCGGTCGTGGAAGAACCTGCGGCTGTGGGTGGGAACTACATTGGCAACGCGAATACCGGCAAATTCCATTATCCCAGCTGTTCAAGCGTCAGGCAGATGAAGGAATCCAATAAGGTTGCGCTGTCCGGGACGCGGGATGAGATCATTTCGATGGGATATGAGCCTTGTAAGAGGTGTCGGCCCTGACAGGTCCTGACAGGATAAAAATATGAACCGAGAGCCACCGTGAAACTGAGATTTCACGGTGGCTTATTTTGTTTATGGGAGTGATTTTTATAGAGATTGTTCCAATCAGTTTGAGAGAGGCGAACGCTTTTGTCAGCGCCTACCACCGGCACCACGGCCCGGTAGCCGGACACAAATTCTCCATTGGGCTGTCTGACGGTGAGAAGATAGTCGGTGTGGTGATCGTAGGCAGGCCGGTCAGCCGGCATCTGGACGATGGCTGGACACTGGAGGTGAACCGCCTCTGTACCGATGGCTCTCGCAACGCCTGCTCCATGCTATATGGGGCTGCATCGCGGGTAGCGCGGGCCATGGGCTACAAGCGTCTGATTACTTACATCCTGGAAAGTGAAACCGGGGCCAGCCTGCGGGCCGCTGGCTGGAAGTGCATCGGGCAGGCGGGCGGTTTACGCTGGACAGGCAAGCGCTGCCCCACGGTTGATCTCTACCCAGCGCAGAAGAAGGTGCGCTATCAGCGGGAGGTGGGACAGTGACAATTGGTCTGGAATTTGCGCAGAGATATATTTATAGCGGCTGTTTTTGCCGGGAAACATGGCCGGACTACATCATGAGGAAGGGGTTGGTTTTTTGAGCAACGATTTACAGACAAGGGACAAGCAGAATCAAGATGTAGAAAGCTCAGAGCAATATGCCATCAACGCCATTGGAGACCGGGCGTTGCAATCCGCAGAGTTTGTGTTAAAAGAAGGCAAACGGGCACTAGAAGATGCTGCGCCAAGAGAAGTTCAGTTTCAGCCGCCGCGACGAAAAAAGACGGCTAAAAAACGACAAAAAGTCGGAAAAAACCGTGAGGAAAGCAGGAATTATTCAACCCAAAACGAGCCGAGCACGCAAGACCTTAACCAGGAAAGTTTTCGCCGCGCTGATGAGGAAAAATTGGCTTTAAAAAGCAGTATCAGTCCGCGCCCAATTTTGACAGTTCGGAACGATTCTCGTTTGATATCTAACTCGGAAAAACCCCGTAAAGCAGATTCGCGTTTTGAATCGCGCCAGGATAAAAATGGGGTTTCCCATGTTGTGCATCAACAGGTGTATGTAAACGATCAACCAAGAGAAACCGATAAAATTTCGCGCACCTTGAATCCTTTACACACCCCGAAAGATTGTGCTGCTTCAAACAATGAAGTACATACCGATGTGGATACACAAAGGTTAGGGGATCCGCACATCCAACCACATCTGGAAGATGAAACACAGGTGGTGGAACAACCGGAGAATTCCGATGATATTGTGCCCATTTCCGCCGAGCAGGAGCCTTATTCCACGGATTTGCCTGCCTTAAATAATCAGCCAGTATTTTCGGGTACAACTACAAAAGCCCAACGCACACGTCCCAAGAAAGAAGTGCGCCGTTCAACTTCCCAGGCCGAGAATTCATCCGGTTATGCGGAAATCGCCATTGAGCCGGAAACCACGTCCTATCCGGAGGCGGAAAGCGGACTCCACAGGAAAGCAACCAGCCAGACGTTGCGAACCTATACAGATCATCCGCTCAACACGTGGCAAAACGATACCTTTTCAAGTGGTTTGAAGAACGAAGGGGCAGCTCTTAACATCCACAGTGAATCCGGCGTTGCCATGCAATCCCTCCAAACAGCTGGACGATCCGCGGGCAGCGCCGGAGCCTCTGCCGCTGCCAATGCCGCTGCGCCGGGAGTGGGGGCCGCAATCCAGGCCACAGAGAAAGCAGTTACGAAAGTCAAGGAAACCGTAGAGAGTATTGCCGCCAGCGCGTCCCGCAGTTCATCTTCCTGGGGAGCGCTGGCGGCGCTTTTTCTTATGCCGCTGCTGATCATCGTGGCCATAGCCGGGGCGTTCCGGGGCGGCGGTTCGGCGAGAAACACGAACCTTTCAGCTGATGTGATTGCCCTCATGCCCCAAATCAGTGCGGCTTGTCAGGCTAATGGAATCCCGGAGTATACGCCTCTGGTGGCGGCGGTCATCATGCAGGAATCCGGGGGCAGAGTCGCCGATGTGGGCGGCGATGTGATGCAGTGCGCGGAAGGGATGGGTTTGCCTGTGGGGACGCCGGTCAGTGTGGAGGATTCCATCAACTTCGGCACCGGCATTATCGCCCGGAACCTGCGGGAGGCCGGGGCTGCTGGACCAACCGATATTCCCAGAATTAGCCTTGCCTTGCAAGGTTACAACTTCGGCAACGGCTACATATCCTGGGCACTGGCAAGGGGAGGTTATTCAAAAGAGAACGCTCGGGAATTTTCAGAGTGGCAAGCCGGTTTGCATGGTTGGAGCGGTTATGGCGATATTGACTATGTGGACCACGTGCTGCGGTACTATCAAGTAAGCGTAGGCGGCATGGGTGATACTAGCGCCATAGCTGATGGGCGGTTTGCCTATCCGTTCCCTGGACGCCCCTGGGACACCTATCCTGGACACAATGGTATTGATATTTCTTTTGCTAATTGTTATGGTGAGCCGGTCTATGCGGTTGCCGCTGGGACTGTGCGCTATACGCAAGACGGTTGGACACCAGCTCATGGTGTGGGCGGTATGTGGTCCTTTGGCAATAGCGTGTTTATTGAGCATGGTGACGGGTGGATTTCGGCATATGGACATCTTTCGGCGCTGGCTGTGGCGAGTGGGGAAACTGTCACCCAGGGCCAGCTCATAGGGTATATCGGCAGCACAGGCAACTCCACCGGGCCCCATTTGCATCTGGCGCTGTATCATAATGGGGATGCTGGTATCGGCGGGCAGAACTTCGCTGAGCTGGCTTGGCCGCAGTTACGGGAATAAAATGGAATCGGAGAACTTCTTTCTGGGATGTTGTTTTACAGCTCGTTTGGAAAAGGAATCCACATACCATGGAAACAGATGTTGAAAGTGATTCATGAGTGGTGTAGAATAAGACCATCTGCAAGGAGGTTTGCACATGCCAAAGAAAAAGAAGAACCGTCCCCATGGACACTACTGCAAAATCTGCGGCGAGAACAAGGCCAATGAAAAGTTCAGCGGCAAGGGCCACGCCGCCCATATCTGCAAAGCCTGTTCCAGGCTCTCCGCAGCCGAAAAGGCCGAGCGTATGACCCTGAACCGCCTGGACAACATGCTGAGCGGCAGCATCAGCAAAGAGCAGAAAAAGTGGCTGGAAAACCGTCTCCACGACCACCGTCCGGAGGTGGCCGATGCGGCCCGGATGGTGTATTACTCCTGCTTTCCATTTGCCGAACGAAATGAGAGAAAGCATCAACTGGTCATAAATACGTTGGAATTTGAAATTAACACAGAGGTCTCCGATGAGTTCGGAGATGAGGAAAAGGTACATCAGATTTTCACCGCCGACCGGCATACCAGGGTGCTGACGTTCCGGGATTTGGACAGCGATGAGCCGGAACAGTCTGCAGTGCTGGACGGCGGCAGAATGGCCAAGCTGCTGCGCTGGGCTGTCCATACGTTGGAGATTTTTATGTGGGCGGAAGACTACTGTTCCGTTTCATCTACGTTTGATTACGACCCATATGAGCCAGATTGGGTCGATGAGGTGCTGGATGATGAAGATTCCTTGGAAGAATTCGATCAGTATGAAACATCAGAGCCGCCAGAGCTTGACCCATCCGAAATCGCTTGGCGGGTGCAAATCAGCTACAACAACGGCGAGCAGCAGGACATCCGCTGCGGCGAGGAATATCTGCCGGACCGGGTGGAGGAACTTTGGTGGAGAATGCGGGAATATTTTGAGGACGAATAAGCGCCTTTTCCCCTTCCTTGTCAGCGTGAGCTCAAGATTTCCCTGGATGGTCCCGCCAAAGGTCCGTTTAAAGTAAGCGCATCAAACTATATTCAAAAACCCCCCCTCCTACCCAACTTAGGGAGTGTACATTGCGGCCCCTATGCGGTATAATGTGGTATTATAGGTCTGGAATTGCCTGGAATAGGCTGAAATTCACAAAAAATTTACAGAAAAGGGGTTGAAATTACGAAATGCGCGCAAACAATTGTGTAGCAAGCAAGGCATAACTGCGCCCATTTTGACCCCATACCGTATAGAAAGCCACAGGAACACTTTGGTGTTGCCTGTGGCTTTTTTGCGCAATTTTACGGAGCGGAGGTGTGAGGGTTGGAGCAATACATCAAGCCGAGAAGCGCGAACCGCAAGCTGAACGCCGCCAGAGTTCTTGAACAAACCGCCTTTATCTTCGGCGCGACCGGCTACGGCAAAACGTCCTTTGTGCAAAAATATCTGGCGAAGCGATGCCACACTTATCTGTCCTGTGCCGACCGCCGCTGGGGCGAGAGCGAATTTCCGGCCCAGGGCATCGTTGTGCTGGACGATCTGCATCTGCTTGATGAACCACGGCGGAAACTGGTCAGGAACCTTATGACCGCGCCGGAGGTTTGGCTGATTCTCATAAGCCGCAGCCCTGTGCCCGCCTGGCTCATGCCGGAATACATCAACGTGGGGTTCATGATTATCAACGAGAACGACTTGCGCCTGGGCAGTCGGGAGATTGGCGGGTATCTGGATAATCTGGGGCTCAAGTACACCCCGGAGGGGCTGGAACTGCTGGTAAAGAACTCCGAGGGCAACGCATACGCAGTGCGTCACGCCGCGCTGAAAATGGCTGAGGGGATGGTTCCCGGCCCACAGATGCAGAAGGAGATTCAAGACGCATTTATCCGCTATCTAACCGGCTATGTGATGGCGGAGTGGGACAGCGAACTGCTGGAATTCCTCATGAAAATTAGCGTGGTGGATGAATTCACTTTGCCGCTGGCCGAGCTGATTACCGCGAACCGGCTGGCCTCCGCTTTCCTACAAAAGGCCGCTGAGACCGGAAACTTTCTCACCTTAGAGGGCGAGGTTTACCGAGTACGCAAGGTGCTTTTGCACGCTCTGCGGGAAAAGGCCAGGCAGTCGCTGGGGGAGGAACAAATAAAGACATGCCAGAAGAACGCCGGGATTTGGTACGAGATGAACGGAAAGATCACGGAAGCGTTGGAGATGTACGAGCGTTGCGGCGATTGGGCGCAGATTCGGGAGCTGCTCATCCGCAACGCCAGGCGGAACCCCGGCGCGGGGCACTACTTTGAGCTGCGGCGGTACTATCTCAGCATGGACGAGCGGGAGGCTGAGAAAAGTCCCGTGCTTATGGCAGGCTTCTCCATGCTCCACTCCATGCTTATGGACCCGGAAAAGAGCGAATATTGGTACAAAAAGCTGGCCGATTTCGCCAAGACCGCTACCGGCGGCACAAAGCGCGAGGCCCAGAGCCGCCTTTGCTATCTTGACATCGGCCTGCCCCACCGGGGGAGCCGGGATGTGCTGAAAATCATGCTGAGAGCGCCCGCTATGCTCCTGGACCAGGGAGTGCGCCTGCCGGAGTTCTCCGTCACCAGCAACGCCCCCAGCACCATGAACGGCGGCAAGGATTTCTGCAAGTGGAGCCGCTCCGACCGGGCGCTGGCCAGGACGGTTGGCCCCATTGTGGAGCGGGTGCTGGGGAGCTACGGCAGGGGATTGACAAAAATCGCGCTGGGAGAGAGCCTGTTCGAGAAGGGCGAGGACGCTTTCGAGGTGCTGACTCTGCTGTCCCGCGGGCAGGTGGAGACCGAGAGCGGCGGCAGGCCGGAGATCGCCTTTTCGGCGGTGGGCCAGCGGGTGCGGATGATGGTCTTGCAGGGCGACCTTGCCAACGCCGGGGCGCTTCTGGACTCCTTCCAGTCGGCGGTAAAGGAGCAGCGGGTGATGCAGCTCCTGCCCAATATAGAGGCCACGCGGTGCAGGATTGCACTATATCGTGGGGATATGGACGCGGTCAGGGAATGGCTGAAGGCCGCGCCCAACGAGGACAAGGAATTCATCACCATGGAGCGCTACCGCTACCTGACGAAGGTGCGCTGCTACCTGGCGCAGGGGGAGAACCTCAAGGCACTGGCCCTGCTGGAAAAGCTCAACGAGTACGCCGGACGCTGCCATCGGACGTACATCCGCATGGAGGCCGGAGTGCTGGGGGCCATCGTGCGCCAGCGGCTGGGGACGGAGTGGGAGCCCATGCTCACCGCCGCTCTGGACGAGGCCGAGAGCTATCGCTTTGTGCGGTTTATCAGCGAACTGGGGGCGGCGGTGCTGCCGCTGATGAAGGCCCAGAGCCGGGACGGCCCCTGGTTCGGACGGCTGATGGAGGAAACCCGGATGATGGCCCGGCGCTACCCCCGTTACCTTCTGCCGGGGGCGGCAAGGGAGGACTTCTCCCCCGCCGCGCTGGAAATTCTCCGCCTGCAAGGCGAGGGCCTTTCGGCAACGGCAATCGGCCAAAAGCTGGGGATGAAGCCGGACACGGTGCGCTATCACATCAAGGAAAACTACCGCAAGCTGGAGGCGGGCGGCAAGGTCGAGGCCATTGCCGCGGCCCGGCGCTTGGGGTTGATATAGAACTATAACGGAGGTATTACTCATGAAGAAAATTATTAGTGTCCTGCTGAGCCTGGCGCTGTGCTTGGGAATGTGCCCGCCGGTGGCGATGGCAGAGGAAACCGGGACAGGATCGACAACCTACATCGACGCCGACAAGGTCGAGCAAACGCATGACTGCACCCCCTGACAAGTTCAGGCGACCCTGTCGCCCTGCAGGGCGGCTGGTATGTTGCCAGCGGGGACGTCACCATCAGCAGCACGCTCACCTTCAATGGCGAGACCCACCTCGTTCTGGCTGACGGCTGCAAGCTGACGGTGAGGGACATCGACACTACGAACCTGACCATCTACGGCCAGAGCCAGGGAACCGGCTTATTGAAGGCGGGATCCAGTTCATTGCCAGACTCGGCCATCGGCAGTTCTGACCAGGCGACAACCATCACCATCAACGGCGGCTGTGTTGAGGCGGTGAGTAATCTTTATATGGCGATCACTTTAAGTTTGTCAAAAAAACCTGTGTCTGTAATTGGCGGTCTGAAAACAAGCGGCAGCAGCCTGACCGTCAATGGCGGCATTGTGGCCGCACATGACAGCGAAGACTACGGGTTCCCCTATCCCGAAAACTTCCAGCATAACAACTGCATCATCAGTACCGATGGCAAAGCCACCGTCTATGGGGATGTTGTGCTGAAGGACAACGCGGGGAATGGCATGACGCAAATCAACTCCCTGCATATCCCCTCCGGCGCAGGGCTTAACAGCCTTGGCGGGCTGAACCCCTCCACCCGTACTACGGATGATCTTATAGAGCCGGTTGAGATCGTCTGCAATTCGAGCATCTCCCGGGTGTCAACCATTGAGGAGATACAGAATGGCATCAGCGCCTATGTCCTGATCAGCGGCAAGCAATTCACCATCAATGGGCTTGAGGCGATTGAAGTAACGGGGCCGGCAGACGATGGCTATACCTACACCGCCATCTGTAAAAAAGGCGATGCTACCGTAACGGCGCAGTTTACCCCGCCCCCACTTTCGATTACCCATAGGAGTGTTGCTGTTCAAATTGACACTGGAACCTTCAAATATGAGGGCGAACCTGTTACGCCCGGAGTCTCACTGAAACGGAACGGGAAATACTTGTCGCAGAATACTGACTTCACGGTGACATACAAGAACAATAACGCCGTGGGGACTGGTACGGTGACAGTACAAGGTATCGGCAAATACACCGGGACCATCACAAGAAATTTCACCATCATAGATAGGTATAACATTGCGGAGACGAGCTATATCGACGAAAGCGGCCAGCTCCAGGAAATCACCGCCGCGCTCCTACCCAACACTCCCAATAATGAAGAATCCCTGGATTCCGGTTGGTATGTTGTACGAGGCTCAACAACCCTGAACAGGCTTACAATCAGCCAAAATCAAAACGTCTGTCTTATCCTGGAGGACGGCGCTTCCCTGACGCTGCAGGAAAAAACTATTTTAATGGGTCTAACGGAAAAAGTGAGTGGTGGAAATTTGGTTCAAAATCCAAATAGCCACCTGACAATTTATGGGCAGTCTGAAAACAGCGGCAGGCTGACTGCTCTCGTCAGCAACAAGAATCGCGGTACTTCTGCAATCAAAATAATGGGTAATTCCTTTCTCTCCATCAACGGAGGTAGTATTTCAGTAAGTGCGCCGACTGGTTCTGAAACGGAACATGCCTTTATGCTCGCCCCGAGCGCAGTTTTCACCTACAACGGTAAAAGTGAAAACCTCACTGTCACTGGTGGTTTTATGAACAACGACAAACTCCAAACCGAGCTGCTGACGGCGGATATGATTGCCGTTAATAGGGAAAATCTTCCCCGGGGCAGCAGCGAGGATTTGTCTGCCGCGGTCGGGGAGTGCGTCACCCTGACTAACCCCACCTACGCCGGGAAGACCTTCACCCTCACTGGCTGGGAGCAGTCGGTCGCTAAGGTGGATGACACCACTTACACCGTCACCTACACCCACGAACAGCGGGGGACGGTCAGCAAGACCGTGACGCTGACCCCACCCTGCGCGCACACAAACCTGACCTTCCAAGATAAAGGCGACGGCACCTGCGGCGGCACTTGCCCGGACTGCAAACAGGAAGTTAAGGAGCCGCACCAGTGGAGCGAAGCGGGGGTTTGCGGGAACTGCCAGACCCAGGCCGTGGCGAAGGTGGAGAAGGACGGCGCGGAGAGCTACTACACCACCATTGAAACCGCCTGGGCGGCGGCACAGACTGCCGAAACTGCCGCCGTGACCCTGCTGGCGGACGTGACGCTGGCCGCAGAGCTGTCAACCAATCCCATAATTCTGGGAAGTTTAACCCCGAATATCACCTTCAACGGTGGAAATCATACTGTGACCGGCTATCCCGGACAACGCATTTTTTCCGTGGGGTCCGGCAGCACACTGACCATCACCGGCGGTACATTTACGGCGAAACCAGATGAGAAAGGAAGAACCAGCGGCTGCGTGGATGTGAAATCTGGAGGCACTTTAATCGTTACCGACGGCACATTGGAATTGGAGGGGATAAACGGGTGTATGCTGACTGCCCAGAGCGGGAGTACCACCCGTCTGAGCGGCGGCACGTTCACGGGCGGTGCAACCCCGGTCTTGTGCCAAGACGGCCTGCTTCTCAAGGACCTCCTGCTGAACTACGGCAGTGAAAACGGCCCGTACTACGCCTTTTATCAAGGTTCCAGTCCCTACGCGCCTTCGAGCAGCAGCCTGCCCAGCGGCACCTTCACCGTGCAGGAGTGCAAACACGATGGCGTCAAGCCAACCTCCAATCACAACGGCACCCATGCGCTGAAATGCCCATATTGCGGATATAGTGACGCTGCGGCGAACTGTGCCTACGTTTTCAGCGGGACAACCGGCACCTGTGCGGTGTGTGGGGACAGCGTGATGGTGGCGGTTTCCGGTACGGAGAACCTGATTTATAACGGCACCGAGAAAACGCTGGGCGTGACTGTCACGCGGGATACTACGGAGCTGACGGTGGGCACGGACTATGCAGTAGCCTACACCGACAACACCAGCGCCGGTACAGCCACAGTGACCGTCACCATCGGGGGCGGCAAATATTCCCAGGATTTCACCATCGGCAAGGCCACCCCTACGCTCATATGGGGCAGCACATTGCAGGAGTTGGACTATAACGGCCACCAGGCGATTATTTCCGCGCCGGATGTGACTCTGGTGAATAGCGAAAAATTCGAGGGGACGATCAGCTATTCCTACGCGGTGAGCGGTTCGGACAGCTATACCCCTGGCCTGCCCACCAACGCCGGGACATACACAGTCAAGGCCAGCATTGCGGAGCAGGGCAACTACACCGCCGCCGAGAGTACGGGCGGGCTTACGCTGACCATCAACAGGGCAAACCAGGACGCTCCCGCCGCGCCCACCGCGGCGGCGGTTATGGACACCAGCGTCACGCTGAATACCATCGAAAACGCGGAGTACAGCATGGACGGCAATACCTGGCAGAACAGCCCGGAGTTCACCGGGCTTAACCCCAATCAGGAGTATACTTTCTTCGTCCGTCTGAAGGGGGACGCCAACCACAACGCCTCCCCCAGCAGTTCGGGCACGGCCATCACTACCAGTAAAACCATGCTGAACGGGGCTGTTGTGACTGTCACAGGCACATATACCTACAACGGGGCGGCGATTGTCCCGGAGGCGGGGAGCGTGACGGTAGAGCTAAACGGAACAACAATCAGCTCCGACCAGTACACTATCAGCGCCAGCAGCAACATCAATGCGGGTAAGGCCACGCTGACTGTTACCGCCACTGATAACGGCAACTACTCCGGTTCTGCCAGTACGACCTTTACCATCAACCGGGCCGCGCTGACCGTCAAGGCCAGCGACCAGACTATCACCTACGGCGGGAGCATTGCCCAGGGGGCAGGGCAGGTAGATGTCACCGGGCTTTGCGGTGGCGATACGCTGGAGAGCGTCACCCTGGAGGCCAGCACCTCCAATGTTCCCGGAGGCACAATTACCCCCTCCGCCGCAGTTATCAAACGCGGCGGCGAAGATGTAACGGCAAACTATAATATCACCTATCAGCCGGGGGCGCTGACCATCAACAAGTCCAAGCCCGCCATCGCCTTTGCCAGCGGGTTCAGTATGGATAAGACCTATGACGGCCAGACAATCCCCAATCCTGTTGCGGACAACCTGACCATCACCGGCGCTAATTTCAGCGATGTGACCTTTGAATGGAGCGCCACACCCAAGGATGCGGGAACATACACCCTCACCGCCGCCATTGAAGAGACAGCGAACACCGAGGCGGCGTCCGTAACCCTGTCCGTTACGATCAGCCCGAAAATTGTCAGCAACCCAACCATTGAGTTGTCCCCAAGCACCTTTGAATATGACGGCACGGCGAAAGAACCAACGGTAACCGTCAAAGACGTCGGCACAGTCATTCCCGACAGCGAGTACACCGTGGAATACAGTGACAATATCAATGTCGGCGAAAGTGCTACCGTCACCATCAAGGACAAGGAGAATGGTAACTACACCGTCAACGGAACCCAGACCTTCACCATCACCAAAGCAGCCCAGGCTCCGCTGACCATCACCGGCGCGCCCGGCGCTGTAACCTACGGCGATACCTTCCAGCTGAGCACCAGCGGCGGCTCTGGCACCGGCGCGGTAAGCTGGACCGCGACCGGCGCGACAGTGGACAATGCGGGAAATGTCACCATCACCAGCGCGGGGCAGGTGGTGATCACCGCGACCAAGGCCGGGGACGACAACTATTCTGAGAAAGAGACTCAAATCACCCTAACCGCAGGCAAGAAGGCTTTGACTGTCACCGGGGCCACCGCCACCGGCAAGAAGTACGATGGCATCAACACGGTGGAAATCACCGCTGTTGCGCTTGACGGCAAAGTCGGAAGTGACGATGTGTCCGTCAATACCACCGACTTGACCGGCACACTGAACGGCTCCAATGCGGGGGACTATACCGCCGTCACCCTGCCGGCCCTGACCCTCACCGGCGACAAGGCAGATAACTACACCTTGACTCAGCCTACCGGGGCCGTAAGCGCCAATGTGACAATCCAGAAAGCCGATGCCCTCACCCCTAAGGTCGGCGACCTGGCCGTGGCCAATAAGCGGGCGCACACCTACACCTTCGGTCTGGGCGCACTTCTGCCCGACTTGACTGAGGGAATGAGCTTCGGCAGCGGGGCAGTCACCTATGAGCTGGGCACGGTCAGCTTGGGCGATTACTACGTCGAAGGTGCGGAGATCGACGGCCAGACGCTTATCCTGCCCATTGAGGCGGTGGAGAGTGATGAGGCCAAAGATATCGGAACTATCACCATCAAAATCATAACTGATAACTTCATGGATATGACCGCCACCATCAACGTGCGGAGCGTCAACAAGATCATCCCTACCGGCGCGCCCGCCCTGAGTGCGGCAACCATCACCTACGGCCAGCCCATCAGCACTATCACCCTGTCCGGCAGTATGATGGACGGCGAGGAGTCCGTGCCTGGTACATTTGCGTGGAGCAGCCCCGAGAACAGTCCCGCTGTGCAGGACAGCTATTCTGCGGCGTGGGTGTTCACTCCCACCGATAACGAGAAATATGCCAAAGTCAATGGCACCAGCGCAGTCAAGGTGCTCCCGGCACCCATTGCAAGCGCTGTTATCGTGCTGAGGCCAACTGCTTTTAAGTATGACGGCAGCGCCCATAAGCCCGCTGTTGAGAACGTGAAGCTGGGCGAGATCACCCTGACCGCAGATACAGACTATACCGCCGAGATCCCCGAAGAAACGGCGGCAGGAGAGTATACGGTGACGATCACCGGCAGGGGAAACTATACCGGTGCCGCAACAGCGAAGTATACCATCAACCCGGTGGAGCAGAAGCCCCTCGATATGACTGACGAGGATGGGCATGAGCTGCGCCTGGAAGTTGAAACCGGGCTGTCTACCGTTCCGGCTGCTCTGGAAAGCAATGCGAGTTTGAACACCCCTGAGAAGATTACAACTGCCTTGCAGACGAAGGTCGCAGAGGTGATGGCCGATGCGGGGAAGCAGATCGCGGTGCTGGACGTGACCTTACAATACAAGGACGAAAGTGGGAATTGGCATAATGTTGATGCTGCTAATTTCCCGGATGACGGCGTCACGGCGATCCTGCCCTACCCAGAGGGAATCGGGGCCAGTGGTTACACCTTCACCGTGCAGCACCTGATTTCCAGCGGCCCCAGTGCCGGAACCATTGAAACCCTCAACTATGTGTTGACCTCTGATGGCTTGAAGTGCAAGTTCAGCAGCCTGTCCCCTGTGGCAATCGGCTATAAGAAAACCCCCAGTTCTGGCGGAAGTTCCGGCGGCGGCTGGTATCCATCCGTCAGTTACTACACCGTAAAGGTCGACAAGACTGAGCATGGCACGGTCACTGCCAGCCCCACCAGCATCTATTCTGGCGGCACGGTGACGCTGACGGTCAAGCCTGACAGCGGCTACAAGCTGGGCAAGATCATCGTCACAGACAGCCAGGGCAAGACAGTGGAGAGAACCGAGAAGAACGGCAAGTTTACCTTCAAAATGCCCAGCCGGAATGTAACTGTAAAGGCTGATTTTGTGCCTGCCGTATCACCCAGCCCGGAACCCACCGGTTCGCCCAGCCCCTCGCCGAGTGGTTCGCCTACCCCCACTCCATCCCCCAGTCCTTCGCCAAAGCCGTGGAAGAGTCCTTTCCCGGACGTGAGCGATACTGGTTGGTATATCAAAGCGATCGAGTATGTTTGCACCAACGGCCTGATGGACGGCTACGCGAACGGCAAGTTTGGCCCCAACGATGATCTGACCCGCGCCCAATTCGCGCAGATTATTTATAATAAGGAAGGGAGGCCCCAGGCCAAGAGCGGTGCGTTCACCGACGTAACTACCGGCTGGTACGCTGACGCGGTGAATTGGGCGGCGGAAAAGGGCATCGTCACCGGAATTGGCGGCGGGAAGTTCGCCCCGGACCGGCCCATCACCCGGCAGGATCTGGCGGTAATGCTCTGGCGCTACGCCGGAAGCCCCGAACCGCGTAAGAATGAGGTCGATTTCTGCGATGCCGGGAAGGTCAGCGGCTACGCCTGGAAAGCAATCTGCTGGGCCAACGAGAATGGTATCGTCAACGGCAAGGGGAACGGAATTCTCGATCCGCAAGGGAGAGCGACCAGAGCCGAGACGGCGCAGATGCTTATGAATTATTTGAAGAAGTAGAATTGTGATAGATTTATGCCCGAGAGCGAAAATGCTCTCGGGCTTTTCTTGTGCAACAAATTAGGGTACATTAAGTCCAAGACGAGAGGAGGAGTTTTCATGAAAACTTACGGTTATATCCGTGTTTCCAGCACCGACCAGAACGAGGACAGGCAGCGGATCGCGCTGAATACAAAGGAGGTGCCACCCCGCAACATTTATATGGACAAACAGTCCGGCAAGGACTTCGAGAGGCCGCAATATCAACGACTGGTGAAAAAGATAAAGCCCGGCGATCTGCTCTACATTCTGAGCATCGACCGCCTGGGCCGCAACTACAAGGAGATACAGGAGCAGTGGCGCATCCTCACGAAAATTAAAGATGTAGACATCTGCGTGATTGATATGCCGCTGCTGGACACCAGAACAGCCAAAGACCTGATGGGAACCTTTATTGCTGACTTGGTGTTGCAGATACTCTCCTTTGTGGCGGAGAACGAGCGGGTCAACATCAAGAAAAGACAGGAGCAGGGTATCGCGGCAGCGAAAGCTAGAGGTGTGCGGTTCGGCAGGCCGGAGAAGCCGGTGCCGGAGGATTTCGCGCAGATCGTGAACCGATGGCAAGAAAAAGCACTTGACATAAGTCAAGTGCTTGAGCTTTGCGATATGAGCGCCGCCACGTTTTATAAGCGTTTACGTGAATACCGGATAGCAAATGGGACAAAAAGGGAATCAGGTCAACTATGAAAAGGTGTACTTTTCAAGAGTAATTCATTTTTCGTCATTATAACATATAACCCAAGAAAATGCAAGGACCTTTTTGCCTATTCCGTCCACAATTAACCCCATGGATTCCACGTAAGACATACATATTTTGGTGTTTGTAAAAAAGTACACCTTACTCATTTTGACGCACTTATTCTCGCTTGATAGGACAGCAGAGAACTGCTACGCATTTGCAGGGCACATTAGGACAATTTGAGCAAAATAAGTTCGAGCAAGCTACTAAGAGCCTGTTTAAAATCTTCTGACAAGGACAGCAATGAGGGCAAAAGTAAGAATCTGAGCAGAAATACAGAGTTTGCGCTCACAATTTTTCCAAAGCCTGCGGAATTTGTCAAGCCAGCCGAATAGGCGTTCTACCACCCAGCGGCGCGGCAGTACGACAAATTTGTGTAATTCGTTGCGCTTTACAACTTCGACCTGCGCGCCACAAATCTCCTTGATCTGATTGGCAAAGCGTTCGCCGGAGTATCCTCCATCTACCAGAAACTTCTTTACACAGGAAAGACTGTCCAGGTTGAGAAGGATCATCTGAATAGCCCCATCCCGGTCTGTAACATCAGCGGTTGTTACGGCTATGGCATGAGGCAGCCCCATTGTATCTACGACAACGTGGCGCTTGATTCCTGATACTTTTTTCCTGCGTCGTAACCTTTCTCTTCTGCTGTGTCGGCATTCTGCACGCTTTGCGCGTCAACGATTCCAAAGGTGGTCTTATCCTGCCTCAGGTCTTCATTCCATATCTGCTTTACCAGTTTATGCAAAACCTTGTCGAGAATACTGATGCCTGTTTTGTCTTTTTCAGACCATACCCGAAAATAGTATTACTTTCGAAAGAAAAGCTAGGAAAGCGGGGGCAGGAGTGGTAAAATGGAAGGTATGGAATACATCGACATGAGGAAAGTAGGGAGAGAGGGACTCAAGGAGATACGCAGGCAGGTAGTACGGCTCAAGGAAATGGGGAAAACGGGAAAAGAAATTGAGGAATTAACCGGTGTACGCCAGAATCGCGCGAGCGAAATATGGACAGCGTATCAACGAGAAGGATCGGCCTCCCTGGAACGGAAAAAATACGGGCGAAAGCCCGGGAGCCATATGGTTCTAACCCCGGAAGAGCAAGAGAATGTCCGGAAGACAATTGAGGAGAGAGTGCCGGAAGAATTCGGAATCACCGGCAGGTTGTGGACATTGGGACGGACGCGGGAATATATCCAGA